>JBDLTZ010000182.1:0-47466 GCA_039805565.1 Chloroflexota bacterium | reverse complement strand
ACAACCTGGTCTGCGCTCTCACCGCCCGCGCCGGCGTCACGAACTTGGCCGCTCTCCAGCGCTCACTCGATGCCGCCGTTGACCGCTGGCTCTTCCGCCGCTGACTTTGCATTAGCCCTGGCTGAGGAACGTGCCGTCCTGGGCGCGCGTCGCCTGCGACACCCCAACGATAGCCTCGTGGTCGATTGGCCCGTAGAGGTGTGGGAACAACGGCGCGAGATCGTCGCCGGGACGCTCCCAGCGCAGCTCGGAGCTGAGGCGCGCCGGGTCGATCGCCAGGAGCACGAAACCTCCCGGGACCTCCCGGTAGAATGTGTTGGCTACTCTGAGCATCAGGTCGACGCCACCGGTACAGTGTACAAAGCCGTCGGCCTCGTACTCCGCGGGCAGATAGGCGGCTCCCTGCGGCCAGCCCTGCCAGCGCGCCGCCGGCGCCAAGTGGTAGATCACGTCCATCGAAGCATCCTCCGCAGTCGTCCTCGCAGCCGCGGCATGATACACGCGGGCGGTGCGGGGCGCAACAGCGGGGAAAGGTCACTCTCAGGCCCCGGCCTCCCGGCTGAGCTGGCGCGTGTCGAAGTAACCCTGGAAGCGCACAATCCGGTCCTGATCATCGAACTCGAGCAGGCTGACGCCATCATACTCGAGTGGGGCGCCGTCCGGATAGCTGCCGCTAGTGGTCCAGAAGAGGCCGGCCGCACGCTCGTCGGTCAGCACGTGGTGAAACTTCGACCGCGCGCCACCGAGGGTGCGCCGGTAGTTATCCCAGAACGCGCGCACCCCCTCGCGGCCACCGCGCTCGTCCCCTTGCAGCTGCAGCGCGGGGTTCGTGAGCTTGGCCTCGCCGGCGAACAACGCCGTGATCGCCTCCACGCCGCCCTCGTCGCCGTCCTCCAGCGCATGCAGCGTGTCGATAAAGCGGCGCGCCAGCCCCTCGATCCGTTCTCGATCCACGATCCCCTCCTCAGCTCTCCTGCCTCGCTCCGTGGTGCAGAGCAAGCGACGTGCCGGAGCCGGGGAGAGCAGAGCAACGCCACAATCCGATCTCTCAGGCGTGGCTCCACGGCACGGGTTGTGCAAAAGAGAGAGATACAGGTGGGGCGCACAGCCCTACAATAACAGTAACAATAATGGGGCCTGCAAGCCCAATCGATGCATCCACCGGCAGCCTGTTGTACGTCTGTATAAATACCGGCGTCAATTGGACACTTTCACCTATAGACGACCCGGGACGACACTGCTATACTGCCGTCCAACACTGTGAATGCTCGGGTGGCAGCCCTGCATCCGAAGGAGGCACTGATGTCCGTCCTGCTGCTGATCGCCGTCGCCGCACTGGTTGCCGCACTGGTTATGACGCGGACGAATCGCCCGGCGCCAATGCGCGTCCCCATGCGCGTCGTGCGGCAGCGCATCTCGCGCCGACGGTAGCTATCCACCCGAGCTCTTCGGGCACACGCGCAGAGGCGGCGAGGACGAGCGTTCGTCCTCGCCGCCTTGTTTCGCCTGATGCTACTGGGCCTGGGGAGATGTGAGGTCACCCGCCAGCACCAGCGGCCCGGTGGGCGCCGGGCTCCCGCCGCGCGGCTCCACCGTGACAGCCACCGAGCGGTAGTCGCTCACGGGCTCGTCAGAGCGGATGATCGCCCAGGCGTTGCCGCCGCGCGGCTCGAAGACCCCGCCGCTGGTGCGCTCCTCGCCGTCGATCAGCCAGACCTGGTACACCTGCCCGACCTCCAGCGGGGGAAGCTGCTCCACCATCAGGCAGGCCTCGCTCCTTCCCGGCGCCGCCCATAGGCTGCCGCGCGCCATCTCGCCCGCCACGGCGTACCAGCGCACGTCGGGGTCATTGAGCAGCACGACGACTGTCTGCCACCCCTCGCGGCTGACCGCAAGCTGCGCCGCCTGGGTGTCCACCTGGGCGCGGAGTGACACATTCCAGCCGAGGAGCGCCACGAGAAGGGCGGCCATCGCGGCGAGGGAGGCCCACCACGCGGCCGCGCCGGGCCGGTGCCGAGCTGCGGCGGGTGCGGGGCGAGGCACGGCGCCGGCCGCAACGGCGGCCACGATCCGATCGCGCAGCTCGGGGCGTGGTGCGGCGTCCGGCGCCGCCACAGGCATCACCCTGGCCACGGCCCGGTACTCGCGGAGCGCCTCTTGGCACGCGGCGCAGACCTCGAGGTGTGCGCGGGCCTCGGAGTCCGGCTGGCCCTCGCCAAGCGCGTAGGCCGCCAGCCGGGACCGCTGCTCCTCACACAGGCTGCTCTGGGTATCGTCCATCCCTCACACTCTTCCGCCCGCGCCTGGGGCCAGCCCTGATCGCCGCCCGCCGCCGAACACTCCCACCACTACAGCATACGCACCGAGGCGACGCGCGAGTCTACTCAGCCTCCATGAGCCGCCCCAGCGCCTCACGCAGCTTGTCCATGCCGAGCCGCAGCCGGGTATGGACCGTGCCGAGCGGCAGCCGCAGCCGGTCCGCGATCTCACGGCGCGTCAGCCCACCCCAGAAGATCAGCTCAATCACCTCACGCTGGCTCTCGGGCAGCCCGCCGAGCGCCTGCCGCACATCGCCGCGCACCAGGGCCGCGTCGAAGCCTGGCTCGGCCACCGCCGGGATGTCGGCCTCCTCGGCGCGGGGGCGGTGCAGCTCCTTGCCGCGGCGGCTGCGCAGCTCATCGACCGCGCGGTTATGCGCGATCGAGAGCAGCCACGTGGAGAGGCCGCCCTGCTCGGTGCGGTAGCGGTCGATAGAGCGCCAGCAGCGCACGAACACATCCTGGGTGATCTCCTCGGCCGCCCCGTGGTCCCCTACGATCCGCAGCGCGACGCTGTAGACCAGTCGCCCATAGCGATCGTACAGGGCCGCGATCCCAGCTGCCGGCTCGTCACGCAGCAGAGAGACCAGCTCGGCGTCGGTCGCAGGCGCCGGCGCCCGGACAGCCGCGTTCTCCACGATCGTTGCTCCTTAGCGCCCCTGACGCTATAGGGAGAAGAGCCTGGGCCGAGGCGGGACGGCAGGTTGAGGCCGCAACAAGGTATTGTAGCACGGAACCTCAGGCCTTCCAGGAGAGCTCGAGCTCCACCCCGATGTGGTCCGAGAGGAAGCCGCTGGCCCCGCCGGCCATGGCCACCGGGCGATCAAAGCAGAGCTCCGCCTCGGCGCGCAGGCCGCGGAGGCCCGGCGGGACGCGCAGCAGCAGCCAGTCGAGCGGCAGGGCGTAGCGGGCGGGGATGCCGGAGTGTGGCCGGTAGGTGGGGCGCGTGTCGCCGGCCAGCGGGTCTGTCAGGCCGCTGCGCGCGATAAACTCCTCGTACAGCCACGTGCCGCGCGGCACGTTGAAGTCGCCCATCACGAGCACCAGCGACTCCGGTGGCTGAGAGGCCACCAGGTCGGCCAGCAGCGTGAGCTGGGCGCGCTCGGTGCGGGCAAAGGCGCTCTGGGGGCGCCAGTCGCCGGTGTAGTTGGCGCTGAGGTGAGTGTTGATGGCGACCACCGAGGTGCCGGCCACGTCGATGCGCGCCAACAGCGCCCCCTTGTGCAGCGCCACGTCGGCGATCGTCAGGCCGTACCAGCTGCCGCGCTCAGGGTAGAGCGAGAACTGGGCCTCGGCTATTGGCGCACGCGAGAGCGTGAGCAGGCCGCCCTTCGGCGCATACACGAACGGCTCATGCGCGGTATGGGGGTGGCTGTCCAGCGCCCGCACGAGCAGCTCGTGGTGGCTGTGAAGCTGCACCTCCTGCAGGCAGACCAGGTCCGGCTCGCGCCGCGCGAGCTCCTCGGCCAGCGCGAACAGCCGCCGCCGCGTCCCGGGCGCAAAGCCGCCGAAACAGTTGAAGGTGACAGCCGTGAAGGTGACGGTGTCAGACATAGTGATAGCATACTGTAGCACAAGCGGTGCCGCCGCGCCGTGGCACTCTGGTTGCAGAGGCGGCGGGGGATGGAAGCGGAGGAAGTGATGGAACGCAGCAGGCATGTTCTTTCCGACGTGGCGCGCTATGGCCTCTGGCTTGCCACAGTGGCCACCGCCAGGGCCAACCGCCGCGTCTACGGCATGCCCACCACCTGGGCGCCGCACCTGGCGCTCAACACCGTCGCCCTGCTGCTGCCAGACCTGCTGCGGCTCGCTGGGCAGGGACACCCGCAGAGCCCGGACAACGACGACAATCTCCTCGGGTTGGCGTGGCGGACGCTCACGGCCGTGGCCGCCGACAACCCCGGGTACGTCTGGCACATCGCGCCGTTCACGGCCGGCTACCTCACCTCACACCCCCGCTTCGACATCTACAAGGGGCCGCTCGGCGAACTACGCGTGGCCGGCTTCGGCCTCGACACGCTCCCACACAGCCTCACCGCGCTGGCGCTGACCCTGCTCGCAGGCGAGGCGATCGCCGTGGCGGCCGAGGATGTGCGCGGGGACAGCCGGCTCGCGGAGACCCTGCGCTGGTGCGCCGACCACCCGGCGGCCGCCACCGGCCTGATGCTGGCCGCGCTCACCGCAGTGTGGGAGACCAGCGAGTGGATGGCGCTGCGCTACGAGCTTGAGCAGAAGGGCGACCCCGCACTGATCAATATGCAGTGGAACGTGCCCGACATGCTGCGCGACTGCGCGGCCAACGCCGCCGGCTGGGCGGCCGGATGCCTGATCCGAATGTGAGGTACACCATGGTACGACGAGTATTTCTGCTGGCGCTCGCAGCGCTCATAGCGTCCGCCTGTGGCGCGAGCCCAGCTACCCGCGTGCAAGGCGGGGCGCAGCCCTTGCTGGCGCCTGTGGAGGCCGAGGGGCTGCCCGCCCCGCTCTACCTGCCGGACGGCTTCAGCGTCGTGCTGTTCGCGAAGCTCCCCGGCCGGACGCGCTTCATGGACTTCAGCCCCGACGGCGTACTGCACGTCGCCGTGTCGGAAGGGGACGTCGACATCGTGGCGGCCCTGCCCGACGCGGACGGCGACGGCCGCGCCGACGAGGTGCGCGTGGCCGCCGACGAGCTCCACCGCCCGCACGACGTCGAGTTCCACCAGGGGGCTCTCTGGGTGGCGCAGCAGGACTCCGTGATCCGGCTGGGCGAGCCCGACGCCGGGGGGCGCTACCAGCAGCGCGAAACCGTGGTGCCCGACCTGCCAGTAGGCGGCAACCACTGGTCCCGCACCATCGGCTTCGGCCCCGACGGTGGCCTGTACCTCTCAGTCGGTTCGAGCTGCAACGTGTGCGTGGAGGACGATCCGCGGCGTGCGGCGATCACCCGCTACGAGCCGGACGGCAGCGGCCGGAGATCCTTCGCCGTGGGCCTGCGCAACGCGGTGGGCTTCGTCTGGAGCGACCGCGGCGAGCTGTTCGCGACCAACAACAGCCGTGACCGACTGGGGCCCGACATCCCACCCGACACGATCAACGTCGTGCGCGACGGGGACGACTTCGGCTGGCCGCGCTGCCACGCCGGCAGCCTCCCGGACCCCGAGTTCGGCGGTCCGGACGCCTGCGAGGGGGTGGCGCAGCCGGCCTTCGAGCTCCCCGCACACTCGGCACCGCTTGGTCTGGCCTTCTACGACGGGGCGATGTTCCCGCCCGACTACCGCGGCGACCTGCTCGTGGCGCTGCACGGCTCATTCGACCGGGAGGAGAAGGTGGGCTACAAGGTGGTGCGGCTGCGCATGGACGATGGGCGCCCGGTGGCGGCCGAGGACTTCATCACCGGCTGGCTGGTGGGCGACGCCGCCTGGGGGCGGCCGGTGGACCTGGCCGTGGGGCCGGATGGCGCCCTCTACATCTCAGACGACCGTATGGACGCGGTGTACCGCGTGACCTACGACGAGATGAGCTAGCCAGGGCTAACAATCTTGTCAGATCGTGGACAACGACGCACCGTCGTGCTATAGTCTGACATCGGAACCAGCACGTTTTCCACACCATGTCTCACTCCGGCGGGCACCGATCGCCCCAGTGTCTTGTTGTGCTGCTTGCCACCTTCATCTTCGCCTGGTTCCCAGGAGCGTGTGGTATGTGGCGGAAGATACTCCCTATCCTGGCGGCGCTGCTCGTCATCGCCGTCCTCGCGCCGCGCACGTTCGTCTCGAACGCCGCGGGTGGGGCGGTGACACCCCTGCTGGACGCGTCCGGCGCCGACGCCTGTGCCGCAGCCGTGCTGCCCCCGTCCGATGACGCCTCCAGCCCGGCGGTGAGCTTGCCCTTCACCCTGAACTTCCTCGGCGCCTCGTACAGCGCCCTGTTCGTCAACACCAACGGCAACGTTACCTTCGACGCGCCGCTCAGCACCTTCACCCCCTCCGAGCTCGCGGCCTCCGAGCGCGCGATCATCGCGCCGTTCTTCGCCGACGTGGACACCTCGGGCGCGGGCTCGGCGCGCGT
This sequence comes from Chloroflexota bacterium, assembly GCA_039805565.1. Taxonomy (GTDB): domain Bacteria; phylum Chloroflexota; class Chloroflexia; order Chloroflexales; family Roseiflexaceae; genus CALJIC01. The sequence goes on along the minus strand of JBDLTZ010000182.1, from coordinate 41,098 downwards.
GACCTACTCCACCGCCCCGGCCACGTTCGAGGGCCGCCCGGCCTTCTGCGCCAACTGGGGCGGCGTCGGCTACTTCGAGGGCCGCGCCGACAAGACCAACAGCTTTCAGCTCATCCTGGTGGACCGCTCGGACGTGGCGCCCGGCGACTTCGACATTGTCTTCAACTACGACCGTATCACCTGGGAGGCCGGCGACGAGAACGGCGGCTTCCTCGGCATCGGCGGCGACGCGCCTCGCGCGGGCTACTCGAGCGGCGTGCCCGCTGGCTCGCTCGAGCTCCCCGGCTCCGGCGTCACCGGCGCGCTGCTCGATAGCAACGCCGCCAGCGGCCTGACGCGCGGCAGCCTCAACGCCGCCCGGCCCGGGCGCTACGTCTTCCCCGTGCGCGCCAACGTCCCCACCCCCACGCCCACGGAAACGGCCACTGCCACCAGCACCGCCACCGCCACGCCCACCGGCACACAGACACAGACGCCCACCAGCACACAGACGCCCGCCGACACGCCCACTAGCACCGCCACCGCCACGCAGACGCAGACGCCCACCAGCACCGCCACCGCTACCGCGACGACGAGCCCCACCGCCACCGCGCGGCCGCAGCCGGCTGCGCCGATCACCGACTTCAACATCTTCGTGCTCGGCGACGCGCAGCTGATCAGTTCGCAGGCAAACGGCCGGGTCGCCATCGGTGAGGACGCCGAGATCACGGCCTACAGCATTGGCTCCGCGCTGCCCGACTCGGACGGCGCCCGCGACGATCTGGTGGTGGGTGGGGACCTGCGCTTCGCCCAGGGCGGCGTGCCGAACGGCAGGATCGTCTACGGCGGCAGCGCGAACATCGCCAATGTGGCCTACGCCGACCCGCCGCGCCAGGGCTCGCCGCTGGACTTCGCCGCCGCACAAGCCTACGCGCTGAGCGCGGCCGACGCCTGGGCGCGGCTCGAGACCACCGGCACCACCCGCGCCTTCAGCTGGGGCGGACCGCGCGCGGAGCTGCTCCTGCAGGGCGACCGCCCCGGCCTGAACGTGTTCCGCCTCTCCGGGCAGGACCTGGCCCAGGCGAGCGCGCTGAACATCCGCGTGCCGGCTGGAGCCACCGCGCTGATCAACGTCGACGGCGGCACGCGTATGGCCGGGTTCGGCTTCTCGCTCCAGGGCGTCGACGCCTCGCGCGTGCTGCTCAACTTCCACGATGCCCAGCGCCTGGAGATCGACAGCATCGGCGTCGAGGGGACCGTGTGGGCGCCGCGTGCCACGGTGGAGTTCGTGGGCGGCAGCCTCCAGGGCACCCTGGTCGCCGGCGAGCTCGCCGGCGGCGGGGCCTTCGGCAACGTCCCCTTCCGCGGCGCGCTGCCGTAGCCGTAGCGCAGAACGCCGAGCGTCACGAGGCGCGGAGCTGGACTCCGCGCCTCGCTGTGCATGTCCACACCTGGGATGCTCCCACCCCGCACGCGCCCCAATACCCTTTACACATGTGTTAGAATAGCACAAAATGATCCTATCCCAGACCGGCCATGACTGTTAACACCCCCATCCGCGTCGCCATGCTCGCACGGGTCGTCTTCCCGCTGCACGGCTTCGGCGGCATCGAGCGCCACGTCTTCCACCTCACCACCCACCTGGCCCGCCTCGGCGCGCAGGTCACGCTCTACGTCCAGCAGACCAGCACCGACCAACAGCAGTTGGACACCGAGCTGCGCCACGCCTATGAGTCCGTCGTCGGTGGTCTGTCGTCAGTGATCTTCCTGCGCTACGACTACACCTCGCCGCGGCTGCGCCCCAACTCGATCCTCGGCCGGCAGATCAACTACCCCTACTACACCTGGGAGCTCGGCCGCGCCGCCGCCCGCCAGGCCCGCCGCGGCGCCTACGACGTGGTCCACGCCCAGGGGCTCTGCGCCCTCGGCTACGGCTGGATCCGCCGACGCGACCCGCTCCTGCGCCGCGTGCCGTTCATCGCCAACCCGCACGGCCTCGAGGAGTACCGCACCCCCGACTGGCGCAAGTGGCTGGCCTACGCCCCCTTCCGCGCGCTCTACTCCTACGGCACGCGCCTGGCCGACCGCGCCATCGCCACCGACGCCTGCACCAAAGATGACCTGCCGCACTACCTGGGCGTCCACCCCGACCGCGTCGTCGTGATACCATCGGCGATCGACTCCGAGGAGTGCCTGGCGCCGGTGACCGCCGTGATGCGCGCCGCGATGCGCGAGCGCTTCCGCCTCGATGAGGCCGAGCCGACCTTCCTCAGCGTGAGCCGCCTGGAGCGCAACAAGGGCTACCACGTCATGATCGAGGCGCTGGCCCTGCTCCAGGGCCGCGGCGCGCTGCCGCCGCGCTGGCGCTGGCTGCTCGTGGGGCAGGGCAAGGAGCGCCAGGCGCTCGAGGAGCAGGCCCGCGCCGCCGGGATCGCCGAGCACATCACCTTCGCCGGGCGGCTCACCGACGCCGAGCTCCACAACCTGTACGAGGAGGTGGACCTGGTGGTCCACCCGACGCTGTACGAAGGATCGAGCCTGGTCACGCTCGAAGGCATGATCCACCGCAAGCCGGTGGTGGCCTCGGCGGCCGGCGGCATCCCCGACAAGGTCTTCGACGAACGCAACGGCTACCTTGTGCGCCCCGGCGACGCGGCCGACCTGGCGGATAAGATCGGGCGCGCCCTCGACGCCCGCCAGCGCTGGCCCGCCTGGGGCGAGGAGAGCGTCCGGATCGTCACGACCACCTTCGACTGGCCGGTGGTGGCGCGGCGCACCTACCAGGAGTACGAGCGCATGCTCGCCGCGCAGGCGGGCCACGCGCTCCGCTCAGCATAGATCTTCTCTAACCCACGCACCCTGAACGATGAGAGGCGACCAATGTCAGCTCGCGCACACGTCTTCACGGTCGACGGCAAGCCCTTCTTCCCGCTGGGCGGTCAGGTCCACAACTCCAGCGCCTACCGCGCCGAGGATATGGAGGTGGCCTGGCGCGCCCTCGAGCTCATGCACGCCAACACCGCCGAGGTCCCGGTCTACTGGGAGCAGGTCGAGCCCGAGGAGGGCCGATTCGACTTCGCCTCGGTGGACATGCTCCTCGAGGGCGCCCGCGCCCGCGGCCTGCGCCTCGTCCTCCTCTGGTTCGCCACCTGGAAGAACGGCGTCATGGCCTACGCCCCCGCCTGGGTCAAGGCCGACACCGCCCGCTTCCGCCGCGTCGTCGGCCCCGGCGGCCTCCCGATCGCCGTGCTCTCCTCGCACTGTGAGGCCACCCGCGACGCGGACGCGCGCGCCTTCACGGCCCTTATGCGCCACCTGCGCGAGCGCGACGCCGCCGAGCGCACCGTGATCGCGGTGCAGGTCGAGAACGAGCCCGGTATCCTCGGCAGCGACCGCGACTACGGGCCCGAGGCCGAGCGCGAGCTGCGCTCCCCCGTCCCCGCCGGCCTCGTCGAGGTCATCGCCCACGCCGAGGGCAGCGCCGCCCACGCCGCCTGGCGCGCGCAGGGCGAGCGGGCCGCCGGCACCTGGCCCGAGCTCTTCGGCCCCATGGCCGGCGAGCTCCTCACCGCCCACAGCATCGCCCGCTACATCGACGCGATCGCCGCGGCCGGCAAGCAGGCCTACGACCTCCCGCTCTACACCAACGTCTGGCTCGGCGAGATGGGCTGGCGCACCGCCGGCGTGAGCTACCCCTCGGGCGGCGGCACGCTCACCGCGCTCGACATCTGGCGCTACGCCGCGCCGCACCTCGACCTGATCGCGCCAGACATCTACATCGAGGCCCACGCCGGCTACCGCGCGATCTGCGCCGGCTACGCCCGGCCCGACAACCCGCTCTTCATCCCTGAGTCGATGCCCGGCGGCGCTAACACGCGCAATATGTTCTACGCCATCGCCGAGCACGGCGCCGTCGGCTATGCCGCCTTCGGCATCGAGAGCCTGCTCGGCCCGGACGGCGAGCCGCACCCGGAGCGCCGCGCGCTGATCGACAGCTTCCGCTGCGCCGCCGCCGCCATCCCGCTCATCCTCAGGTACCAGGCCGCCGGCCAGCTCTACGCAGTGGCGCAGGAGGAGCACATGGGCGCGCAGTACATCGACATGGGAGACTACGAGGCCATGGCGGTGTTCAGCGAGGGGGACCAGGGCTTCATCTGGCGCGACTTCCGCCACCCGCGCGCCGCCACGCCCGAGCGCGGCCGCGGCCTGATCATCCGCGCCGGCGAGCGCGAGCTGTTTCTCTGCGGGGCCGGCTACCGCCTGATCGTCCGCCGCAAGCAGGAGCCGCGCGCCATCCTCGCCACGCCGCAGCTCAGCGAGCAGTTCCTCGCCGCGCGTCTCGCGGGCCACGTGCTGATCGAGGAGGGCCGCTTCGAGGGCGAGACCTGGGTCCCCGGGCGGCGGCGCAACGGCGACGAGATGGACTACGGCCTGTGGGTCGCGCCCGACGTCGGCCTCGTACGGGTCATCCTGGCCGAGTAACAGTCACCTTGCCGACCGGGACGCCCGCTCTTCCGCTGGCGCAAAGACGCGCCGACAGTGCGGGCTGCCCGTGCCCGGCCCGAGCCCTTCCGGGGCGGCCCAACATCCCAACTGCCTGACGGCCCGAGGCCGCGCCACCCGCACTGCGGGGCGCGGAGGCGGCGAGAAACCCGTACGAGATCTGCGGTTTGGCCCATCACGCCGCGTTGAGCTCCCCTCTCCCGCAGCCGGGAGAGCGGCTGGGTGTGAGGGCCTCCCTATGCGGCAAGCGGAGAAGGTGCATGGCAACGACCCAGCATGTCACCCCCTTCCTCATCACCCTGGGACCTGGCCCGTCCCAGGGCGTCTACACGGCACGAGCCACCGCGGGAGGGCTTGAGGAAGTCGCCGAGGTGCGCCTGCACGAGGCGCTGCCCCAGCTCAGCGCTCGGCTGCTCCAGCTCGGCGGGTCCCCCGTTGCCGTCGAGGAGCCCGCCGAGCTCGGGCGGGCCATGGGGCGCGCGCTCTTCAGCCCGCCCGTGCGCGACCTGCTCCTCCGCGTCGCGCGCGAGTCCGGCGGCGGCGGGCGTCGGGTGCAGCTCCAGCTCCAGATCGCCGACTACCAGCTGGCCGCACTGCCCTGGGAGTGGCTCACGCTCGGCGGCACCTCCCGCTGGACCCCCGCGCTGCGCGAGGACTACACGCTCGTGCGGGTCACACGTCGGGCGCAGCCTGCGGCCCCCGTCGCTGTGAGCGGCCCGCTCCGCGTCCTCGCCGCCGCCGACCGCGCCGAGTCCCTCCAGCTCCACGCGCTCGAGGCCGCCCTCGGCCAGGAGCAGCGCCAGGGGATCGTGGCCCTGGAGCTGCTCCACGAGGCCACGCCGGATCGGCTGCGGCGCGCCCTGGCCTCCACACCCTTCCACGCGCTCCACATCGCCGGCCCAGCCGGCATCACCCGCGACGAGCGCCTCGAGCTGGTCCTCGGGCGCGGCGTCCCCCCTGACGAGCTGGCCGACATCCTGGCGCCCGCCACGGACCTGCGCCTCGTCACCTTCGCCGGCGGCCACGGCGACGGCCGGCACCTCAGCATCGGGCCCGCCCTGCTCGGCTCCATGATGCTCGACCCCACGCGCCCTGCGACGGTGGCCCTGGGCGGGCCGCTGCTCCCCGCGCACACCGCCGCGTTCGCCGCCACGCTCTACGGCACGCTCGCCCACGGCGCCCCCGCCGACCTCGCGGTCACCTTCGGGCGGCGCACCCTCGCCGAGGAGGCGCTCGGCCCGCACGCGCCCATGCCGCAGCTGCGCCTGCTCCCCGGCGCCGAGCAGCTCTTCGCGACTCGCGCGGGCGGCAGGGCGACGAGCAAAAGCGCCTCCCTCCCCGCGCTCCCCCAGGTTGCGCACGCCGACGATCGCACATCCCTGCCGGGCGACAGGGCGGTGAGCAGAAGCATATCGCTCCCCGCACCGCCACCCGTCTGGCGCTCGGGCGATCGCAGGTCTGCGCGATCCGACCAGGACTTCGAGAGCATCGGGCTCGTGCGCGAGAGCTCGCGCCCCGCGCCTCCGGCCCGCCTCCTCCGCCCTCAGACGCTCGTCGCGGCCGCGGCGGTCTTCGTGCTGCTCCTCCTGGCGGGGCGCGCACTCGGGACAGGCGACAGCGGCGGGAGCGCGGCCCGGGCGACAGCGGGCGGCGAGAGCCTCCAGGCGGGCGTGTTCGGACTGACCAACCCATTCGCCCCCACCGTCACGCCCACGCCCACCCCGGCCCCCACGCCCACCCCGGCCCCCACGCCCGCTGGCTACGTCAGCTACGTCACCGCTGCCGGCGACACCCCGGCCTCGGTCGCCCAGAGGCTCGGCGGCGACCCCTTGGCGATCGCCGAGCTGAACCGCGTGGACCCTGAGGCGCCCCTGCCCGCCGACCGGCGCCTGGCCGTGCCTGTGTACAGCGAGGGGGTGGCCGGCGCGCCCGCGCCGGTCGTCTCGCATGGCAACCGCGCGTCGCCCAAGGTCGCGCTCACCTTCGACATCGAGATCGATGGCGCGTCCCTGCTCGCCATCCTCGAGGTCATGCGCGAGAAGGGGGTCAAGGGCACCTTCTTCGTCACCGGCCGGTGGGCGGAGAGCTACCCCGACGCGGCCCGGGCGATCGTGCAGGAGGGGCACGAGATCGGCAACCACTCGCTCACGCACCCCTCCTTCACACAGATCGGGCTAGACGGGGCGACCGCCGAGATCCGCGAGGCCGAGCGCATCGTGCGGGAGGTCACTGGCGCCAGCACGCGCCCCTACTTCCGCTTCCCCTACGGCGAAACCACGCCCGATACCCTCGCTATGGCCGCGGCCGAGGGGTATGTGGCCTACCACTGGTCCGCCGACGACGACGCGATCGACGGCTGGATCGCGGGGCTGGGCGGCAAGCCCGAGCCGGGGAGTGGCGCCATCCTGCTGATGCACGGCCGCGAGAGCACCTCGGCACGACTCGGCGGCTGGATCGACCAGCTGCGCGCGGCCGGGCTGACCCCGACCACGCTCGGCGAGACGCTGCGGTAGGTTGTGCTTGCCGCAGGCCTGTACAGGGGCGGGAGAAAGCCTCAAAACCCCATTGACACCAGATATTGACCATGCTATACTCCGCTTAACCAATTAAGCGGTGAATCGTTTAAGCGCTATGCAGGCAACGATCAAGCAGGTCGCACAGATGGCAGGTGTCTCCACTGCAACCGTCTCCTACGTGCTCAACGGCACCGGGACGGTCACGGACGAGACGCGCCGTCGTGTGATGGAGGCGGTGGCAGTGCTGGACTACCAGCCGCGCCACGCCGCCCGCAGCCTGCGCGGTCGCAGCCACACCCTCGGCCTGACACTCTCCGGCCCGGCGGGACGCCTCTCGGACCCGGTGCTGGCCGAGCTGATCTCCGGCCTGTCGGACGCGGCGGCCCTGCGTGGCTACTACCTGCTGCTGGCGCCGATACGGGGCGAGCAGCCCGAGGCCGAGCTCTGCATCAACCTCGCACGCACCGGCCGCGTGGATGGCCTGATCTTACTGGACATGCAGGTAGGCGACGAGCGCGCCCGCGCCCTGTGCGAGGCAGGCGTGCCGCACGTCTGCGCTGGGCCAGCCCCCGAGGGCTGCGAGAGCCTCTCCGTCACGGTAGATGGCCGGGCCGCTGCCCAGGCCGCAGCCGAGCACCTGCTCAGCCTCGGCCACCGCCGCATCGGCCTCATACAGCTGCCCTCCGAGCTCGCCGAGAGCGAGCCGCGCTACCAGGGCTACGCCGACGCGCTCGAGGCCGCCGGGGTCGAGCCCGACCCGCGCCTGATCGTCGAGGGCGGACGCTCCGAGGAGGACGGCTACCAGGCCATGAGCGAGCTGCTCAGCGCGCCCGAGCCGCCCACCGCTGTCCTGGCCTGTAGCGACGAGCTCGCATTCGGTGCGATGCACGCCCTCTACGATGGGGGCCTCGCCGTCGGGCGGGACGTGTCGCTGGTGGGGTTCGATGACACGCCGCGGGCATCGCACAGCCACCCGCCGCTCACGGCCCTGCGCCAGCCGCGGCGCGCAATCGGCGAGCACCTGGCCGCCCTGCTCGACGACGCGGTGCAGGGCAAGCAGCGGGCGGCCCGGCAGGTCACCCTCGGCGCCCGCCTGATGATCCGCCGGTCCACCGCTCCGCCGCGCACTCCCTGAGATGGTGCCAGGCGGGGTCCAGCCCAACGACACGAGCCCCTTCCGCTCGGCGCCTCGGCGCCAAGCGGGGTCGTAGCCTAAAGATACTACCTTCTTCCGCTCGGCGCCTCGGCGCCAAGCGGGGGTCCGGGGGCGCAGCCCCCGAGAAACAGAATACTATCCCAGGTCCCTCACTGCAAAGGAGCACACGGCAATGGCATCCATCAAGTTCGACCACGTCTGGAAGCGGTTCGGCGACTTCTCGGCCCTCAAGGACCTCAACCTCGACATCGCCGACCAGGAGTTCCTGGTGCTCGTCGGCCCGTCGGGCTGCGGTAAGACCACCGCGCTCCGCTGCCTCGCCGGCCTCGAGGAGATCACCGACGGCAACATCTACATCGGCGACCGCGTGGTCAACGATGTCCCGCCAAAGGACCGTGACATCGCCATGGTGTTCCAGAGCTACGCGCTCTACCCGCACATGTCGGTCTACGACAACATGGCGTTCGGCCTCAAGCTGCGCAAGACGCCCAAGAACGAGATCGACCGGCGCGTAAAAGAGGCGGCCGAGATGCTCAAGATCGGGCACCTGCTGGACCGCAAGCCGAAGGCTCTCTCGGGCGGCCAGCGCCAGCGCGTCGCCCTCGGCCGCGCCATCGTGCGCAACCCGGCAGTGTTCCTCATGGACGAGCCGCTCTCCAACCTTGACGCCAAGCTGCGCGTCGACACCCGCGCGGAGATCTCGAAGCTGCACCAGCGCCTCAAGACCACCTTCATCTACGTGACCCACGACCAGACCGAGGCCCTCACGATGGGCACCCGCATCGCGGTGATGAAGGACGGCGTGCTCCAGCAGCTCGACACGCCGCAGACGCTGTACGACCACCCGACGAACATGTTCGTCGCCGGCTTCATCGGCTCGCCCTCGATGAACTTCTTCGAGGCCAAGCTGAGCCGCGCCGACGGCGGCGTGGTGGTGGACATGGGCAACTTCCAGCTGCCCGTCCCGGCCTCGCGCATCGACCACATCGCCGACCACATCGGCCAGAGCGTGTACTTCGGCATCCGCCCCGAGGACGTGCACGACTCGCACTACGTGCCGCGCGGCGTGGACGAGAACGCCAAGCTGACGTCCACCGTCACCGTGGTCGAGCCGCTCGGCTCCGAGGTCTTCGCCTTCATCGACAACGCCGGCAAGGAGATGGTCTCCCGCCTCGACCCGCGCACCTCGGCCAAGGTCGGCCAGCCGATCGAAGTAGTGATCGATATGTCCAAGATGCACATCTTCGACCGCGACTCGGAGAAGGCGCTGGTATAACCGACCGACAAGAGACCTATCAGGCCGGCCCTCTGCTCCCAGAGGGCCGGCCTGATTATTATTTCGTGCGAGAGACCTGCCAGGCCAGCGCCTCAAGAAAGGTTGCTGGCCTGGTGTGTTTGCTCGCTCGCTCCGTGCCGGGCGATGTGTAACTGATGCCTGGCAGGTCTGGAATCTCGCGCCCTACACCAGCAGCGCCATCCCCGAGCTACCGGTGTCCGCGCAGCCCGTCAGCCGCCCGCTCGCCTCGTCGATCGCCGCCGCCTGCACCAGACTGATTGCCCCGTGGCTCTGTGGGATACGCACCACCGGGTGCCGCTCGCGCACGCGCTCGCACACGTACTCCGGGATGCGGTTCTGCACCACGATCCGCTCACCCTGGCAGTCGAAGCGCGGCGCCAGCACCGCCTCGCTCACCCCCATGCCGAAGTCCAGCACGTTCAGGATCACCTGCAGCACCCCGGTGATGATCCGGCTCGCCCCAGACGCACCCAGCACCAGCACCGGCCGGTCGCCCTTGTAGACAATCGTCGGCGACATACCCGTCGAGCGCCCCTTGCCGGGCGCGATCGAGTTGCGCCGCCCCGGCAGCGGGTCGAAGTTCACCATCGAGTTGTTGTACATGAACCCCAGCCCCGGCGTGATCACCCCGGAGGACATACCGAGCGAGTGGGTCAGCGCCACGCAGTTGCCCGCCGCGTCCAATACCGTCACGTGGGTCGTGCCCGCGCCCACCGGGTCCAGGCTGTCGGCCGCGATCGGTAGGCCGGCGTCGATCCGGTCGCGCCAGCGCGCCGCGCGCTCCTTGCTCGTCAGCTGCTCCAGCGGCACGTCCACGAACGCGGGGTCGCCGATAAAGCGGCCGCGGTCAGCGAAGGCCGCCTTCATCGCCATCGCCACCGTGTGGATGTACTCCGGCGAGTTGTGCCCGAGCGCCGCCAGATCGTACCCCTCCAGGATGTTCAGGATCTCCACCAGCGTCGGGCCGCCGTGCGGCGACTGCGAGCTCACCACCGTGTAGCCGCGGTAGCTCCCCGTCGTCGGGGTTTCGTCGCGCACCGCGTACCCCGCCAGGTCCTCGGCGGTCACTAGCGCGCCGTTGGCCGCCAGGTCCGCCGTCATCTCGCGCGCCAGCTCGCCGGTGTAGAAGTCCTCCGGCCCGCGCTCGGCCAGCCGCCGGAAGGTGCGCGCGTAGTCCGGGCTCCGCAGCCGCTGGCCCTCGTCGTACGGCAGGCCCTCGGGCGTCAGATAGATCCGCCGCGCCTCGTCGTTCATCAGCACCAGGTCGAGCAAGGAGCACCCCTCGGGGTACACCGAGCGCGTCTTCCAGCGCGAGGCCAGGTGGGTGTCCACCATGAACCCCTCCTCGGCCGTCTGCGCGGCGGGCGCGAGCGCCTGGGCCCATGAGATGGTGCCCCAGCGCCGCAGTAGCTCGGCCAGGCCCCTCACTGTGCCCGGGGTGCAGATCGACTGGTAGCCGGCGTCGTTCACCTTGCCCTTGAGGAAGAAGCCCCAGCCGTCTGGGTTCGGCCGGATGAGGAGGTCCTGCCACATCTCGGGGGTGGCGCGCGCCCCAGCGAGCGCGGGGGCGTCGAGCAGGTAGGTGCGCGCGGCAGGATCCCCGGCCAGGTGTACGGTGGCGAGGGCATACCCGCCGAGGCCGCACATCTGCGGGTTCGCAACCATCTGGACGAAGGCGCAGGTCACGGCGGCGTCCACGGCGTTGCCACCGCGCATCAGCACGCGCGCGCCGGCCTCGGCGGCCACAGGCTCCGCCGCCACAATCATGCTGGGCATTGGTGTGTTCCTTTTCGCTGGCAAATGGAGCGTCCGCTGATTATACGCGCTCCCACCCGAAGCACAGCGACGCCCGCGGGGAGTTCCCCACGGGCATCGCTCGGTGTCTGGCAGCGGGCGCTACTTCAGCACGTCACGCACGATCTGCTCCAGCCGATCCAGCGGGAATGGCTTGGGAAGATAGTAGTCCACCCGCTGCTCGCGGGCGCGCTTCTCGAGCTCGGGGGTTGCGTAGGCGGTGATCAGCACCACCCGCGTGTCAGGCGAGGTCTCTTTGACCGCCGCAGTGAGCTGGAGGCCGTTCATACCCGGCATGTTGTAGTCCGTGATCACCAGCGGCACCGGCCGGAGCGCGATCTGGGCTAGGGCTTCGGCCCCACCATTCACCGTGACAATGTCATAGCCCCCGGTGAGGTCGCGCATCAGGCGATGCAAGATGATAAGGATATCCGGCTCATCTTCGACGAGGACAATCGCCGGATTACGGGCTGGTTGATCGGGCATAGCGCGCTCCTCAAACACGAAAAAGCCGTGCCTGGCGTGACACCGCACGCGCCCATTCTATCACACCGATGTGTGTCGGGCAACCGCCAGCGCCGGGCGTCGCCTCTGTTGACGTTGCCACAACATTTACCACCAGTTGCGGCGCTGAGGTACGGGGCGCGGTGGGGAAGGATACACGGGCAGACCGTCAAGCAGCGCGCGCGGGGTGTCCAGCACGAGCGCCCGCGCGGCCTCCTCGCCGATCAGCTCGGCCGCACGGTCGCGCGCCATGGCCATAGCCGGCACGCGGCGCGGCGGCAGGCCGTGCGAGTCACTGGCGAGGACGTGAATCATACGGTGCACGACCAATCTCTCCGCGAGCTCGCGCAGGTGCTTGCCCTGCCCGCCGGTGAGCGCCTGAGCGGTGAGCTGCATCAGCACGCCGCGCTCGATCAGCGGGATCAGGCGGTTGGGGTTCTCCTGCACGTCGGGCAAGCGCTCGGGGTGCGCCATCAGCACGCGGTACCCCGCGATCTGGAGGCCAAAGAGCACCGTGCCGAAGTTCTCCGGCAGCCCGCTGTACGGTGGCTCGAGCAGAATAAGGCGCGTGCCCTCATAGGGCAGCAGCGTCCCGCGCTCAAGCTGATCGGCTACGTCGGACACAAAGGCGATCTCTGTGCCAGCCAGCACCCGCAGCGCGATCCCCTCGGCCCGCAGCATATCGCTCAGCACCTCGGTCCGATCGCGGATCAGCGCGGGGTCGTACACCACGCTAGCGGTGGAGGCGGGACTATGCGGCGTGGCGACCATCTCTGTGATCCCGTCGGCCACCGCGAGCCGGGCCATCACCAGCGACTCCTCGCGCGTGCGCGCCCCATCGTCTAGGGCGTGGAGAATGTGAGAGTGAAGGTCGATCATAAGTACTGAGTGCTGAGTAACGAGTGCTGAGTACTCAGTGCAGCGCTAAACGCCGCATACTGAGTAGTACCAAGACATCCAGTGCACCCTTAAGTTTGGAGTGTCGTCTGAGGACACGTACAGTGCTGAGCCACGAGGCAACGCCAGTTCACTCAGTACTCACACCTCAGCACTCCGCACTATCCGTAGTAGCCGTACCCCTGCTCGAGCTCGGCGCCGTTGAGCACCACGCCGACAATGTTCGCCTTGACCTTCTCAAGCACCTCGCGCGTGCGGCGCGCCCGGTCCCGGCTGGTCTTGCCCGCCTGGAACACCAGCAGCACGCCGTCCACTCGCGTCGCCAGCACGGCGGCGTCGGTCACGGCGATCACGGGCGGGGTATCGAACAACACGATGTCGGCCATGCCGCGCAGCCGGGCGATCACCTGCTCCATACGTCGCGAGCCGAGGATGTCGGCGGGGCGCGGCGGCAGGGGCCCGCTCGCCAGCAGGCTCAGGCCGGGCACGCCGGTCTCCTGCAGCGGCACGGGGGCGTCCTCGGCCGCCAGTATCAGGTTCGTCAGCCCGCTCTCGTTGCCCACGCCGAACAGCCCGTGCAGGCTCGGCCGGCGCAGGTCGCAGTCCACCAGGATCACGCGCTGCTCGGCCTGTGCCATCGTCACGGCCAGGTTCGCCAGCGTGGTGGACTTTCCCTCATCCGGGGCCGTGCTGGTGACCAGCAGGGTGTGGAGCGGGTGGTCCAGGCTAGAGAACTGGATGTTCGTGCGGAGCGTGCGGTACGCCTCGGCAGCCTGCGAGCGCGGGTCGCGGAGGGCGATGAGGGGGGATGGCTCGCGCCTATCTGCGTGCATCTGCTGTTCCTAGTGTGCGCTTTCCGGCGCGAGCCGAGCCCGTGTCGGCCACGTTCGGGATGGCTCCCAGCGTCGTCAGCTTCACGAAGCGCTCGACGTCCGCCGGGGTCTTGAGCGAGTCGTCCAGCGCCTCAAGCACGAAGGCCAGCAGCAACCCGAGCACCAGGCCCAGGAAGGCGCCCGCCAGGACGTTGATGCGGGTCTGCGGCCGGTGCAGCGCCGCGGGGCGGGCCGGCTGGTTCGTCACCACATTGATGCGGTCAGTGCCCTCGATCGTGCTGTTGCGGGCCGCCACCAGCGCCACCAGGTTATCGCCGATAGCGTTGGCGAGGCGCGGCGCCACCTCGGGGTCGGGGTAGTCCACCTGCACGGTGATGAGGCTCTCCTCCGGCTTCGGCTGGATCGCCACGCGCTGGAGCAGCCAGTCGGCGCTGCGGTCCAGCTGGAGGTCGGCGCTGATCTTCTCGAGCTGCACCGGGGCCAGCGCGATCGCGCGGTAGCTGTTCATGCGGTCCCGCAGCACGATGTTGAGGCCGTTGTCGAGCCGGTTCGGCATCACGAGGTAGCTCGCCTCGGAGCGGTACACCGGGGCAAAGGCAGCCTGCCACTTGCTGAAGCCGTAGGCGCTTCCGGCGGCCACAGCGGCCGCGAGGAAGATCACCCACCAGCGCCTACGAATAATCGTGGCGTAGTCTGCGAGTTGCATATCCTATCTTCCCATCATCTCTATTCGTTTCGCGGAAGGGGGGCTTGCGCGCTACACGACATTCTCACGCTGCGCCACGGCCTGCGCCGCCAGTGCCAGGGCCGCGCCGGCGCCAAGGCCCACCAGCCCGCGCACCGCGGCGTCAAGCAGGATCTCCCGCGCCCCGCCCAGGCGCGCGGCCTGCGCCGGGACGCCCTCCAGCACCACCACGTTTAGCCCGGTATGCTCCGGCGTCGCGGCGGGGTCGCCCCACAGGGCCAACCCTCGCGCCTGCACCAGCGTCACTGCGGCCTCGAGCACCGCCGCGGCCTCGGCCGGGTCCCCCGATGTGGCGGTGACGACGACGACACGCCGCTGGTTCGCCGCGCCGATCATCTCACGCAGCAGGGCTGGCTCCACACGGCGCCCGCGGCGACCGAGCTCGGCGGACAGCTCGCGCGCGAACGGCTCACTGCGCAGGATAGCGGGCAGATCATACGCGAGAGCGTCCTCGGTGTCAAAGCGCCGGTCCTCTGAGCGCGTCACGAGCAGGCTCGCGGAGGCGGCGTAGCGCGGCGGCTGGGCCAGCGCCACCCCGGCGCTCAGCAGCATAGCCGCCAGCGGAACGAGCAGCACCAGCGGCCAGCGGCGCCGAAGGGTTGTCAGAACATCAGTCATGGGCGTACTGCACCTTGCGCCTCCACCACGGCTCGCATCCGCTCCAGGAACACCTCGCGGCCGAAGCCCTCGGCGTGACGGCGGATGGCGCGCGGGTCGTAGCTGTCCTGGAGCGAGGCGGTCACGGCGGCGGCCAGGGCCGCGGCGCTCTGCTCGTGGAAGAAGCGCCCGGTCTCCCCCTCGAGCACCGTATCGAGCGCGCCGCCGGCCGCGTAGGCGATCACCGGGCGCCCGGCGGCCATGGCCTCCAGCGGCGTGATGCCGAAGTCCTCCTCGCCGGGGAAGATGAACGCGCGGCAAGCGGCGAACAGCTCGCGCCGCCGCTCCTCGCTCACGAAGCCCAGGAACTCGACGCTCGGCCCGCCGATGGCCTCGAGCGCTGCGCGGTCCCGCCCGTCCCCAAAGACTTTGAGCGGCAGGCCGAGCGCGCTGAAAGCCCGCACCGCCAGGTCCAGCCGCTTGTAGGGGATGAGGCGCCCGCCGGCCAGGTAGAACTCCTGCGGCGGCCGCTCCTCGAAGGGCGGCAGGTCCACCGGCGGCGGCACCACCGCGGCCTCTCGGCCGTAGAGCCGGCTGATGCGCCCTGCCACCTCGCGCGAGTTTGCCACAAAGACATCCACTCGCCGGCTCGAGGCCACGTCCCAGCGGCGCAGCAGCGCCAGCACCGGCTCCAGCAGGCCGGACAGCGCGCCGATCCCCTCCCGCTCCAGGTAGGCGTCGGTGCGCCAGGCGAAGCGCATGGGGGTGTGGCAGTAGCAGATGTGGGCGACGCCCGGCGGCGGCGTCACGCCCTTGGCGAAGGCGCTGCTGCTACTCAGCACCAGGTCATACCCGCGTAGGTCCAGCCTCGCGAAGGTGGCCGGGTACAGGGGCAGGTAGGCGCGGAACAGGCGGCGCCACCCGGGCAGCCGCTGCATCCAGGAGGTGCGGATGTCCCACGCGCGATAGTGGGCCGGCATCGCGCCCGGGTCGTAGATGGACGTGAAGACTGGCGCCTCGGGGTACAGCTCGTGCAGCGCCTCGAGCACGCGCTCGGCGCCGCCGTACTGGTTCAGATAGTCGTGGACAAGCGCAACTCGCATGCAGTGGGGCCGCGGGCGCTGAGGCACGCGACTTGCGTAGATGAGACGATCGGTAGTACAGTATACCAGAAGAGCGACGTCGAACCACAGGCGGCCATATGTGCCGCACGAGGCCAACCACATCATGAACGAAGACGAGCTCCGCCGCATGTTCACCTGCTCGAGCATGGGCCAGGTCGCCTACCAAGCGTGGGCCAAGCAAGCACGCCACGAGCGGCGGATCAATGTCGCGCGGCTGTTCGAAGCCCTGAGCAACTCCCGTGCCGCACGCGCCGAGCGCGCCTTCCGCGCCCTCGACGAGGTCGCCAGCACGGTAGAGAACGTCGAGCGCGCGCTGCACAGCCCCGAGCCGGAGGCCGTTGACACCGGGCGCATCACCGGCACCACCGCCGTTTCGCGCGACCTGCTGGCCCGCGCGCAGCGGGCGATGTCCGAGGGGCGCGACCTGCGCGCGGATGAGCTGGGCGATATCTACGTCTGCGGTACCTGCGGCGAGCTCCGCGAGGGGCAGCTCACCGGGGCGTGCCCCACCTGCAGCACGGTCCCCGAGGCCCACCGCGCGTTCCGGGCGATCGACTTCATGGGATCGCTCGGCCCACACGCGATCATGTCGTTCCTCGAGCACAGCGAGGAGGGCCTGTGCAGGTTGCTGCTTGGCCTGGACGACGCGCTGCTTTCACGCCGCCTACGGCCGGATCAGCCCTCGCTGAAGGAGCTGGCCGGGCACCTGGCCGATATGGATGCGGTGTTCCGCGAGCGTGCCTGGCTGCTGCTCGAGACCGACCGGCCCGAGCTGCCGCCCGCCCACCCGCCGAAGCTGGACGCTGCCGCCACATACCGCGCGAAGCCGATCACGGTTGCCCTCGAGGCCTACCGCACGAGCCGGCGGCAGACGCTGAGCCTGCTTCGCGGCCTCACCAGCGCCGCCTGGCACCGCACCGGCCACCATGAGCTGTATGGTGAGATCAACCTGCTCCACCAAGGCAACTGGGTGATCAGCCACGAGCGCACGCATCTGGTGGAGATGGCCCAGCTGCGCCACGATCTGCTCCAGGCGGCGGGGCTGGACGGCAAGCCGGCTGAGGTCACCGAAGTAGTTGTAACCGGTGTGAACGAGGGCGAGTGACGCAGAGGCGGCCCCCCCATGTCGAGCGCTGAGCGTCGGGGAAGCCCGCCGCCTGGCGCTCTTACTTTGAGGCACCTATGGCGCGGTATGACTTGGAAGAGATCACTGCGGGGCGGTTCATCGTGCGCGACCCGCGCGCCAACACGCTGCTGAAGGGCGAGGGTGAGCTGGTAGGCAACCGCTTCATCCTCACAAGCCACCGCCGCGACGGCCTGATGGCGCGCCTCCGCGAGCGCGGCTTCCGCGTCCGGACGCTGGAGGATCGGCTGGACGCGCTGCCGCAGCTACCAGACCCGCCGCCGCTCGGGGAACCGACCTGGCACCCGCTCAGCTCCCCGTCCGAGCGGCTCAGCGCCTTCGACGTCGAGCAGCTGCGCTGGGCGCCGCTGGAGACCGAGCAGCGCGCCGGTCGCTCCGGGGTGCTGCTTCCGTCGGGCTGGCCGGTGCGGCGGCGAAAAGGGCGAGGCGTGCCTGAGTTCCTCCTCGCGCGCGGGGGCCAGCGTCAGCCGCTGAGCGAAGATCAGGCCCTTCTCCTGGGATACGCGCTCGCGGCCCAGCGCGCGCCGCGGCTGCTTGTGCCCCTGACCGAGACCGAGGGGATGGCCGTCGCGCTGCTGCCAGATGTCGACCTGCCGCCGCGCCACCGCGAGCTGCTGCAGGTCATCACGCGGGACACCCCCGCCGGACCAGCGGTGGACGAGGGCTCCTGGCCGCTCGCCGTGGAGGTCTTCGCGCGGCTCGGGGTGCGGCTGGAGTCTGAGACCTGAGCCACGGCGAGCATCGGCCGAACTCTTACCCGCAAATGTGTCAAGAGGGCCAGAGATGGGCTTCTCGCCCGGGCTCAGCACCCCTGTACGCTCTCTGAGGCAACAAGACGAAGGAGGGCAGGTCTCCCTACGCTCCTTCGTCTTGCGCGGATAAACGCTGTGTTCCGCGGACGGTTGAGGGCGCTGGGAGGCGCCCGCCGCCCCCGCCCTACTTCTGCCGGTTGCGGTTGCGCAGGAACGGCGGGATATCCAGGTCATCCCCGCTGAAGCTCGTCGTCGGGCGCTGCGGCTGCGGGCGCTGCGCCGGCGGCTGCTCCTGGCGCGTCTGCGGGGCGGGCTGCGCGGGGATGGGCTGCTCCTGGCGCGAGGGGTGCGTCGACTGCTGGGCCCCTGGCACGTAGATCCGCTTGCGCGGGTCGGTCGGTCGGCTCATGTCGAAGCCGGTGGCGATCAGCGTGATCTTCACCTGGCCGGGCGGGTAGTTCGGGTCGATCACCGCGCCGAAGATGATGTTCGCGTCCGGGTCCACGGCCTTGGACACGATCTCCGCCGCCTCGTAGACCTCGAGGATGCCCAGGTCCTCGCCGCCGGTCACGTTGAACAGCACGCCCTTGGCCCCGTCCACCGAGACCTCGAGCAGCGGGGAGGCGATCGCCTCGTTCACCGCGTCCACCATGCGGTTGTCGCCCGAGCCTACGCCGATCGCCATGAGCGCTGAGCCCTGGCGCGCCATGATCGTCTTCACATCGGCGAAGTCTACGTTGATCAGGCCGCGCTGCGTGATCAGGTCAGAGATACCCTGGATGCCCTGGCGCAGCACATTGTCGGCCATCTGGAAGGCCTGGAGCATCGAGGTGTTCTTGCTGGCCGTCTGGAGCAGGCGGTCGTTCGGGATGACGATCAGCGTATCCACCATCGGGCGGAGCTGATCGATGCCCTGCTCGGCCGTCTTACGGCGGTGGCTGCCCTCGAACGTAAACGGCTTTGTCACCACGCCCACCGTGAGCATGCCCAGGTCCTGCGCGATGCTCGCCACCACCGGCGAGGCCCCCGTACCCGTGCCGCCACCCATACCGGCGGTGATGAAGACCATGTCGGAGCCCTTGAGGTGGTCGTAGACCTCCTCGGTGGTCTCCTCAGCCGCCTTCTGGCCGATCACCGGGTTGCCGCCGCTTCCCAGGCCCTTGGTCAGCTTGTCGCCGATGCGGATCCGCACGTCCGCCTTCGAGTGCAGCAGCGCCTGCGCGTCGGTGTTGATGGTGATATACTCGATCCCCTGGACGCCGTCGGAGACCATGCGGTCCACCGCGTTGGAGCCGCCGCCGCCCACCCCCACGACCTTGATGACCGCGAAGTTCTCGGCGGACGGGTTGAGGTTGAAGTCCGTCATTCCCTTTTCCTCCTGGTGTATACGACTTACGCAGCCGGCGTCCCTGGCGGGGTCTACGGGGTCGCCAGCCCCCCGCAGAGATATCTGTCATCCTGCTCTAGGGAAGGAATTCGCGAAGCCAGGTCTTGAATCGCTCGTAGCTGGAACCCCAGCTACTCCGCTCCGGCCCTGCGGCCGGAGTGTTGATCATGGCGGCGCCGTGACGCGCGCCCCAGCGCAGCAGCCCGACGGCCGTGGCGTACGGCGGGCTGTTGAGCGAGTCGGACAGGCCCACCAGCTCGCCCGGCGCCCCGACGCGCACCGGTATGCCGAGCATGTCGCGCATGAGCTCATCGATGCGCGGCAGCTGCGCGGTGCCCCCGGTCAGCACGATGCCCGCGGGCAGCAGTCCCTCGTAGCCGCTGCGCCGGATCTCGTTGTACACAAGCTCTGTCACCTCCTCGGCGCGTGCCTGAATGACCTGGTTCAGGGTGTAGCGGCTGAGCTGCTGCCGCTCACCCGGGGTGAAGCCTTCGGCCTCAATGCTGTCGCCCGCGTCGTCGGCCGGATCTGCTATCGCGGAGCCGTAGCGCAGCTTCAGGTACTCGGCAGTGTTATGCGGCGTCTGCTGCACCAGAACAATGTCGTTGGTGAAGTGGCTCCCACCCACAGGGATCACGCTGGTGTGCCAGATCCCCCCCTGCGCGAACACGGCGATGTCGGTGGTGCCACCCCCGATATCTACCAGCACCACGCCGCGGTCCTTGTCCTCAGGCGTAAGCACCGCCTCCCCCGATGCCAGCGGCTGGAGCACCAGGTCGTCGATCTCGACGCCGGCCTTCTGGACGCTCTTGATCAGGTTCTGGATCGCCATCACCTCGCCGGTGACGATGTGTGTCTCTACCTCGAGCCGGAACCCGGCCATGCCGATCGGGTCGCGGATGCCCTCGTGCCCGTCCACCACATAGGCCCGCGGGATGACGTGGATCACCTCGCGCTGCGTCGGGATGGCTACCGCCTGCGCCGCCTCCACCGCCCGCGCCACATCGTGCCGCGTGATCTCGTGGTCGCTCCGCGCCACCGCCACCACGCCTCGGCTGTTGAGTGAGGAGACGTGCCGCCCCGAGATGCCCACGAACGCCGTGCCGATGCGGTACCCCGAGAGGCGCTCAGCCTTCTCGACGCTGGTCGTGATCGCGTTCACGGCGTCGTCAATGTTGACGACGACACCCTTATCGAGGCCCTTCGAGGGCGTAACCCCGACCCCGAGCACGTTGATCCGGCCGGTGTCCTGCACCTGCGCCACAATCGTACAGACTTTCGTGGTGCCGACGTCGATCGCGACGATCGTGCGGTGTCCCATTGTGTACCTCTATGGTGTGGCCACTGGCCCTGCCGCCTGACCGTCGCTTCGGTAGAAGGGGGTCGCCGGGCGCAGGTCCAGGTAGGTAAACGGTGTGCCATCGGCGATCAGGGTGTCAAGCACCGACAGCTTTCGGTCAAAGTGGTCAGTTTCGCCGAAGACGATCGTGCGGCCCTCCGGTGTTGTGATGAACAGGCCGGCCTCACTGTCCCAGCTTACCGAGACCGGTGTCAGCCCGACCTCGGCGGGGAGCCGCAGGGCGATGAGCTGCGCCAGCTTCAGAGCGCCCGGGTCGACGTAATCGTTCGGCTCAAGCGGGCGCGCGCTGCGGTCGTCGATCACCAGGGTGTTCGTCAGGACCGCGGCCTGGTCCACGCCCAGCACCCGCCCATCGCTCGCCACCAGGTAGTTGACCCCGCCCACGCGCCAGCGCAGCTCAGGCCGCCGCTCGGTCAGCGTGATCGTGAGCCGGTCCGGCAGCGAGACGGCGGCGCTAGCTGTTTCGACGTAGGCGCTCTCGAGCAGCCGCGCTGCGATCTGGTCGGTGTCCACAAGCCAGATCGAGTCGCCGCGCGCCTCGGCAAGCCGCACCACCTCGCGCTCGCTGAGGGCCTGCGCGCCCTCAACGCGGACGTCGCGCACCGTAAACTGCTCGGCGGTGCTCACGTACCACAGCCCGGCGCTTGCCGCGGCGAACAGCAGCAGCCCGGCAATCTTGCCGGTTGCGAGCCACCACCCGAGCGCGCGCTTCGGCCCTGGCACAACCCCCGACTCGCCCGCAGGTACGCGCGTGCGCTTCCTGCGGGCGGCAATGCGGGCGCGGGTATTAGGCCGGTTGTACTCGAAGTCGTCCATCAGCGTCCAGAGCGCTCGAGCGCCAGCTCGATCAGTCGTTCCAGCAAAGCGCCGTACGGCAGCCCGCTGGCCTCCCACATCTTGGCGTACATGCTCACCGGCGTGAAGCCGGGCATTGTGTTAGCTTCATTCAGGTACAGCGCGCCGCTCTCGCGGTCCAGCAGAAAGTCTACCCTGGCCAGCCCGGCGCCGTCGATCGCGGCGAAGGCCCGCACCGCTAGCTCGCGCACCTGCTCGGCCAGCTCGGGGGCGATCGGCGCCGGGATAAGGATCTGCGAGGCGCCGCTCAGATACTTGGCCTCGTAGTCGTACCACTCGCCCGAAGGTACCACCTCGCCCGGCACGCTGGCCTCGGGCGCGTCGTTGCCCAGTACGCTCACCTCGATCTCACGCGCGGAGATGCCCTGCTCCACGACGATGCGCCGGTCATAGCGCGCGGCCTCGGCCAGGCCACGCTCGAGGCCCGCCCGGTCGGTGGCCTTGCTGATACCCACGCTGCTGCCCATGTTTGCTGGCTTCACGAACATCGGGTAGCGCAGCGCTGCCTCAACCTGCTCCACGACGCGCTGCGGCTCGGGCTCCAGCTCGGCCCGGCGCACCAGCAGCCACGGCAGCAGCGGCAGACCTGCGGCGGCGAAGGCGGCCTTCATCATCGCCTTATCCATGCCCACCGAGGAGGCCAGCACGCCGCAGCCCACATACGGCACCCCGGCGAGCTCGAGCAGCCCCTGCACGGTGCCGTCCTCGCCCATCGGGCCGTGCAGAACCGGGAAGACCACATCCACCGGTCGCCCGCCACGCAGGACAGCGATCGGCTCGCCCGTGCTGTAGGCGCTGTCGGCGATCGTCAGTGAGCCCAGCTTACCGTCGTGCGCCGAGCCCATGCCCCCTGGCAGCTTGGCGTGATCGGCCATAGCAATCAGCGCTCCCAGCGGGTCCGGCCCGGCCAGCCAGCGCCCCTCCTTGGTGATACCGATCGGCGCCACCTCGTACTTCTCGGGGTCCAGCCCATCCAGCACGGCCCGCGCCGAGACCAGCGAGACCTCGTGCTCACCAGACTGTCCGCCGAACAGGACACCGACTCGGATTTTATCTGCCACGGTACGCTCCGCTATCGATATAAGTTAAAAATTGATAGTTAAAGCCATTCACAAGAACGTAGTAGCGCTCACGTTTTCACCTCCTCGTGCCTGAGGTGCGCTCAGGCCCTCCCTCTCGCGCGCTGTTCGCCGCATCGCTGCAGGTCGCACTCAGAGGACCTGCACCTCGAGCTGGAGCTCCACCCCGAACTGCCGCAGCACCTCGGCCCGCGCCAGCTCGATCAGCCCCAGCACATCCTCGCTCGAGGCGCCGCCGAGGTTGACGATATAGTTGGCGTGCTTCTCGGCGATCTCGGCGGCCCCGATGCGGGCCCTCTTAAGCCCCGCGGCCTCGATTAGCCGCCCCGCGCTGTCTCCCGGCGGGTTCTTGAACACGCTCCCGCACGATGAGCCCCACGGCGTCTTGCTCTTGCGCGTCTCAGCAGTCCGCTCCATCGCCGCCGCGAGCGCGGCTGGGTCGGCGCGCGTGACACGGAACTCGGCGGCCAGGACGATTGGGCCAAGGCTGAACGCTGAACGCTGAACGCTGAATGTTTCCGCCCTTAATGCAAGACCATCTGTCTTCTGTTCATCGTTCAGCGTTCTTCCTTCAGCGTTTCGCTTGAGAGCGCTCGTCCGATAGCCGAACCCCAGGCGCTCGACGGGCCACTCCTGCACATCAGAGCCCGTCAGCAGCCAGGCCCGCGTCAGGGTGGAGGCGATATCGCCGCCGTAGCAGCCGGCGTTACCGAACACCGCGCCGCCGATCGTGCCGGGCAGCCCTTCGGCCCACTCGAGCCCGGCCCAACCCTGCCGCGCCAGACGCCGCGCGGTGCCGGCCATCGGCGCGCCGGCCCCCACCCAGGCCAGCCCGCGCTCGCCGTGCTGTTCCACCCGCAGCTCCTGCGCGCGGTACCGTACCACCAGCCCCGGGAACCCCGCGTCGCGCGCCAGGGTGTTGGTGCCGCCCCCCAGCAGGGCCGTGGGGAGCTCGCGCTCAGCGGCCCACGCCAGCGCGGCCCGCAGCTCCTCCGGCGAGAAGACGTTCGCCAGGAAACGCGCCGGCCCACCGATGCGCCAGGAGGTATACTTCGCCAGCGGCTCGTTCTCTAGATACACCAGACCCTCTATGGCAGAGGTGTGAGGCCGCTCCCCACGCCCTCGCGTGACCCGCCGCTCCGGCGGAGTGATTCCGTACCCTGCTGGGCTAGCGTTCGCCGGGCCATCTAGCTTCCAGCCGGGCGCGCAGCGCCGCCGCCTCCTCAGAGTGCCGCAGCGACTCGCGGATCGCCAGCGCCTCGCGCCACCGCAACGCCGCCGCCTCGTGCTGACCCACCTCGCGCAGCAGGTCGCCCAGCCGCTCAAGCGCTCGCGCCACGCCGATCTGGTCGCTCTCGCGCCGGGCGATCATCAGCGCCCGCCCGTAGTGCTCCAGCGCCTCCTGCTGCCGCCGAAGCGTGCGGCAGGCATCCCCGAGGTGCAGCAGCGCGATGCACTGCCCGCGCGGATTCTGCGTCAGCTCCTCGAGCCCGCGCGCCCGCTCGAATGTCTCCAGCGCCTCCTCGTGACGGCCGAGCCGCCGCCGGATGGTGCCCAGCACGCTGTGGGAGCGCGCCTGCCCTACCACGTCGTTGAGCCGCTCGCGCAGCCGCAGGCTTTCTTCGGCCGAGGCCAGCGCGTCCAGCAGCTTCCCCTGGTCCACCAGCGCCAGCGCCAGTTTATCCTTGAGGATTGCCTGCCCCAGCAGGCTCCCCCGGCCCTGCTCCATGCTCAGCGCCCGCGTGTAGAAGGTAAGCGCCTCGCGGCTTGAGCCCAGCACCCGGTACACATCGCCGATACCGGTCAGGATACGGGCCAGCCGTACCTTGTCGTCGCCCTGCTCCTGCCCCTCACGCGCGAGCTGGAGCTCCTGCAGCGCCTCCAGGTGCCGCCCCTGAAGCTGATGGACCTTCGCCAGGTGCAGCCGCACCTCGGCCTCCAGGTCATCGCGCTCGTCGCGCTCGGCCTGCTCGCGCGCCTGCTGGAGGGTGGCCGCGGCCTGCGAAAGCTGCCCGAGCTCGCGCTGCATGCGCCCCAGCGCCACATACGCCCGCACCTCGGCCTCGAGGCTCCCCCCGCGCTGGGCTGCCCGCAGCATGCGCCTGGCGTACTCCAGGCCTTCGCGGAACTGGCCGCCAAACTCCAGCACCGCCAGCGCCAGCGTGTACGCCCGCAGCTGGTAGCCGCGCTGCTCGTCTACCGGTAGCCGCTCGATCAGCGTAAGCGACCGCTCGGCCCAATCGCGCCCGCCGAGGAAGTCCATGCGCGTGACGCGCTGTTCGGCCACGTCCAGCGCGCTGCCCACCGCCTCCGCAATGGCGCCGGCCTGCTCCCAGTGCCAGGTCTGCGTCTCGCGCCAGCTCACAGGGGCGCGATCGCCATCGGCGTAGCGCGCCGCCAGCTCCTCGGCCACCGCGCGGTGGAACAGCGCGCCGCTCTGAGGTGCCGCAGGTTGCAGGCTCTTGCTACCGCTGGCGTCCATGCGTCCTACTCTCTACCGCCCGCGAGCTCGGCCAGGACGATCTCACCCACGCGGTGGCTGTCGCCCGCGCCCATCGTCAGCAGCACGTCGCCCGGCCGGAGCTCGGCCAGCAGCGCCGCCGCCGCCTGCTCCACCCCGCCGATCGCCACCACGTCCTGGTGGCTGATTCGCCCCGCCAGCGCCGTCGCGTCCACCCCGAGGGTGTCGACCTCGCGCGCGGCGTAGATCGCACCCACCCGCACCGCGTCAGCGTCGCCAAAGGCGCCCGCCCACTCGTCCAGCAGCGCGGCGGTGCGCGAGTAGGTGTGCGGCTGCAAGTAGACCACCAGCCGCCGGCCGGGGAAGCGTGCCCGCGCCGCCGCCACGTTCACCCGCACCTCGGTGGGGTGGTGCGCGTAATCGTCCACCACCGTCACGCCGCCGGCCTCGCCCTTCAGCTCGAAGCGCCGCTTCGCGCCGCGGTAGCTCTCCAGCGCCGCCCGCACCGCATCGTGCGGGACGCCCAGGGCCGTGCAGGCCACGATAGCCGCCAGGGCGTTCCGCACATTGTGCGCCCCAGGCAGCCTCACTGCGTAGCCCCCCAGCAAGCTCGTGGCGAAGGTGCTCTGGCTATAGCGCCACAGCTCGAAGCGCGTCAGCACGCCGTCCGTCCGCAGGTTGGCTGCCGTCCAGTCCAGCGGCGTCAGCCGGCACGAGGCCGGGTTGCTCGCCACCGCGTCGTCCACGCCGTACTGCACAGCCCGCGGCTCGTCCACCGCCCGCACCGCGCCCACGTCGTCGCCGCACATGATCACCCGCCGCGGGTCGGCCACCGAGCGCGCGAACTGCCGGAAGGCCTCGTCGTAGGTCTCCTTCGTCGGGTAGATGTCGACGTGGTCCCACTCGACGTTGGTGATCACCGCCACGCTCGGCGTGAGCGCCAGGAAGGTCCGGTCGTACTCGTCGGCCTCGATCACCAGCGGCGCGTCCGGCGCGCCCCAGCGGGCGTTCGCACCGAGGTCCGGCACCTCGCCGCCCACCAGGTACCCCGGCTCCATGCCGGCGCGGGTCAGCGCCAGTGCGATCAGGGCCGTCGTGGTGGTCTTGCCGTGGGTGCCGGCCACCGCCACCACCGCGCGCTCGCGCGACCACTCACGCCAGAGGTCGGCCCGGCGCAGCACCTGCAGCCCGCGCTCACGCGCCGCCCGCAGCTCCACGTGGTCGTCCTTCACCGCCGAGGTGGCCACCAGCGCGTCGGCGCCCGCGAGGTGCTCTGGGCTGTGCCCCACGAAGACGGCGGCGCCGCGTGCCTCGAGGGCCGCGGCGAGCGCGCTCCGCTGAGCGTCCGATCCCTGCACCTGATGCCCCTGGTCCAGCAGAACGTGGGCGATGGCGCTCATCCCAGCGCCGCCGATGCCGACAATGTGGTACCGCATACCCTTACTTCTTCCCCGCCGGCGCCTGGAGGCCGCGGACAAACACCGAGAGGCTGACGATCATCAGCAGGAAGATGAACGACGCCAGGAACACCGGGATGGTCGCGCCGAAGGTCGGCAGGCTGTTCAGCATCGCGCTGAGCGTCGGCGGGAACTCGACGAACCCGCGGCCGGCAGCCCAGAAGACCGCGACGGCGCTCACAACCAGGATGCCGGTGTACAGCCCGGTGAGCCCGCCGAGCAGGCGCAGCTGCCGGTTACCGCCGGACCAGCCGGAGAGCGGCGTACCCTCCCACGGGCCCTTCCACCCCACACCCACCGCCAGCAGGATGATGAACACCACCACCCGCAGCAGCAGCGGCGCCTCGGCGTTGGCCGGGATAATCGGCGTCGGCGGCAGGATAGCCGTCAGCGTCGGGCTGATGAAGTTGAAGAACCGCACGATGAAGCCGTACAGCCCGTTCACCAGCGTCACGATCACGTCCGCGCGCACCGTAAGCAGGTAACCCAGCGTCGTGAACATCGCGATCGTCAGGATGTAGCGGAACCCGCGCGACCAGCCGAGCGCAGTCCAGAAGCCGAGGAGCAGGAACGTGAGGAGCGAGCCCGTGAGATCAATAATAAGTTGGCCGTTCTCGAGTCTCATGCTGGGGTTCCCTTGGCTGAGAGCTGGAGGAGCAGCATAGCCAGGCGCTGCGCGGCGTCGGGCCTGGCGAGAGCGCGGCTGCGCGCGGCCATACTGCTCCGCTCGTTCGCGTCTCCGATCAGGCGTCGTAGTGCGTGAAACAGCGGCCCATCCTCCGGGCGACCACCGCCCAGCATCGCATGGTCGCGGACCTTCACCGCGGCTCCGCGCCGCTCCAGGTAGTCGGCATTCTCGTCCTGGTGGACATACGGGTAGGGCACCAGCACCGCGGGCACACCGGCGGCCGGGAGTTCCCCGAGCGTCGAGGCACCGCTCCGGCAGACGGCCAGGTCAGCCGCGCCGAAGGCCGCTACCATCGATCGCGTGACGGACGGCTCGCTGTGCAGGTACGGATACAAGTGATAACGCCGCCGGAGCCCCTCTGGTAACTGATCCGCCGCAGCCCGTAGGAACACGTCGTCCCCCTCGCGGCCGCACACGTGGATCACCTGCGCCAGTGGCAGCAGATGCGGCAGCAGCGCCTCGATGGCGCGGTTGATGCTGCGCGCCCCGCGGCTCCCGCCCGTCACCAGCACCGCCGGCAGCCCCTCCTCCAGCTCAAAGGTGGCCCGGCACGCTGCGCGGTTCTGGTGGAACAGCTCCGGGCGCACCGGGTACCCCGTCACGATAATCGATGAGCGCAGCTCCGGCGTTGCAGCGGGCGACTCGTTTGGCCGTAGTTCCGCAACACTTCGCCGCAGGTAGGGCGCCGAGTCCTCTACCGAGCAGGCGGTGGCCGTGGCCAGCCGGGAGAGAAAGCGCACCGCCATGCCAGGCACGACGTCGGGCAGGTAGATCGCCGTCGGCACGCCCATCGAGCGCGCCGCCAGGAACACCGGGACGCAGACGTAGCCGCCAGTCCCCAGAATCGCGGCCGGGCGCTCGGCCGCGATCATCCGGCGCACCGCCAGAGTTCCCTGCGCCAGCGTTCCGCCGTTGCGCACCAGCGTCAGCGGGCCGCGCCCTCGCAGCGCCGCCGCCGGAACACCGCGGAACGGCAGGCTACTCTCGCGCCGCACCAGGCCAGCCTCCATGCCGTCCTCGCTCCCGATGTAGACCAAGGACGAAGGACGAAGGACCGCAGACGAAGGCTCTGAAACCTCGCTCTGTCGGCCGTGGTCTTCGGTCTTCGGTCCTTGGTCTTCAGTCGCGTCAGCGTCGCCGGAGGCTGCCCCAGCTCTCGCGAGCGCCGCGGCGACCGACAGAGCCGGGTACACGTGGCCGCCGGTCCCGCCACCAGCGAGCCAGAGCACCGGCGACCGGCGGGATGCGGCGGGGGGTTGGAAGGACATCGTCGCTCTTCTCCACAGAGGCCGGGCTGCTCGCGTAGCGCGATATGCTGAGCAGCAGCCCCACCGCCACCATCGTCATCACCAGCGAGGTGCCGCCATAGCTCACCAGCGGCAGCGTCAGGCCGGTGAACGGCAGCAGCGACGTGACCACCGCGATATTGATCATGGCCTGGAACACCAGCCACGCTGTGAGCCCCAGCGCCGTCAACTGCGCGAAGGGGTCGGGCGCGCGCCCTGCTATCTTCAAGCCCCGGTAGCCGATCACCAGGAAGCACGTCACCACGAACAGCGTTCCCACCAGCCCAAATTCCTCACCGATGATGGCGAAGATCGTGTCGGTGTGGGCCTGCGGCAGCCAGAGGAACTTCTGCCGTCCCTGCCCGATCCCGACGCCGAACAGGCCGCCGCTGGCGAGCGCGTAGAGCGCGTGGACCGGCTGGTAGCCGGCGCCCAGGTAGTGCTCGAACGGGTCGAGCCACGCGGCGATGCGCGCCTGCCGGTAGGGTGCGATCGTCACCATCAGCCAGAAGGCCCCGCCGGCCAGCACCGCCGCGCCGGCCAGGTGCAGCACGCTCGCACCAGCCGCGAAGTACACGGTGACGGCGATCACCACCAGCACGATCGTGGTGCCCAGGTCCTTGCCGAGCATCACCAGACCACATACGATCCCGAGCATCACCGCGAACGGCACCAGGCCCAGGGTGACGTTTGTCAGCCGCCCGCCGCGCCGCGAGAGCCAGTTGGCGAAGTAGACCACCATCGCCAGCTTCGCGATCTCGGAGGGCTGCATGCTGAAGAACCCGAGCCGGATCCAACTGCGCGCGCCGTTCACTTCGGTGATCGAGGCCGGCAGCAGTAGCGTCAGCACCAGCAGGAACAGCGTCACGGCCATCAGGTGCAGCGAGTAGCGCTGCCACATCCGGTAGTCAATCCGCTGCACCACGAGCATCGTCACCACGCCGATGACGGCCGCCCAGAACTGGCGCCAGGTGTAGTAGAGCTGGTCGCCGTGGTTGGTGAAGGCATCCACGAACGAGGAGCTGTACACCATCACCACGCCGAGCGGCACGAGCATACCCACCACAGTGAGCAGCGGGTAGTCGGGTTTTTGTCGAGTGGTTTCTGCCATAATCCTGTTGTGGGCATGGTGGGCTCGGGGTACCCCGGGGCCTACCACGCCGCGTGATCACATCGGAGGGACAATCACCATCGCCGCCAGGGTGATGAGCGCCAGCATGCCCGCGGCGCCGGGCCAGCCGATCCCGAGCGAGCGACGCTCGACCCGCGGCGGGTAGAAGCGCAGGTCCACCGCGAAGCGCGGCGCCAGCAGCCAGCCGGCCAGCGCCCCGGCCGCCAGCCCGCCGAGATGGGCGTTGTTGTCGATCAGCGGCACCGAGAAGCCGAGGCCCAGATTGATCAGCAAGGTGAACACCAGGCTGCCGAGCTGCTGCCGCGCCACGCCGCCCAGCACCGCGCGCGCCTCATAGTAAAAGACCGCCAGCGCGCCGATCAGCCCGAAGATCGCCCCCGATGCGCCCACCGACGGGCTCGGGTTGAGCGCATAGGAGGCCAGCCCGCCCCCCAGCCCCGCCAGGGCGTACACCGCCAGAAAGCGCCTGTGGCCGTAGATCCGCTCGGTCTCGAAGCCGAGCGAGTAGAGCGCGAAGGCGTTGAA
The DNA here is from genome assembly GCA_039805565.1 of Chloroflexota bacterium. Classification (GTDB taxonomy): domain Bacteria; phylum Chloroflexota; class Chloroflexia; order Chloroflexales; family Roseiflexaceae; genus CALJIC01. Next base: position 11,027 of record JBDLTZ010000182.1, on the reverse strand, counting down.
CAGAATGTGCGTCAGGCCGCCGTGCAGGAACATCGCGGTCAGGAAGCGGTAGTACTCACCGAAGCGGTAGATGCGCTCGTTCTCCTTGGCGCCCAGCAGCAGCACCAGCTCATCCAGCGGCGCGCCAAGCAAGTTGCTCAGCAGCCACGGCACCGCAAAGATGGCGATGTTGAGCGTCAGCAGCACCCGCGCCACCCACGGGACGCGCGCCCCGAGGGGGAGCCCCACCCGCACCGGCTGTGGGCTTGGCGGCGGGGACTCCCGCACCACCTCTTGACTGCGGCGCCCCTCCTCGTCCAGCTCCCGCACCACCCGGCGGAACTCCTCGTCGTCCTGGCGCATCGATCTACCTTACTCCCCAGGTGGGGTCTGTCACTCCAGCTCGCGGACAATGCGGCGGAACTCCTCGCCGCGGTGAAACTCGTTGCGGAACATGCCGAAGCTCGCGCACCCCGGCGAGAGTAGTACTATATCCCCCGGCGCCGCCAGCCCCCGCGCCGCCCGCACAGCCTCCGCGAAGTCAGCGTACGGACCAGAAACAAAGGAGGAGCGACCAGGGGATGGGTCTTGGTCCGTGGTCTCCGGTCCCTGGTCAAGCGCCTCCAGCAGCTTGGGCGTGGCCGTCCCCTGGAGCAGCACCACCGCCTTCGCCCGCTCGGCCATGGCGCGGGCCAGCTCCCCGAACGGCAAGTTCTTGTCGGCGCCGCCGGCAATCAGCACGATCGGCCGGTCGAAGCTGTGCAGTGCGGCGATCGCGGCCTCGGGCGCGGTGGCAGCCGTGTCGTTGATGTACTGTACGCCGTCCAGCTCACGCACCAGCTCCAGTCGATGCTCCACCCCGCCGAAGCCTCGCACCGCACGGCCGACGCACTCGGCGCTGACCCCGAACGCGAGCGCCAGGGCCGCAGCCGCCGCCACGTTCGCCAGGTTGTGGGCGCCGGGCAGCCGGATCTCCTCCAGCCCGCACACCGTCTGCGCGCTTCCACCGTGCCGCCACACAATACCCGCAGGGCCGTAGGTCACGATCTCAGAGCCGTCCCTGGCGCTCCGCTGGCCGTGGTCTGCAGTCGGCCACGGGCCCGCCACCTCCGCCCCGAACCACACCACCCGCCCGCCCGCGTCGCCCGCCCAGCCCGCCACGGTCGGGTCGTCCCGGTTCAGCGCCGTAATGTCGCCTGTGCCCTGGTGGTAAAGGATCTGCTTCTTCGCCTCACCGTACGCCTCCATCGTCCTGTACCGGTCCAGGTGGTCCGCAGAAAGGTTGGTCACCAGCGCGTACCGCGGGCTGAGCCGCGCCTCGCCGAGCCCTTCGAGCACAAAGGACGAGAGCTCCAGCACCACCGGGGTGCTCGCGGAGATCCGCGGCAGCTGCTCCAGGGCCGAGACGCGCAGGTTGCCGGCGACCACGGTGTCGGGGTGCTGCTCGCGCAGCATCGCGCCAAGCAGCGAGGTAGTGGTAGTCTTACCCTTCGTGCCGGTCACGCCGAGGATGGGGCCGGGGCAAAGCCGGAAGAAGAGCGTCATCTCCATCTCGATCGCGGCGCCGGCGGCGCGGGCGATCTGGAGAAAGTGCGAGGTCTCGGGGACGGCGGGGTTACGGACGACGAGGTCCGCGCTGCGGAAGTCCTCCTCACGGTGCTCGCCGAGAACGAAGCGGACGGGCAGGCCCGCAAGCGCGTCGATGGAGGAGCGGAGCGCCTCAGGGCCGCGCATATCGGTCACGGTGACGGCGGCGCCCTGCTCGGCGAGGAAGCGGGCCACGCCCAGGCCGCCGCCATGGACGCCCAGACCCATCACCAGGGCTCGTTTGCCTTGTAGCTGCATTGTGATCAGTCGTCAGTAGTCAGTAACCAGTAGCCAGGAGTCAGCGCTCGGCAGAGAGCCACAGCGGTATCAGCTACTGCGCACTGATGACTGTCTGCCGGTCCACCTCAGCGGTTGTCCTCTTGCACCACCGGCGTCGCCGGCTTCACCTCCACCGTCTGCGAGGCGTTGAGGGTTAGCGCCAGCGAGATGCCGATCAGCGCGGCGACCATGCCCACCAGCACGAAGCGCTGCATCACCTGCGTCTCGCTCCAGCCGAGCAGCTCGAAGTGGTGGTGCAGCGGTGCCATCTTGAACACCCGCCGGCCCGTGCCGGTGCGGCGCTTGGTCCACTTGAAGTAGCTGGTCTGGATCATCACCGAGAGAGCCTCGGCCACGAACACCGCGCCCACCACCGGCAGCAGCAGCCACTGCTGGGATTGCAGCGCGATCACCGCGAGTGTCGCACCCAGCGCCAGCGAGCCGAGGTCGCCCATGATCACCTGCGCCGGGTGCGCGTTGTACCAGAGGAACGCCGCGCAGGCCCCCACCAGCGTGAAGCTGAAGGCCATCAGGTTAATGAACTCGCCGTTGAGGAAGGTTATCACCCCGTAGGCCGCGAACGCCAGCGTCAGATTCCACCCGGCCAGGCTGTCCAGCCCGTCTGTGATGTTCACAGCGTTGCTGGTGGCGAAGATGATCAGCATCGCGAAGGGGATGAACAGCAGCCCGATATCCATCTGGCCCACAAACGGGATCCGCACCGTGCCGCGGTTGTCCAGCCCGAAGGGCGGCGGCAGGTAAAGCACCAGCGCCGCGCCGAAGGCGATCAGCAGCATCAGGAGGGTCTTGCGGCGCGCGGTGAAGCCGTGTGTCTTGGAGCGCGTGCCCACCAGCGACAGGTAGTCGTCGATCGCGCCGAGCAGGCCGAAGGCCAGCAGCACCGCGAGCGGCACCAGCACCGACCAGCGGTCGAACAGGTTGAACGCGATCGTCAGCACCACTACCGGCAGCAGGATGATGATCCCGCCCATCGTCGGGGTGCCGGTCTTGACCATGTGGCTCTGCGGCCCCTCGGTGCGGATCTGCTTGCCGATCTTGTGCTTCCGCAGGAAGCGGATCCAGTAGCCGCCGGTGGCGAGGGTCAGCACGAACGCCGCGGCCGCAAGCAGCAGGGCTCGGGCCATATCTTGCACCAGGACGGCGCGCAATGCCTCTTGCACGTCTCTCTCCTCCGAATTCGCGATGTGGTGATAGTGCGCCGGGCGTGGGCCACCGCGCTACCGTGGGGTCTGCTGCAGGCCCGCAACGATGGCCTCCATGCCCATGCCGCGCGAGCCCTTGACGAGCACATGGTCCCCGGGCTGGACGAGGCCGTGCAGCATGGAGGCCGCGGCGTCATTGTCCTGCAGGGCGTGGATGTGCTCGGGGGCCAGCCCGCACGAGCGCGCCTCGTCGGCGATCCAGCGCGCCCGCTCGCCCACTGTGATCAACTCCTGGACCACCTCGGCCGCGCGGGCGCCTATCATGCGGTGGGCCTCCTCCTCGACGGTGCCGAGTTCGAGCATATCGCCGAAGACGGCCACCCGCCGCCCATCCAGCTCCGCGAGTAGGTTAAGTGCCGCCAGCGACGAGGCCGGCGAGGCGTTGTAGGTGTCGTCGATCAGCGTGGAGCCGTTGAAGCCGGGTACGGCGAGCAGACGCAGCTGGGCACCCTCGTCGCGTAGCCCGGCGACGATCGCGTCCCAGCCGAGCCCCAGCACCAGGCCGGTGGCGGCAGCGGCGAGCGCCGTATGGACGCTGTGCCTGCCGATCAGGGGCAGGTTCAGGCGCACCGACTCGCCGGCATAGTGCGCGGTGAAGCTGATGCCCTTCAGCCCGCGGCTCTCGATCTGGTCGGCCCACAGGTCGGCCGCCGGGTCGAGCCCGTAGAAAAAGGGCCGGGCGGGCGTGACGGCGGCCATCTGTCGCACGCGCGGATCGTCGTAGTTCAGGATGGCGTGCCCATCGGCGGGCAGGGCCTGCGGCAGCTCGCTCTTCGCGCGCTGGATGGCCTCGATGCTTCCCATGCGCTCGAGGTGCGAGGGTCCGACGTTCGTCACGATGCCGATAGACGGCCGGGCGAGCCTGCAGAGCAGGTCGATCTCGCCCGGCCCGTACATCCCCATCTCCAGCACCGCTGCCTCGTGCTCGGAGGACAGCTGGAGCAGGACGATGGGCAATGTGTTCTCGCTATTGTACGATCTCGGGTTTTTTAAGGTGCGGAGGCCGCGCTGCAGCACCGATGCCACGACCTCTTTCGTGGAGGTCTTGCCCACGCTCCCGGTGATTCCCACCACTGTCGGCGTGAACTTGCTGCGGTGGTACGCTGCCAGCCTGTGCAGCGCCTGCAGCGGCTCATCCACGGCGAAGAGCAGCACGCTCTCGGGCGTCGCCCGCTCCAGCCCCTCCCCGGTGGCGGTGTCCACCACCACAGCGGGCAGGTCGAGCGAGAGGCCCGCGACCCTGTCGCTCCGCACGAGCGCCCCGCGGGCGCCGCGCGCCATGGCGCCGGCCAGGAAGTCGTGCCCGTCCACCCGCTCGCCGCGCAGGGCGACAAACAGGCTGTCAGGAGTGACCAGCCGCGAGTCGATCACCGCCTCGCTGAAGCTCACCTGCCGAAGCGCTGGCGGTACTTCCGGGGTGTAGCCGGAGCCCACCCGTGTGCCAAGCAGCACGTCTTCAATATGCAACACCGCCGTCTCCCGAGCTACAATGAACCTTTGAAATGCGGCGGCATTGTAACATAAGTTAAGATGGCAAAAGGCCACCGAGTTCACCCGGCAACACCGCTGACGCTTATTGCCGAGGGGTATACTCGGGGGAGATGCAAGCCCTCCCTGGCCCACCCGCATCCATCAGGGCCGCGCCGAACCCCCGGCCGTCTGACCGGGACCCACGAACGCCGGGTTAGGCTGGATGCGCTCGTAGCGCAGCAGTTGCTCGGCGATCGCCTGGTACACAGGGATGGCCGTGCTGACGCCCCAAATATCGTCGCGCGGGCGGTCGATCTTCACCAGGATGGCGTAGCGGGCATTATCCGCCGGCGCCAGGCCCAGCACCGAGCCGATCGTCCCGTCACTCCAGCCGCCCTTCCCATCGGGGATCGATGAAGTGCCGGTCTTGGCGGCCACCTCGTAGCCCGGCACGAGCCAGGTATCACTGTTGTCGCCGGTGACCGGCCTCCACACCACCGGCGCGTAGTGGTTGGCGGCTTTCACCAGCATGCGGCGCACGGTCCAGGCCACGCCCGGCTCGATCGGCTGGGCCACCTGCTTCGGCTGCGTGACGACGCAGTCGTCGCCGCGGCAGCGCTTCTGTACGATGTACGGCCGCATCACTTTGCCGTCGTTGCCGATCGCGGCCATCATCCGCACCTGCTGGAGCGGCGTCACCGCGATGCTCTGGCCGAAGGCGTTGTTGTCCATCGTGACCGTGCTCCAGCTCGGGCTCTCGGGCTGCATCAGCAGGCCTTCCGCCTCGCCGGCCACGTCCACGCCGGTCTGCTTACCGTAGCCGAAGGCGTTGATCGCGTTGTAGAACGCGTCGGCACCCATCATCTCGGCCAGCAGCAGCGCGCCGACGTTGCTCGAGTGGTACAGCACCTTCCCCGGGTCGATCATCCCGTTGCCAGCGCGGTTCCAGTTGCCGATGTTCCAGCCCTCGCGGTTGATCACGCCGATGTCGTTCACCAGCGTGTCGGCGGTAAAGGCGCGCGCCTGGAGACCCGAGGCCACCGTGAGGATCTTGAACGTCGAGCCGGGTTCGTACACGCTGCTGAGCGCCGGGTTCAGGTTGTAGGTCTCGGGCGGGTACTCGTTGTAGCGGTTCGGGTCGAATGTCGGGTAGCTGGCGACGCCGCGGATAGCGCCGGTCTTAGGCTCCATCACGATCACCGTGCCGCCATCGGCGTTGTGCTCGTCCACCGCCTTCTTGAGCTCGGCCTCGATCACGTGCTGCACCAGCGGGTCGATCGTCAGCTCGATGTCGGCGCCATCGCTGGCGGGTCGCTCCTGCTGCGGGGCGATCCAGATCGGGTTCTGCCGCGCGTCCACCTCGGCGGTGATCGTGCCGGTGTGGCCGGCGAGGAGCGTGTGGTAGTACCCCTCGACCCCACTGATGCCCACGCCCTCGAGATTGACGGCGCCCACGGTGTGCGCGGCGAAGGTCCCCTGCGGGTAGACGCGCCGCGGCTCGTAGGTGAAGTGCAGCCCGGCCCACAGCTCGGGATCTTCCTCCATCAGCGCCGCGATACGCTCGGCGATGTCGGGTTCGATCCAGCGCTTGATCGGCACCCACAGTCGGTCGGAGAGCAGGCTGGCCTGCACGTCCGTCGCGGGCACGCCGAGCAGGCCCGAGAGGATCGTGGCGATCTTCACGGCGTCCTTCTGGCTCACGCGCTGCGGCTCGGCGTACAGGCTCTCACGGTCCACGTCGAGCGCCAGCACGTTGCCCATGCGGTCGCGGATCACGCCGCGGCGCGGGGTGATTGTCTTGGAGCTATCGATCTCACTGCGGGCCATGGCCGTGAGGCGCGGGCTGTCGGCCACCTGCACCTCGCCGAGGCGCACGGCCAAGCGACTGCTGATCAGCACAACGATCAGCAGCAGGACGTTGAGCCGCCAGCGGCTGATCATCACCGGGCGAGAGGGCTCGCTGCGGCTGACGCCGGCGCGAGCGGTGGAAGATTGTTGTGCGCTTCGTACAGCCATAGCTCTAAGGAGCAAGCATCGTATCGGCGGGGGCGACGGACAGCTCCGGCGCCACGGTCACGTAGCGGGCCTGATCTGGGGTCATTGGCCGCAGCCCCTGATCGGAGGCGCGGCGCTCGATCTCCCCGAGCGACTGGGCCTCGGAGAGCTGGAGCTGCATGCGGCTGCGCTCGCGCAGGAGCACCACCTTACGCTGCTCGAGCTGCGCCAGCTCGTAGCCCTGCGTCGCCAGGCGGCCGGTCTGCCCGAGAGAAACCAGGCTCATGAGCGACAGCAGGAGCGCGGCGGCGATCAGGTAGCGACCGCCGTCAAGCCTGAGGTAGCGCCCGAGCTCAACGCGGCGCTCCTTCGCCTGCTTGAGCGGGTATAGGGGTTTGAGCGTTACAGCCATCAGGAGACCTCCGAACCAGCTTCTCTCTTCTCCGCCACGCGGAGCTTCGCGCTCCGGCTGCGCGGGTTGGCGCGCGCCTCATCGTCGCTCGCCTCCAGCGGCTTCTTGGTGATGATCCGCAGCGCCCCGGCCTCAGCCTGCGCCCGGAAGAACAGCTTGACGATCCGGTCCTCGAGCGAGTGGAACGAGATCACGGCCAGCCGCCCGCCCTCTGCCAGGAGCTCCACCGCCTGGGGCAGCACCAGCTCGAGGTTCTCCAGCTCACGGTTGGCGGCGATCCGCAGCGCCTGGAAGGTACGTGTGGCAGGGTGGATCTTGCCGTGCCGCCCGCCGAGCGCCCTGCTCACAATCGCCGCCAACTCACCGGTGGTCTCGATGCGCCCCTTGCGGCGGGCCTCGCCGATCAGCCGGGCGATGCGCCGCGAGCCCCGCTCCTCGCCGTACTGGTAGATAACGTCCGCCAGCTCCTCCTCGGGCAGCTCGTTCACCAGGTCGGCGGCGGTGGTGTCGCCTTGCGGGTCAAGCCGCATGTCGAGCGGCGCGTCCCCCTGGAACGAGAAGCCGCGCTCGGGCGTGTCGAGCTGGTGAGAGGAGACTCCCAGGTCCAGCAGGATGCCGTCGGCCTGCGCGAAGCCGTGCTCGCGCGCCAGGTCCGTCATCTCGCGGAAGTTGCCGCGCGCGGCCGTGAAGCGCTCCCCGTAGCGGGCGAGCCTGGCGCCGGCCGCCGCGAGCGCCGCAGGGTCCACATCGAGCCCCAGCAGCCGGCCGTCGGGCGCGCTGGCCTCGAGCACCGCCTCGGCGTGCCCGCCCCCGCCGAGCGTCCCGTCGATGTAGCGCCCGCCGGGCCGTGGTGCCAGGCCGGATAGCACCTCGGCCGGGAGGACAGGGACGTGCTGGAAGGATGGAGGCTGAACGCTGAACGCTGAAGCGTCTGCACTTGTGCTGCTGTTGCTCATCTATTTCCGCTGATACGCGAGCTGTCGCTCGGCGTCCTCGCGCTGATAGGGCATTACGCCTTTATCGCTCAGCGTGCATCCTTCAGCGCCGCTAGACGTTGAGCGCCGAGAGCTGCTGGGCGAACACGGCCGCGTTGGCGTCCATGGCCTCGATCTGCTGGCTCCAGCGCTCCGGCGACCAGATCTCAAAGTAGCGGTTAAGCCCGGCGATCACTGCCTGCTCGCCGAGCATCGCGTACTCGCGCAGGTTCGGCGGCAGCAGCACGCGCCCCTGCCGGTCGAACATCAGCTCGGCCGCGCCCGAGAAGAGCAGGCGCTGCACCTGGCGCGCGTCGGTCTGCGCGAAGCCCACGCTCGTGACCTGCTGCGCGAGCGTCTCCCAGAACGCGCGCGGGAAGCCGTAGAGGCACTTATCGAAGCCGCGCGTGATGATCACCCCCTCGCCGAGCTCCTCGCGGAACCTGGAAGGGATGGCCAGACGCCCTTTCTCATCGACTGTGTACTCGTGCTCGCCCAGAAACACGCTGCCCGCCCTCTACCTCGTCATCGCCATTACGAACATATTTGCTTATGTGTCTCGTCAAGAACACAGCGATTCCGAACGTTTGTCTGTGGGTTTCCCCACTTTTCCCCACTTTTCCCCACCGACTTTCGGAATTATACACGACGGCAGATCACATTTCAAGACAGCGACATAAAATCATGTCAATCTGCATGAAATTTCGCTTATTAGGGCGCTTCGTACTGCGACCATGCTATACTCGCGTTCCCTCGACTCAGCGCGCACCGAATGGCGCGAAGGAGTGCGAGGCGCGGGGTATCTGACGTGAGGTAGAGGGCGATGAGCGAGCTAACGCATCTGGACTCGGAGGGGCGGGCCCACATGGTGGATGTGGGCGCTAAAGCGGAGACACAGCGCGAGGCGGTGGCGCGCGGCGCGGTGCGGATGCAGCCGGAGACGCTGCGGCTGATTATGGAGGGGGGCGTGCCAAAGGGCGACGTGCTGGCGGTGGCGCGCATCGCGGGGATCATGGCCGCCAAGCGCACGCCGGACCTCGTGCCGCTCTGTCACCCGCTGCTGCTGACGCACGTATCGGTGGAGCTGCGGCCGGCCGAGGGGGAGGCGGCGATCGACATTCAGGCCACCGTCCGCACCAGCGGCAAGACGGGCGTAGAGATGGAGGCGCTTACGGCAGTGTCGGCCGCGGCGCTCACGATCTACGACATGTGCAAGGCGGTGGACCGCGGGATGCGGATCACGGACATCCGGCTGGCGCAGAAGCGCGGCGGGAAGAGCGGGGAGTGGGTGGGGGAGGAGTAATGTGGAGGGGCCAAGCCCCTCCACACCTTCTATCGCGGGCTTACTGGCCCTGAGCCTTAAGCTCAGCCAGGTAGGCCTGGATGCCGAGGAACGACGGGCGCGGGCTCCAGTCCGGATTGAGGATGCCGAACGAGGCCTGCTCGTGGTCGCCGTTGCCCTGGGCGCCCCACAGCACGGCGAAGTTCATATTCCAGAGGAACATCACACCAACCCACGGTCGGCCGGCCTCGTCGCGGTACTCATCGTTGGTGCGGCGCATCGCGGCCAGGATGTAGTCGCGCTGCTGATCCCAAGTGACGTAGTTGCCGAACTCGTAGCCGGGGGTATTGTTGCGCGTGGCCCAGCCGAACTCCGTCACCCAGATCTGGTGGTCGCCCACGCCGTTATCCACCATGAAGCGGCGCACGTTCTCGATGTGGCGGAAGTAGTGCGTCGGGTGATCGTTCCAGCAGCGGTCGGGCGCGGGCTGGCAGCCGTCGATGTAGCTTGGGTTATCGGGCCACATCGTGTCGGGCGGGTTGGCGGCGCCGCCGGGGTGCACGGCCTGGGCGTCGAAGAAATCCTTGATCATGCCGCCCTTATAGCTGTACATCGCCCGGTAGTAGTTCTCGTCCGAGACCGCGATGCCCGGGTCGTTGACGCCGCTGGAGGAGGGCGCGCCAGCAAGCACGATCATGCTGGGCTCGAGCGCCTTGATGCGGCGATAGGACTCGGCCAGGATCTCGACGTAGCGGCCGGCGTCCTCCTCGGTGACGCGCCCGCCGTTCTCCACGGCCAGGTTCTGCTCGTTCCAGATCTCGATCGCGCTGATCTTGGTGCCGTAGCGCTGCACCAGCGCCTCGACGAAGTCACCCATATCGGCTGGGTTCTGCGGCAGGCCGTTGGTGGGGTTGTAGAAGCTCGGCGACTTGACGATACTGATCAGAATCTTGGTGTCGGGGCGCGAGGCGACGTCGTCGACAATATTGTCGAGCTCGCCCCACTTGTAGTCCTTCGGCTCAGGCCCCTCGATATCCTTCCACTGGATCTGCTGGCGCACCCAGGTGAAGCCGGCGATCTCGCTGAGGGTAAGGACGCGCTCACGGTCGGTGTAGTAGAGGTGGCTAACAACGCCGAAGTTGACGTCGGGCAGGCGGATGGGGAACTCCACCGCCTCGGGGGCTGTGGGGGCCTCTGTGGCGACGGGGGCCGCGGTGGCGCCGGGCGCCTCGGTGGGCGCGGGGGCAGCCGTGGCCGCGGGCGCCTCGGTGGGCCGCGGGATCGAGGCAGTGGGCAGCGGCGCCTCGGTGGGCGCGGGAGCCGCCGGGGCGCCGCCGCAGGCCGCGAGGAGCGACAGCAGCAGCCCCGCCAGCAGCAGCAGCAGAGCGCCGCGTATGTTCAATGATAGCTTCACATTTCGCTCCTTGTTGAGGCATCTGTCGCAGCAGCCGGGGTGCACGTGCTGCACCGCGCTGCGTCTCAGGCGGGCGTATTGTACCCGAGTTTCTCCAGTTAGTGGAATTAGAGGGGTGTGAGGGCAAGCTGGAGGCGAACTGAGAGGACGGAGACAACACGCAAGAGCCAGCACTATCTTCTACCACAGAGGGCACAGAGGCGATCTCGCGATCTGTCCTCTGTGCCCTCTGTGTGCTCTGTGGCAGCGTTCCAGGTGTGCTACTTCGGCATCGCCTGGAGCGCTACGTAGGCCGGGCGGGGACTCCAGTCCCCATTGATGATACCGAACGACGCCTGCTCGTGAAGCGGGTTCCGCTCGTACTGCTGCCAAGGCACGGCGTAGTTGAGGTTCCAGAGGAACATGCCGCCCA
>JBDLTZ010000181.1:0-20203 GCA_039805565.1 Chloroflexota bacterium | reverse complement strand
GAGCGCCTGAAATCCTACGATGACGACGCCTACCGCGAGGCCATCGCCCGCTACGGCGACGCGCTCTACCGCTACGTCTACAGTCTCACCGGCGACCACCAACTCGCCGAGGACATCGTCGGCGAGACCTACCTGATGATGATCGAAGCGATCGAGGGGTACAGCTACTCCGGCGCCCCATTCAAAGCCTGGCTGTACCGCATCGCCCACAACCTGGCAGTCAACGCGCTCAAGCGCGCCAACCGCATGGTTGCGGTAGAGGACCTGGAGCAGGTCGCGCAGCCGATCACCGACCCGGCGATCCGCGTCGTAGACCAGCTCGCGGCGGCCGAGGTGCGCGGGGCTCTCGAGCAGCTCACCGAGGAGCAGCGGCACGTCCTGCTGCTGCGCTTCGTGGGCGGGCAGTCCCCGCGCGAGGTGGCCCAAGTGCTCGACAAGACCGAGAACGCGGTGAAGCAGATGCAGTGGCGAGCGCTCCGCTCCCTGGAGCGACTTCTCCCAAGACCGAGCTAGAGCATGGACGAGCGGGGCGCAGACATCCTGGAGCAGTGCCTGGCGCGGCTGGAGGCCGGGGCCTCTGTCGAAGAGTGCCTGGCCGCCTTCCCACAGCAGCGCGCCGTACTCGAGGGTCCGCTGCGCGCGGCGGCGCAGCTTCGTGGGAACCCCTGGCCGGGCATGCCCGCCCCCGCCCGCGCGGCGATCGAGGCCCGCGTCACCTCGCGCCTCGCCACCATGCGCTCGGCCACCACCGCACTCCCCGCGCCTACCCGCCCACCCGCGCCGCCCCGTGCGCTCCCAGACCCGGCCGCCTTCCTGGGGGGCCTGCTGCGCGCGCTCGGCTACCGCGGCGCGCTGCCCCAGCCCTGGCTGCGCCCGGCCGCGCTCGTCCTGGCCGGCGTACTCGCCCTGGCCCTCTCGGCCGGGGCCTTCGCCGCCGCCCGCGCCATAGTCCGCACCCTCGCGCCCGAGCCCAGGCCCACACCCGCACCGATCTCCGCTGCCGAGCGCTTCGACCTCGCGGGCGTCGTCCAGCAGATAGGCCCCGGCGAGTGGCTCGTCGAGGGGCTCCCGGTCACGGTCGACTCGCAGACGGCGATCACCGGCTCACCGGCGGTCGGCGCATCCGCGAGCGTCAGCGGCGTCATCGCTCCGGACGGGGCGCTGCTCGCGCGGACGATCGCCCTTACTGGTGGCGCCCCCGACGTCGCGCCCCAGCCGACTGCCGCGCCGACAGATACGCAGCCCACCCCTCCGCCGGCCGAGCCGACAGCCGCGCCAGCCCCCGCGCCGGTGTCTACCCCGCTCGCGACGCTTCGCATCCTGATCGAGACAGGCGTGGCGGACGGGCGCATCGGGAAGGAGGGCGACGACCTTCTCAAAAAAGTTGATGAGACTGAGCGCGCCCTGGCCGAGGGCAAGCTCGACAAGGTAGCCGACCAGCTGCGCGACATCGCGAAGCGCGTCGTCGAGCTCGTCCGAGAGGGGAAGATGGACGTCGGTCTAGGCGAGGAGATCATCCTCGCCGTCGTGGCGGTGGCTGAGTCCCGCGGCATCCCGGTGGTCATCGAGCATGGCGGCAACAACGGCAACAATGGCAACAACGGCGGCGGCGGCAACAACGGCAACAACGGCAACAACGGCGGCGGCGGCAACAGCGGCAACAGCGGCGGCGACGATGACGATGAAGACGGCGGCGATGACTGAGGGGACGTAGCACCGTGACAGCGCTCACTCCTTCCAATGTCCTCGGCGCCCGCCTGGGCGTCTACGAGGTGCAGGCCCCTATCGGCAGCGGCGGTATGGCCAGCGTCTACCGCGGCTTCGACCACAACCTCCAGCGGCCCGTGGCGATCAAGGTGCTCTCCGAGCTCGCCGCCTCCCAGACCGGCTTCGTGGAGCGCTTCCGCCAGGAGGCCCGCCTGATCGCGCGGCTGCGCCACCCGCACATCGTCCATGTCTACGACTTCGGCGTGCAGGACCAGGTGGTCTATATGGTCCAGGAGCTGCTCCCCGGCCCGACACTGGAGCAGCGGCTCGCCGAGCTCACAGCCCGCGGCCAGCCGATGCCGCGCATGGAAGTGATGGCGGTGGTGCGTCAGCTCGCCGAGGCCCTCGACGCAGCACACGCCGCCGGCATCATCCACCGCGACGTGAAGCCCAGCAACGCGCTCTGGAACGCCGCGGGCGCACTGGTGCTCACAGACTTCGGCATCGCCAAGAGCACCATCGGCGAGACCACCCAGACGCAGGCCGGCGTGGTGATGGGCACCCCCGCCTACGTCTCCCCCGAGCAGGCGCGGGGCGAGTCGCTCACGCCCGCGAGCGACATCTACGCCCTCGGCGTCGTGCTCTACCAGCTGATCGGCGGCCGCCCACCCTTCGATGGCAACACCCCGCTCGGCGTCGTGCTCCAGCACCTGCAGGAGCCGCCCCCGCCGCTCCAGCCGCTGCGCGCCAACCTCCCACCTGAGGTGGAGGCGGTGGTGCAGCGCGCCCTGGCCAAGCGTCCCGCCGACCGCTTCGCCAGCGCCGGAGAGCTCGCGCGCGCGATCGAGGCCGCCTGGCCGGGTCGTCAGCCTGCCCAGCAGCCCGCCGCCGACATCCACGCTCTCCCCACCACCGCCTGGCAGCCGCTCACACCTCCGGCCACACCAGCGCCCGCCGCCCAGCACGCAGCACTCAGCACATCCGGCTCTGACACCCAGCACCCAGCACTCAGCACTCAGCACTCAGCACCCAGCACTCAGCACTCGGCGCTTACCTCCCGCGCCCTCCCGATCCTGGCCGCACTGCTCACGATCCTGCTGGTCGGCGGCGCGCTGCTTGCAGCCCAGGGAGCCACGGAGAGCGGCGCCCGACCGGCGCCCACGTCCGCGGCGCAGAGCACACCCGCCGCAGAGCCGACGGATGCCGGCGCGCCGGAGGCCACAGAGGCACCCGAGCCCGCAGGCCCGCTCAAGGGCCTGCGCACGCTCTTCGAGGACCCGCTGGTCGCCGGCGCCGAGCGCGACGCAATCCTGGCCAGCGTCAACAGCGCAGAGCTCGCCCTCGCGTCGGGCGACAGCGCCGGAGCCACGGCGGCGCTCACGGCGCTGCAGCAGCAGCTCGTGCGGGCCGGGCGCGCCGGAAGCGTCCCGCCCGAGACCGTGCGCGCCGCCCTCGCCGAAGTCCAGTCCGCGGCCGAGGCAAGCGGCCTCCGGCTACCGCTGAGCGTGGGGCCGTAGGAGAGATCGCATGCTGAACACCCTTAGGACCCGCGCCGGCGCCCGCCTGATCGAGCTCGAGCTCCTGATCACCGCCTGCCTGCTGCTGGTTGTCGGCCTCGGCACGCTGATCGTCGAGGCCGGCGGCGCCGTGCGCTGGGCCGACATGGCGATCGTCGGCGGCTTCGTCATCCTGTTCCTGGCGCTGAGCGCCGCGCTCGCCCTGCGCGGCTGGGGCGAGGACCAGCTCCTGCTCCCGATCGCCGCGCTGCTCGCCGGGCTGGGAATGGTGATGGCGCGCCGCCTCGAGCCGGACCTGCTGGCGCGCTACGGCCAGGCCTACGCCGGCATCGCCGTCAAGCAGGTGACCTGGGTGCTCCTCGGCGTCGTGCTGCTGGCGATCGTCAGCTTCGTGCCCTGGCGCATGCAGTGGCTGCGGCTCTACCGCTACACCTGGCTCGCGCTCGGCCTGCTGCTCGTAGCCATCACGGCGCTCTTCGGCGTCGAGCGCAACGGCGCGCGCCTATGGCTCAACCTCGGCTTCTTTCAGCTCCAGCCCGTCGAGCCGCTCAAGATCCTGCTGGTGGTCTACCTGGCCACCTACCTCGACGACCGGCGCAACCTGATCGGCGCGGCGTCCTACCGGCTCGGCGCGCTGCGCCTGCCGCCGCTGCCCTACCTGCTGCCCATCCTGCTGATGTGGGGGCTCACCGCCGGCCTGATCGTGGTGCAGAAGGACCTCGGCGCCGCGCTGCTGTTCTTCGCGATCTTCCTGGCGATGCTCTACCTCATCACCGCCCGCCCGAGCTACGTCGTCGCGGGGCTGGCCGCCTTCGCCGCCGGCGCCGCAGCCCTCTACCCGGTCTTCGCCCACGTCCGCACCCGCGTGGACGCATGGCGCGACCCGTGGGCCGACCCGCTCGGTGGCGGGTACCAGATGGTCCAGGCGCTCTACGCGCTCGCCAACGGCGGCCTGGCCGGCGCGGGCCTCGGCCTCGGCGACCCGACATCCGTGCCGGAGAGCCACACCGACTTCGTGTTCACGGCGGTGGCCGAGGAGCTCGGGCTGGTGGGCGCGCTCGGCCTGCTGCTCTGCTACGCGCTGCTCGCCGTCCAGGGGTACCGGGTGGCCGCCCGCGCCCGCGACGGCTTCCAGCAGCTGCTGGCCGCCGGCCTCACGACCGCGATCGTCGCACAGGCGCTGATCATCACGGCGGGCACCACCAACCTCATCCCGCTCACCGGCATCACACTGCCGTTCGTCAGCTACGGCGGATCATCTACGCTGGTCAACTTCGCGATGCTCGGCATTCTGCTGCGGATCTCGGCGGCGCGGAAGCCGCCATCGGTGCTGTAAGCGTGAACAATCGCCACAAAACGATTATTGGGTACCTCGGCCTCATCGTCGCCATCGCCATCCTCGGCGTCGGCCTCTGGCTGCCCGACGTGTCCCTGTGGCGCCTGACCCTCCTCACGGGCCTCTGGCTGCTCTCGCTCCTGCCCCGCGCCACGATGGCCGGCAGGCCCACCGCCACCCTCGGCCTCGCCCGCCTCACGCTGGTGGTGTCGCTGGTCTTCGGGGCCGTGGCGCTCCAGCTCGCCCGTGAGCAGGTTGCCCAGGCCGCCAGCACCCGCGAGCGCGTCGCCGCCCTGCGACAGTCCCCCGTCCAGGAGCAGCCCGATACGGCCGCCGTGCGCCCCGGTGACCGTACGGCCCTCGGCAGCGGCCGCGTCTGGGAGGTCGAAGCGGCGAGTGCGGCCCGCGGTACGATCCGCGACCGCTCCGGCGCGCCGCTGGCCGAGACCCGCGACGGCCTGCGGGCCTACAGCCCCACGATGGGCCACATCGTCGGCTTCCAGAGCCGCCTCTACGGCACATCCGGCGTCGAGGCCACCTACGACGCCGATCTCTCCGGCTCGCGCACGCTCTCGCCCACCGCGCTGCTCCAGGCCCGCCTCGCCGGCACGCCCTTCGAGGCCCAGCCCGCCGACGTGACGTTGACGATCGACGGTCGCCTGCAGCAGGTGGCCCAGGAGGCGCTCGGCGAGCGACCGGGCGCAGTGGTGCTGCTCGACCCGCGCACCGGCGCCATCCTGGCGCTCGCCAGCTACCCGCGCTTCGACCCCAACCAGCTGGTGCTGCCCGCCCGCGCCTCCGAGGAGGACGTGGCCCGCGCCCAGGCCGCCTGGCAGGCCCTCACCCAGAGCCCCGCAAGCCCGCTGCTCAACCGCGCCGTGCAGGGCCGCTACCCGCCCGGCTCGGTGATCAAGACCCTCACCGCCGCCGCCGCGCTCGACGCCCAGGTGCTCAACGGCCCCGAGGGCCAGATCACCTGCCCGAACCGCCTCGAGACCGAGGCCGGCGCGCCGCCGGTGGTCAACGCCGTCGAGAACCTCGCCCGCCGCACCGGCGACCCATCCGACCTGCGGCGCGTCTTCGCCTGGTCCTGCAACACAGCCTTCGCGCAGATCGGGCTGGCCCTCGGCCCCGAGCGCTTCGGCGCCTACGCCCAACGTTTCGGCCTGGGCTACGCCGACACCCCCGCCGAGCCGGCTCTGCGCGACATCCCCGCCGACGCAGGCACGATCGCGGGGGACGCCGCCTTCCTCCAGCGCCCCGTGGCCCTCGCCGACACGGCCTTCGGCCAGGGCCAGGCGCTCGTCACGCCGCTCGACATGGCGCAGATGGCCGCAGCGGTGGCGAACAACGGAGCGATGATGCGCCCCTACCTGGTCCAGGAGGTGCGCGCCGGAGAGCAGGTGCGCTACAGCGCCCAGCCCGAAGCCCTGCGCCAGGTGATCACCTCGCAGGTCGCTCAGCAGATGCGCTCGATTATGCAGACGTCGGTGGAGGTGGGCTACGCCAACCCCGTGTCGCTCCCGGGCGTGGCGATCGGCGCCAAGACCGGCACCGCCGAGGCGCCGGGCGGCAACCCGCACTCGTGGTTCGTGGCGATCGCCCCGGTCGAGCAGCCGCAGTTCGCCATCGCCGTGATCGTCGAGCGCGGCGGCGAGGGCAGCCGCAGCGCGCTCCCCGTGGCCCGCCAGGTGCTCGCCGCCGCGCTGGGGGTGCAGCCGTGAGCAGAGCAACCGCCGGCGACCGACAGCTGACGGCTCACAACCGGCCCACCGTGGGCGGCGTCTTCGCTCGCAACCCGCGACCGATACCTGAAGGGGCGACGCGATGGCAAGCAGCGGCGGAGCGAGCCGAACGCTGTCGCGCGCAGCTCCGCTGGTGGTCCGTCGTCGGCAGTCTGTGGACAATCCTCCTCCTCGCCGGCTGCGCCGACCTGCCTATCCTCCAGCCCGCGCCCACCCCCACCCCCACGGTTCAGGAGCAGGCCGCTGACCTCTACGAGCAGGGCAACCTCCTCTTCGACCAGGGCGAGTACGACCAGGCGATTGTGGCCTACGACCAGGCGCTCGCACTCGACCCGACGAACGCGCACGCGCTCAACAACCGCGCCCTGGCCCACCAGGCCCGCGAGCGCTTCCCCGAGGCCCTGGCCGACTTCCAGGCCGCCGTGACGGCCGACCCTACCTACGCCCGCGCCTACAAGAACCGTGCGGCACTCCTCGAGCGCACCGGCGCAGACCCGCGCCAGCTCGCCGCGGACTACGGGCGCCTCGCGGAGCTCGAGCCGCAGGCCGCCGCCGACCACCGCTACCGCCAGGGAGTCGCCCTCCACGGCCAGCGTGACTACACGGCCGCCCGCCAGGCCTACGACGCCGCCCTCGCCGCAGACCCGCAGCACGTCGACGCGCTCTACGAGCGCGCGCTGCTCAGCATCGCCGAGCAGAACCCCGCCGACGCGGTCGCCGACCTCGACCGCGCCATCCGCCTGAGCCCGCGCGCCGCCAACGCCTACTACGCCCGCGCCGTGGCCCGCGCCACATCTGGGGACCCGCGGCGCGCCCGCGATGATCTCGACGAGGCCCTGCGCCTCCGCCCCGGCTACCCCGAGGCGCTCCTGGCCCGCGCCGACCTGGCCCTTGCAGCAGGGGACACGGCGCAGACCGCCGCCGACCTCGACCGGCTCGACGCCCTCCAGATCGATGACCAGCTCCAGGCCGCCTCCGCCGCGCTCAGGGCTCGGCTCCCGTAGACAGACACTGAACGCTGAACGCTGAACGCCGAACGCTGAACGCCGAACGCCGAACGCTGAACGCCGAACGCCGAACGCTGAACAAAACAGCCGGGGCGTGATCGAAGCAGTACCGCATCGATCACGCCCCGACTCTCACGACTCAGCACTCAACACTCAGCACTCAGCACTCAGCACTCAGCACTCAGGGCTGCTCGCTGCTCTCGTAGATCACCACCCGGGTTCGACTCTCCTGCGGCTGCACCCAGACTTCCACCGTGCGCCCTGTCCGCGTCGTGTCGTCCGCCCTGCGGTACACGTCGATCTCCACATCCTCGCCGGCCAGCGCCATGAACACGTTCGTGCAGCCCGGCGTGGCCTGCGTGCCGCAGTACACCCAGCCGCGCCCAGGGAGATTGCTGCGGTAGAACGCACGGACCTCCTCCTCGCTCATGCTGCTCTGGAGGGTGATGGCGCGCGCCATCCCGCCGTTGATTGCGTCCTCCACTACCGTCGCGCCGGGCAGCTGCGGTACCGCCTGCTGCTGCTGCCATAGCCAGAAGCCACCCATCGCCGCCAGCAGCAGCGCCAGCCCGACCACCTCCCGTACCTGAAGTCGCATCTATCCTTGCTCCAAATCGCTATGTTCCAGCCCATACTATATCAGCGACTTCCTGCCGGGGGAGAGGCTGGCTCCCACCCTGGCCCCCCACCGCCTTGGCTTCGAGCGCGTCGGGAACGCCGAGGACTCCATTTATGAGCGGACCGGAGAACTCGGTCCACCCACTGACCGCGCCGAGCGGCGGGCGTGGCTCGAGCGCAACCACATACGCGCCGCGTGGGTCTGGCTGATCACCAGCAAGATGGCCACCGGCCGGCCGCGCGTGGAGTACGACGAGGCGGTGGAGGAGGCGCTCGGCTTCGGCTGGGTTGACAGCGAGGCGAACAACCTGGACGAGGAGCGCTCGATGCTGTGGTTCGCCCCGCGCAAGGGCGGCGCCGGCTGGTCCCGGCCGAACAAGGAGCAGGTAGAGCGACTGCTGGCCGCCGGGCTCATGGCGCCCGCGGGCCTGGCGAAGGTCGAGGCCGCCCAGAGCGACGGCTCCTGGTCACTGCTCGACGCCGTCGAGGCGCTCGAGATCCCGCCGGACCTCGCGGCGGCGCTGGACTCCTACCCGGACGCGCGCGCGCAGTTCGAGGCGTTCCCACGCTCCGCCAGGCGCGGCATCCTCGAGTGGATCGCCCAGGCCAAAACAGCCAAGACGCGCACCCGGCGCGTCGAGGAGACGGCCCGGCTCGCGCAGGAGAACCAGCGCGCGAACCAGTGGCGCCCTCGCACTACGAAATGACCACCGCGACCGCCATCCCGTCGTACCCCTTGGCGCCCACCGTCTGGATGATCGTCGCCGTCACCCGCGGCTCGGCCGCCAGCAGCTCGTTGAAGCGCCGGGCGCCGCGCGCGCTCTCGTCCCGCGTGCCAGGGTCGGCCACCGCCCCGTCGCGCACGACATTGTCGGCCACGATCAGGCTCCCCGGCCGCGTCAGGCGAAGCGCCCACGTCAGGTAGTCCGCGTACCCCGGCTTGTCGGCGTCGATGAATACCATGTCGAACGGCTCGAGCCCCTCGGCCACCAGCTGCGGCAGCGTGTCCGTGGCGCGGCCCACCCGCACCTCGACCACCTCCGCCAGGCCGGCGCGGGCAATGTTCGCGCGTGCCACCTCGGCGTGTCTCGGCTCGGCCTCCAGCGTGACCAGTCGCCCCCCGGGGGCCAGGCCCCGCGCGAGCCAGATCGTGCTGTAGCCGCCGAGCGTCCCGATCTCCAGGATGCGGCGCGCGCCAGCCAGCCGCGCCAGGATCGAGAGCAGCTTGCCCTCGTGCGGGGCCACGCTGATCGCCGGGAGCCCGGCGGCGTCGGACGCGCGCAGCGCCTCCTCCAGCTCCGGGTCAGGCGGCACGAAGAGCGCGTGGATGTAATCGTCGAAGGCGGCGTACCTGTCGGCTGTCATCACTCGTCCTCCAAATCGTAGAGCACATCCAGCGCCTCATTCGACCGCTCAAGCACCGCGCCCTGGTCGGCGGCACGCGGCGCCTCCAGCACGTGGATCTGGCTCATTATCGGGCGCGCGCGGCAGAGTGTCAAAGAGCAGGGAGGGCCTCCGGGCGCGCACGCGCCGCAGAGGCCCTCCCCGATGCGTCGAATGGATGGCGGCCGAGGTCGGGCGATCGCTACCCGAGCGCCGCCACCGCGCGCTGCACGCTCTCCTCCGGCTTGACCTTCACGGCCGCCTCGAGGATCGTGCCATCTTCACCGATCACAAAGTGCGAGCGCTCGACCCCCATGTACTTCTTGCCGTACATACTCTTCTCGACCCACACGCCGTAGGCCGTCGAGATCGCGTGGTCCTCGTCCACCAGCAGCGTGAACGGGAGGTTGAACTTCGTCTTGAACTTCTGGTGCGACTTCACGCCGTCCGGGCTCACGCCCAGCACCACGGCGTTCCTCTCCTCGATCACCGGGTAGCTGTCGCGAAAGCCGCACGACTGAGTCGTGCAGCCGGGCGTGTCATCCTTCGGGTAGAAGTACAGGATGACCTTCTTGCCGCGGAAGTCAGCCAGGCTGACAGTGTCACCGCTATCAGTCGTCGCAGTGAAGTCGGGCGCGGGAGCGCCGACAGAGAGTGCGTCTGGCATGTGTGCGTGTCCTTCTCGCTCGAACATCTTGGAAGAGCCCGTGCGCCCATTCTACACCCTCCCGGGGAATAGTGGGCCAGCAAGGAGAGCTTGGGGGCCGCTCCTCCTAGCGATCTACGACGCAGTGCTGCTGCTGGATGGTAGCCTCCGGCGGCTTCTGGCCTGGCACTAGGATCGGTCGACGCCGTCGAGGGTGGTGCGATGATCAAGCTCACGCGCTCGGCGCATGAGAGCGGTGGCCAGCACCACTGGATTCCGCTGGAGTGGATCAGCCGGGTGGACGGCATCGTGATGCTCGACCGGCCGGCGGAGCAAGCGATGCGCGAGTGGGGCGCTCGCGGCCCACGTAAGGCGAGCGCCTGATTGAACGGCTGTGCCGCGCAGCAGCGTCTTCTACGTGGCGGCATATTCTATGCTACCCCATCCCCGTGCGGCTCGTTCGTAGCAAGGAGGTCGATGGTGACAGACCACTACGACCGTGAGCGGGGTCGCTGGCGAGATCAGCCGGAGAGCCGCGGGCCGCAGCGCAGAGCATGCAGGGCCAGCACGGCCAGGAGCGTACCGTGAGCCGGTAGAAGCGCGTTCGTTGCTGCCGTGCGGCCGTCTGTGACTGTGGCAGTCGCACGGCTGGTTATGAAGGCGTAAGGAGGTGCACTATGGCACGGACAGTTGTCGGGCTCTTTGATCGCCACGAGCAGGTGGACCGGGCGATCCGCGAGCTCCAGGCGAATGGGGTGCGGCGCGACGATATTGGCGTCATCGCTGCTGACGCGCGTGGCGAGTTCGCCAATCGCGTCGGCGGCGAAACCAAGATCGACGAGGGTGCAGGCGCCGGGGCGCTGAGCGGCGGCGTGCTCGGCGGCGTACTCGGCCTACTCATGGGCGTCGGCGCGCTCGCTATCCCCGGTATCGGCCCAGTGATCGCCGCTGGCCCGCTTGCCGCAGCACTTGGCTCAGCCGGCGCCGGGGCGCTTGTCGGGGCCACCACAGGGGTAGCGGCGGGCGGCCTGCTCGGGGCGCTCGTCGGCGCGGGCATCCCCGAGGAGGAGGCCCACGTCTACGCCGAGGGCGTGCGGCGCGGCAGCACGCTCCTCACGGTTGCCACTGACAACGTCTCCAGCACGACGGTCGAGAGCATCCTGCGCACCAATGGTGCGGTGGACATCAACACACGAGGCGCGGAGTGGCGACAGCAGGGCTGGAGGCGCTTCGATCCGGACGCCGAGCCCTACCGCGGCAACCGTACCATCATGTAGCGTCGCTCGGGCAGCATCCGGATGGAGGCAGTGCGCACTCTGCAGCACTGCCTCTCCCTATTTCAAGGACTGGTCAGCTCCTCTACCCCCGCAGCGCCTCTGTATTGCTCTGACACATGTAGCCGTATCGAGCGCGCTTCCTGTGTGACACTCGGCCTCCTACCCGGTCCCGCGGCGACCACCTGCTCGTGAGCGTCGCAGGGCGCCTCGAGGACCGCATGGGCTCACACGGGCTTCGTAGCACGCCTCGGCGGCGACAAGTCCGCCGTCCTGCTGGAACACGCCCCTCACTCAGCCGCCGCGGCCGCGCTCGCCGACCATCTGCTCCAGCAGCTGCGCACGCCCATCCTCTTCCACGGCGCCGAGCTGATCGTCCGCGCCAGTATCGGCATCGCCCTGACGTCCACCACACCCTGCCGCCCGAGCGAACTACTCCGCAACGCCGACGCGGCCTTGTAGCCGCCGCGTTTACGCGCGCGGTTCATCACATCTCGACACGCAGCGCTCAGCACTCAGCACTCGCGTCCCGCGGCACACGCCTTGCACGCTCCACCACCACAGTCCCTATAGCGTGCGGCCCGGCCCCGGCCCGCACGAGGAGCGAGCAGCGATGCGAAACCCCTTCGGCTTCGCCGGCCCTGCCGGCCCCTCCCCCGACGACACGATCGACGCCCTCCGCGCGGCCGCCCAGCCGCTCGCCGGCCCCGAGGATCGCTTCGACCCGCTGCTCGACATGGTCGGTGACGCGCGCCTCGTGCTGATAGGCGAGGCCTCCCACGGCACGCACGAGTTCTACGCCGCCCGCGCCGCCATCACCCGCCGTCTGATCGCCGAGCGCGGCTTCGGCGGCGTCGTCGCCGAGGCCGACTGGCCCGACGCCGAGCGTGTCGACTGCTTCGTCCGCGCCCGCTCCGGGGACCAGGACGCCGACGCGGCCCTGGGCGACTTCCAGCGCTTTCCGCGCTGGATGTGGCGCAACGCCGACGTGCGCGCCTTCGTCTCCTGGCTGCGCGCCCATAACGACGCGCTCCCCCAGAGCGCCCCCAGGGCCGGCTTCTACGGCATGGACCTCTACAGCCTCCACAGCTCGATCGACGCCGTCCTCACCTACCTGGCGCGGGTGGACCCCGAGGCAGCCAGCCGCGCGCGCCACCGCTATGCCTGCTTCGAGCACTACGGCGACGACCCGCAGCGCTACGGCTACGCCGCCGGCTACCTGGCCGAGACCTGCGAGGACGACGTGGTCGCCCAGCTCCTCGAACTCCAGCGCCGCGAGCACGATCTCACCCGCTTCGGCGGGCGCCTCGCCGATGACGAGCACTTCTACGCCGAGCAGAACGCCCGCCTCATCAAAAACGCTGAGGCCTACTACCGCGCCATGTTCCGCGGTCGCGACGAGTCATGGAACCTGCGCGATACCCACATGACCGAGACGATCGACGCGCTCCTGGAGCACCTCACGCCCCGCTTCCGCCGCGCGAAGCTCGTGGTCTGGGCGCACAACTCGCACCTCGGCGACGCCCGCGCCACCGAGCTCGGCGACTCGGGCGAGCTCAACGTCGGCCAGCTCACCCGCGCGCGCTATGGCCGCGAAGCGCTGCTCGTGGGGTTCACCACCTACCGCGGCACCGTCACCGCCGCGCGCGACTGGGGCGATCCCGGCGAGCGCCGCCGCGTCCGCGATGCCCTCCCCGGCAGCTACGAGGCCCTGCTCCACACCGTGGCCGAGCGCGGCACCCTCGCCGAGCGCGCGGCCGGGGCCCCACCCAGCCCGGCGCCCCCCATGCCGAACTTCATGCTCAACCTGCGCGATAGCGGCCCCACCGCCGACGCGCTCAGCCGCTCACGCCTCGAGCGGGCCATTGGTGTCATCTACCGCCCCGAGACTGAGCGCCGCAGCCACTACTTCCACGCGCGCCTGCCCGAGCAGTTCGACGCCCTCATCCACTTCGACGCCACCCGCGCCGTTGAGCCCCTCGAGCCCGACCCAGGCTGGGCCACGCAGGAGCCCGATACCTTCCCCACCGGCCTGTAGCGGCGGCGCCCGCGCTCCGTGGTATGATGGCTGCGCCCGCCGCGTGCCACGGAGCGCAGA
Source organism: Chloroflexota bacterium (assembly GCA_039805565.1). Lineage (GTDB taxonomy): Bacteria > Chloroflexota > Chloroflexia > Chloroflexales > Roseiflexaceae > CALJIC01. Next base: position 6,872 of record JBDLTZ010000181.1, on the reverse strand, counting down.
ATATGGACACAACCCTCGTCCGCCCGCTTGCCCCCGCCGACCGCGCCGCCTGGGAGCCGCTCTGGCGGGGCTACCAGGAGTTCTACCGTGTCAGCATCCCGCCCGAGGTGACCGACGTGACCTGGGCGCGCTTCCACGACCCCGCCGAGCCCATGTACGCCCTCGGCGCCTTCCTCGGCGACCGGCTCGTCGGCATCACCCACTACCTCTTCCACCGCTCCTGCTGGACGGTCACGCCCTCGTGCTACCTGCAGGATCTCTTCACCGACCCCGCGCTCCGCGGCCGGGGCGTCGGCAGGGCGCTGATCGCAGCGGTGGAGCAGGCGGCCCGTGAGCAGGGCTGCGTCCGTCTCTACTGGCTCACCCACGACACCAACGCCCAGGCCATGGCCCTCTACGACCAGGTGGCCGAGCGCAGCGGCTTCGTACAGTATCGCAAGAGCCTCACGTAGCCGCGGTTGTGCTACAATAGCGCCATGACACACCATGTCAAACATGACCTCGACCTGATCAGGCTCGCCGGCGCAGCCGCAGCTGGATCTACTATAGGCGCCGCGACAGTGCTCCTCGGAGCAGCGGCCTACGCCGTATTCTCGCTCAATGCGCGGCTGCCCGAGTCCTTCTACGATAGCTACACCTTCACCCCCTTCGAGACTCAGGTGGACGGGTACGAGGTGGTGCAGTTCACCACGTCCGACGGCGTGCGCCTCAGCGGTTGGTGGCTCCCGCGCCCCGGCTCGCGCCGCGTCGTGCTTGGGCTCGCCGGCCACCGCAGCCGCAAGGACTCCCTGCTCGGCATCGGCAGCGGCCTCTGGCGCGCCGGCAACAATGTGCTGATCTTCGACTGGCGCTCGCGCGGCCAGAGTGACGTCGCCCAGCACTCGCTGGCCTACTACGAGCTGCGCGACGCCGAGGCCGCGCTCGGCTACGCCCTCGGCCGTGTCCCCGACGCCCGCCTCGGCGTGATCGGCTACTCGATGGGCGCGTCCATCGCCATCCTGCTCGCAGCCCGCCATCCCGAGGTGGCCGCCGTCGTGGCCGACAGCCCCTTCACCGGGATCGCCGAGGTAGTCGCCGCCGGCGTCACCCGCTACCGTCTGCCCGCCCGCGCCATCACCGCCCTGGCCGACGCTCTCACCGGCTGGCGCTTCGGCTACCGCTTCGGCGACGTCCGGCCGATCGACTCGGTGGAGACCATCAGCCCGCGCCCACTGCTCATCGCCCACGGCGACGCCGACAGCGTGATCCCCGTGAGCCACGCCCGCGCGCTCTACGAGGCCGCCGGCCATCCCAAGCAGCTCTGGGTGTTCCCCAGCGCCGAGCACTGCGGCGGCTACTTCGCCGACCGCCAGGCCTACGTCGCCCGCGTCGTCGGCTTCTTCGACCAGTATCTCAACAGTACTGGGTGCTGAGGACTGAGTGCCTAGTCGGTGGTCTTACTCAGCACTCAGCACTCAGCACGCAGCACTCGCGCATATGCACATCGATATCCTGACCCTTTTCCCGGGCATGTTCGCCGGGCCGCTCACCGAGAGCATCATCAAGCGCGCCGTGCAGGCGGGCCGGATCAGCTACGCCCTGCACGACATCCGCGCCTACGCCACCGACCGCCACCGCACCGCCGACGACACGCCCTACGGCGGCGGCGCCGGCATGGTGATGAAGGCCGAGCCGCTCGCCGCATGCATCCGCGCCGTGCAGGCAGGGACACACGAAGGACCGAAGACCGATGACCGACGACCGACGACCGACGACCCCGGATCGACGGCCGACGATCACGAGCCATCGTCCGGGCAGAACAGCACCGAAATGACCGCTGACGCGCTTTCGTCCTTGGTCTTTGATCCTTCGTCCGAACACAATCCTCCGTCTGAACACCGTCCTCCGTCGGAGAAGCCGCTCGTCATCCTCATGTCCCCGGATGGCGAGCGCTTCACCCAGCGTATCGCCGAGGAGCTGGCCCGCCACGAGCGGCTCGTGCTGGTCTGCGGCCACTACGAGGGCGTGGACGAGCGCGTTCGCGAGGCGCTGGTGGACCGCGAGATCTCAATCGGCGACTACGTGCTCACCGGCGGCGAGCTGGCCGCCATGGTCGTGTTCGATGCCGTCGCACGCCTCGTCCCAGGCGTCATCGACCACGAGTCCATCGCCGAGGAGTCCCACGGCGACAGCCTGCTCGAGTATCCGCACTACACCAGGCCGGCTGTCTGGGAGGGCAGGCCCATCCCGCCGGTGCTCGTCTCGGGCCACCACGCCGAGGTGGCGAAGTGGCGGCGCCGCGAACGCCTCCGCCGCACGCTCGAGCGCCGACCCGACCTGCTCGCAGCCGCCGAACTCACGCCCGCCGACCGTGCCTACCTGAGAACACTCGGCTGGCATCCGGATGATAAAACGTGAATTTGCCTGATGCACCAACGTCTTATATAATTGCCGCGTCTGTCGTCCTGCTGGTGGCAGTCTTCATTGTGCTTCTACAACCACGCCGATCAGCTGGCACGGGGCGAGGATCGCGCCCGGACCGAGGCGGCATCGGAGGAGGATCCATGTTCGGCAACAACAAGAAGCCGCAAGCGGTTGCTCAGCCCATCGCAAGCGGCAAGCCCGAGACCGTCGTCGGCATGAACACCACATTTGTCGGCACGATCAAGACCGACGGCAATGTGCGCATCGATGGCACCCTCGAGGGCGATATTGAGATCCTGGGCAACTTAATCATCGGCGAGACCGGCCGTGTCATCGCCACGATCAAGGCGCAGAACGTGCACGTCTCCGGCGCCGTCAAGGGCGAGATCACCGCGGTCGAGCAGCTCGAGATCTCCCCCACCGGCAAGGTCTGGGGCGACATCGTCACCGCCGCGCTGCACATCGAGCCGGGCGGGCTGTTCCGCGGCCAGAGCGCGATGTCCACCAACATCGACGAGCCGCTGCTCCTCGAGGCCCCGCGCGTCGCGCGCGCCGAGTAACCTGAGCGTCAAGTAGGAGGGGGCAAACGCACCCCTCCATTGCTTCCTCACCCCCACGAGCCTATGCGCCATCTATCCCGCCGGCAGCCTGGCCAGAGCCGCTCCGCGCGCCTCAGGCGATCAGGCGCACAGCTCCTGGCGATCGCGATGGTCGTCCTCTCACTCTGGATGCTCGCCAGCTTCATCGGGCAGATCATCACCAGCGCGCAGCTCGAGCGCCGGCGCGATGCCCTCGCCGCCGAGATCGCCCGCCTCGAGGCCGAGAACGCCCGCCTCGAGGCCGACGTGGCCTACGCCGAATCCCCCGCGTACGCCGAGCGCGTCGCGCGAGAGCAGCTGGGCTACGCGCGCGAGGGTGATACGGTCCTGCTGCCGACCTTCCCGGACGTCACGCCCACCCCAGCCGCGCCCACCCCCGAGCCCATCCCGAATCCCACACCCCGCCCGAACTGGCGCGGCTGGGCCGACGCGCTCTTCCCAACCCCGGTCGCCGACCCGCCAACGCCCTAGAGCACACCGAGGGGCGGGCCGTACACGGGCCGCCCCTCTCTGTCGCCATCACTGGCACCGCAGCGCTCGCGCCCCGAGCCGCGGCCCTAGAGCCGCGTCGTATCACCCACCGACGCGCCCGACTCGCCCGACTGCGGCGGCTGGTAGGTCGCAATCGGCACCTGCTGCGCCTGCGACCGCTGGATCGCCGTCCCCGGCTGGCGCCGCGCGCGTCCGATCAGCGCCTGCACCCGGCCATCCAGCTGGTGCTCACGGCCGCGCGCCAGGATGCTCGCGCCCGCCAGGAACAGCAGCCCCGGCCAGACGAAGCCCAGCAGGAACAGCAGCGCCAGGCCCACGCCCCACATGCCGCCCTGCACCGCCTCGACCACCCGGCCCATCGCCCGGCGCTGCACGTAGGCCGTCACACCCGCAGCGGCCAGCATCCCCGGCCACAGCAGCCACCACAGGTTCAGCCACCACACCACGCCCAGCCCGATCAGGAAGACACCTGCGATCGCCTGCTGGCGCTTATCAAGGTTCACATTCATCATCTCGCTCCTTCGGTCCTCGCGGCCCACGCCCGCCGGGCCGTCTGCTCCTGAGACGCCCGCTCACGCGCCAGTGTTGCAGCCGGACGATGCCCCTGTGGTATCATCGGCGCCATGCAATCAGCGCCACTCTCCGCCGTCATCGTCACCTGGAACGGCCGCCGCTACCTCCCGTCCTGTCTCGAGGCCCTGCGCCCACAGATGCCCCCAGGCGGCGAGATCATCCTGGTGGATAACGGCTCCGTCGACGGCTCGGCCGGCTGGGCGCGCGAGCGCGCCCCCGACGTGCGCCTGCTGGAGCTCGGCCACAACCACGGCTTCGCCGGCGGTGTGGACGCCGGGCTGCGCGCCGCCCATGGCGACCTGCTGCTGCTGATCAACGACGACGCCTTCATCGAGCCCGGCTTCATCCCCGCGCTGCTCGCCGCCGCAGACGCGATGCCCGAGGTGGGCGCCTTCGCCGCCGTGCTCACCTTCAACCACCGGCCCGAACTGGTGGCCTCCGCCGGGGTGCGCCTGCGCCGCGACGGGCTGGCGCTGGACCTGTGGCCCGGCCTGCCGGTGTCCGAGCTGCCCGACGCGCCGCGGCCTGTGGCCGGCCCGAGCGGCGGCGGCGCTCTCTACCGCCGCGCGCTGCTCGAGGACATCGGCCTGATGGAGCCGGCGTTCTTCAACTACCTCGAGGACGCAGACCTGGTGTGGCGCGCGCTCCTGCGCGGCTGGCGCAGCGCTGTGGTCCCCGCCGCCCGCGCCCGGCACGTCTACTCCGCCACCAGCGGCCACGGCTCGTCCTTCAAGCAGCGCCTCCTCGGGCGCAACCGCATCCGCACCATCGTGCGCTGCGTGCCCGCGCCTCTGCTCGCCCGCTGCCTCCCGGCGATTGTCGCCTACGACCTCATGGCCTGCGCCCATGCCCTGCTCACGCGCCGCACTGCCCCTGTGGCTGGCCGCATCGAGGCGCTGCGCGAGCTCCCCGAGCTCCTGCGCCAGCGCCGCGCCATCCAGGCCCGCCGCACCGCCCCCGTGGCACAGATCGCCAGCTGGCTGGAGCCTGTGACGGCGCCCTGGCAGACGTTGCGCGCCCAGCGCCGGCTCGACGCCATCCTCAAGTCGCGCGACGTGCTATAATACAGCCTCTCCCGCTCTCACCAGGAATACTGCAATGGGCGCCTTCCGAACCTTCTGGCTGGCCGGCAAAGATCTGTTCGATGAGCTGTTCGGCCTGATCGTGGTCAACGTTCTGTGGGTGGTGATCAGCATGCCGCTGCTCGCCGTTGCCTTCAGCCTGTTCGTCGGGGGCAACCCGGTGGCTGCCGGGATCGCCGCCCTGCTCGCCGTGCTCCCCATGGCACCCGCCAGCACCGGGCTCACGCTGATCTCCCAGCGCGTCACCGAGGGCCGCACCTTCGAGTGGCGCATGTTCTTCGACGGCTTCCGCGCCCTCCGCGTGCTCAGCTGGCAGGTCTACGGCATCTGGATGGCCGGCCTGATCCTGATCCTCGTCAACCTCGGCTTCTACGGCCAGTTCGGGTCGGCGATCGGCGCCTTCCTCACGGTGCTGTTCATCTACATCCTGGTGATCTGGTTCTCGCTGCTGATATACCTCGGGCCGCTGATCGTGCTCCAGACGGACCAGCGCATCCGCTCGATCTGGCGCAACGCGCTCGTCATCGCGCTCGGCCGGCCGTTCTTCACGCTGCTCACCACGTTCCTGATGGGGGTGATCGGCACGCTCTCTATCTGGGTGCCCCTCTTGCTGCTGCTGCTCACAGCGTCGTTCTTCGCAGTGTGGGGCTTCCGCGCCACCAGCGCCGTCATCGCCGAGGCCGAAGAGCGTCGCAAGGCGCTCGAAGAGCAGCGCACCGCCGCCAACGGGGGCGCGCCGCCCAACCGCGAGAAGGGCCGCGGCGGCCAGATCCGCCCGCGGGACTAGAACAGCCGCTGCCCACCATCCACCGGCAGCACCACACCCGTCACGTAGTCGGCGCCGGCCAGGTATACCACCGCCTGCGCCACATCCTCAGCTGAGCCCCAGCGCCCGAGCAGGGTGGTGCGCACCGCCGCCTCGCCCTGCTCCTCGCTCCAACCATCAGGCAGCAGCACCGGCCCCGGCGCCACCGCGTTCACCCGCACCTCCGGCGCCAGTTCTTTCGCCAGCGCCTCGGTGAGCGTCACCACACCGCCCTTGCTCACGAGGTACGGCGTGTAGTTGCGCCACGGCCGGAGCGCTCCCACGTCCGCAATGTTGACGATCGCCCCACGCGTGGCCCGCAGCAGCGGCGCCGCCCGCTGCGCCGCGAAGAACGCCCCGCGCAGGTTGATCTGATGCAGCTCATCCCACTGCGCCGGCGTCACCGCGCCCAGCGGCGTACGCGCCCAGACCCCAGAGTTGTTCACCAGCAGATCCAGCCCGCCCCAGCGCTCAGCGGCGGCGTCTACCGCACGCTCCGCCGCCGCGACGTCCCCCAGGTCGCCGCCCACCGTGTCGGCCTCGGCCCCGAGCGCGCGCAGCTCGGCCACCACCGCCTGTGCGGGCGCCACCGAGCTGTGGTAGTGTATCATCACGCGCATTCCTGCTCGGCCCAGCGCCAGCGCTATCGCCCGCCCCAGCCGCCGCGCCCCGCCCGTCACCAGGGCCGCCCGCCCTCGTAGCTCCATCACGCCCTCCCCTAAACATGATGCGGTGGGCCGGCGCATGCCGACCCACCACATCGTACTACATCCGGGCGCAACTGCCCTCAGCACTCGTCACTCAGCACTCGTCACTCGTCACTCAGCACTCAGCACTCGTCACTCAGCACTCGTCACTCGTCACTCAGCACTCGTCACTCAGCACTCGTCACTCAGCACTCAGCACTCGTCACTCAGC
>JBDLTZ010000180.1:0-9416 GCA_039805565.1 Chloroflexota bacterium | reverse complement strand
AGCCGCTCTGCCCGACCGGGCGCAGGACGCCCGGTGCCTGGGAGGTGACCATCTCGAAGGCCACCTGCGCCGTGCCCATTACTGCCAGCGCTTCGCCGAGATACTTGACGTTAAGGGCGATCTGCCCACCCTCGCCCGCCACCTGGCTCTCGACAGCGCCAGTGTTCGCGCCGACGCCGGCGGCGTTCGCGCTCAGCATCACCGTGCCCTGCTGGGCATCCTCGCCAGCGCTCACACTTACCTTGACGACGTTCTGGCTCACGCTGGCGATCAGCGCGGCCAGCTTTACTGCCCGGTTCAGCTCGCGCACGTCGACGATCGCCCTGGTGGTGCAGCCCTTCGGCACGATGCGCTCGACGTCCGGGTACTGGCCGTCGATCAGCCGGGTGCTCAGGGTCCAGTGCTCAGTGGTGAAGAGCGCCTGGGTCGCGGCGGTGCTTCCGGCCGCGGCCATCACGAGGCTCATGCCGACCTGTTCGCCGCCGTCACCCAGCAGCCCGCCCAGTTCGCGCAGCGCCGGCGCCGGGATGATGACCTCCTGGCGGGAGGCCACGGGTGTGGGCAGGGCGATCTGCTTGGTCGCCATGCGGAAGCCGTCGGCGGCCGCGAGCATCGCACTGCTCTCGTGGAGCCGCACGTAGACGCCGGCCAGCACTGGCCGGGCATCGGTGTCGGCGGCCGCGCATGCAACCTGGGAGATCGCCTCGCGCAGCACCGGCGCGGCGAAGCGCGCCCGCGGCTCCTGCTCCGGCGCGGTGTGCTGCACCGTCGGGTAGTCGTCGGTCGTGGCGCCATTGATCTGGGTGCTGAAGCGGGCGCAGGTCACCGTCACGACGTGGTTCTCGCCGTTGACCTCCAGCGTCACCTTGTCGTTTGGCAGGCCAGCCACCAGATCGGTGAGCAGCCCGGCGGGGAGCAGAATGCTGCCCGGCGCGTCGACCTGGGCGCCGATCCAGACCGTGATGCCGAGGTGGAGGTCGGTGCCGGTGAGGCGCAGCCGGCCCTGCTCGGTGGCGAGCAGCACGTTGCCGAGCACCGGCATCACCGGCTTGCCGGGGATCGCGCGGCCGACCTGGGCCAGGGCCTTCTTGAGATTCTCCTGCTGCGCAGCAATCTTCATCGGGAGGCTCCTTCCTTCAGTTGCGTTGAAAACAGTGAGGGGACGCACCGCGCGTCCCCTCGTGGCTCGGTATGGTGGCGTCCGTCAGTCGGTGACGAACGAGAACTGGACGGCCTGCTGCGCTGCGTCGCTCACCGCGGTCTGCTTCCCCTTGCGCCGGTTGCGGACGATCACCTCGCCCCAGCTCAGCTCCTCGCCCTCGTCGTGGCTGGTCTTCGGCAAGGCGCCGTCGTCCAGCGAGGGCAGGAAGGCCAGAACGCCCGCGCTGGCACCGTTGCCGTTCGCAGCGCCAGGTGAGGGCGGCAGCAGGGGCATTGGCGGCGTCCCGGCGAGTGCGGGCAGCAGCTCGCCGGCGGGCAGTGGTGGCGGGAACAGGGCCGGCGCCATCGGACGAACGGGGGCGGTGGGCCGAAGTGACGGGTCGGGTCGAGCGATGTCGGCCACAGTGACGCCGACAAGGTCGTGTGCGCCGACCTCGAGCGACGCCTTAAGCGCTGTACCAGCGGCCTCAAGTCGTGCCGCGATGACCTCGCGGGCCTCGCTCATGTCCTCGTCGCGGAGGACGCGCCGGGCCAGCTCCTGGAGCAGGGACATGCCAGGGTCCATCTGCATCAGGCCGGAGCTGAGGTCGTCCCCGTTGAGCAGCGTGGCGGCCGTGGCCTTGCTGCCGATGATGTCGAGCGCCTGCTCGATCATCGTCTCGTAGTAGCCCAGCCAGGTCACGTTGCAGGCCTGGGTCTGCGTCGGCCGCAGCGCCCGCTTGCGCGCCTGCATCGCCCGGTAGAGGCTGTAGGTCGGCTCGGCGAAGACGATCTCCGGCCAAGCGATGAGGTTCATGCCCGTCTCGACCAGGCCGGGGTGACACAGCACGACGTTGGTGCCGTCGCGCTCCCGCTCGGTGAACCAAGCGCCGCGAGCGCCCGGCTTAACCGTTGTGCTGCGGAGGATCGCGACCTTGACTGGCGTGCCGTGCTCCGACAGGGCGAGGCTCTGGATCTTCGTCTGCAGGTCGGCAAGGATGTCGAGCTTGTTGGTGTGCTCGGCGAAGACCAGCATCCCCCGCCCGGCGCGGACCTGCTCGGCCGCGCGCTTCGCCAGCCAGCGGTGGTGCGGCAGCACGGTCTCGGCCGGAAGCGCCGGCGGGCAGTACGCCTCGCCCGTGTTCTTGCTCCGCACCGTGACCGGCTTCCACGGCGCCACGCAGTAGGTCAGCGTGGACTGGAGGTAGCTGCTGAGGGCGTCCTTGCCCCCCGGCTCCTTGATGATCTCCTTTCCTTTGCGCACCAGGGCGGCGTACTGCTCGTCCAGCCCCTCAGGCAGGTTGAAGAACACCACGCCCTCGTGGTAGGGCGGCAGCAGGAAGCCCATCTGCTTGAGCAGGATGAAGATGAACTGGCTCTGCATGATCGCCGCCAGCTCGGCCGTCAGCCCGTTGCGCTCCTCGACCCGCACGTAGGTCGCGTTGCGCTTGCCGCTGAAGGTCTGGGCCTCCTCCTCGACCACCTGGGAGGTGATCGTGTCGAGGATGCCGAGCCGCTCCACGAACGCCTGCTCGTCGTCCCAGCGGAACTCCTGGCGCACGAAGACGTTCTGCATGCGCTGGAGCATCCAGTAGGCGGTGCTGGCCTTGCCCCCGTAGGGGCTGCCGGTCAGCCCTTCCGAGCGGTGCGCGTGGCGGATGAGACGGCCCCAGATGCGGCCTCTGGCCGACGAGCGTCCCTTCATGGCGTGGAACTCGTCGGTGACCACGAAGTCGGTCCGAGCGCCGTAGCCCCGCGCGACGATGAAGTCGCCGAGGGCCATACGGGGGTTGGAGGTCGGACGCACACCCCACGGAATCACCCGCTGGGGCATGGAGGAGCCGGGCCGCACCTCGGTCACGTGGGCGTTGAGGTAAGCGGGGTCGTTGAAGATCGGCAGCGCCCGGTCGCCCACATTGTTCTGCTTGCGACTCTGCTGGCCGAGCACGCCGCCGCAAAACTGGCAGCGCACCATGCCCGCCTTTCGCAGCGTGTCGAGGGTGTGGGGGAAGCCATCTTTGCTCCGCACGCGCCTGCCGCAGTCGGGGCAGAACAGGCCGTCGAAGTGCCAGAGCGGGGTCGGCTCCTCGCCCTTGAGCGTCTCGCGGAAGGCGTGGCCACAGCGGAACAGGAGGTCGCGCCGCTGGGTTCGCTCGCTCACCCCAGGGCCGTAGACCCTGGTCGTGCTCGCGTCGCCGTTGGCCGCGGCGACCCGCTGGGCCTGCCGACCATGACCCTTGCGCGCTTTCTCGCGCTTCTTAATCGCATCCCACTCGCGCTGGTCCTCCTCCTTGAGACGCGCGTAGAACCCGGCGCGCCAGGTCAGCCGCGGCTCGTGCTCCGCTCCCTCGTCCTCGGGGTTGGCAATGGGAACCGATGGCGCCGGCCGATGCGTTGTCGCCGCGACCTCCCAGCCGCAGCTCAGGCTGAACTTGGAGAAGGCGATGAATCCGACCCGCGGCGTGGCGGGGTCGGCCTGAGCGCCGGCGTAGAAGGCCGAGACCTGTGCGGGCGTTTCGAGGATCGTGCTGTGCCAGTGGGGTAGCAGATCGCGCCACTCGGCAATCCACTGCGGCAGCGGCGGGCGGTCAAGCCCGGGTATGGCCTGATCGTGGGCCAGTACCTGCGTCAGTTCGCCAATCAGGTGGTTCGGGGCGACGACGAGTGTCGTGAAGGCGCGCCCGCGGTTGGTCGGCTGGAGCACCCGCAGCACCTCGGCCGTGCCGGCGGCGATGCTGCTCTTCCCCGTGCCCATGTCCGCGCCCAGGCCGAGCACCCTCCGGCGCTTGCCCGTGTGCGGATCCGGGTCGCGAAAGGCGACGTGGGAGGCGGCGATGATGTGCTGCTGCATTGGGATGTAGCCGGGCGCGTAGCCGGGGAGGGCTCGGCCGCTCACGGAGACAATGCCCTGGACGACGGCGGTCACCTCGGGCGGGATGGTCATGTCGTAGATCGGCGGCGCGCTCCCAGCCACGGCGTCGAGCAGGCTCTGCGCTGCGTCGGGGATGTCCATGAGCGCCGCGATGCCGGCGTCGCCGGTGTAGCGAGTCATCGCCGCGCTCTCAGTGTCGAGCGTGACGACCACCGGCTCGCGTAGCTCCATCCGGTGGCTGTCGAGGATGGCCGCCCCGTCACTGCCGGCGCGCTCCTCCTGCCAGGTCTTCGTCGTCTTCCGGGTGCTGCCCTTGATCCGGACGGCCCGGCCGTTGATGCTGACCGGCATGTTGTTGATGTCGCCCTCGGCGACGCGCAGCGCCGCGGCTACCTTTCCCAGGGGGAAGATCGGCCTGATGCGCCGCCGGTCCTGCCGCGCGGTGTGGAGCCGGGTGCGGTGGGACCGCGAGGCCCAGGCCCCGCCGCAGGCCATGACGTCGGCCTGGGCTTGTTCGGGGGTGGCGGCGTTTGCGTCGCGCCAGATCAGCTGCCGCGTCTGCCGCACCGGTGCGGGGATGGAGTAGCGTGGTGCCGTCTGGAGCGACAGGACTGGCAGGTCGCCAGCGAGCTTCTCGGCGATCTGCCGCGCTCGCGCCTGGAGCTCCTGCCCCATGCGCTCGACTGCGCGCACGACGCCGATCACCAATACCTCGCGATAGTGGCGATGCTTCTCGGGGAGCGCGACCAGCGTCACCCGGTCGTAGCAGCGGGCCAGGTGGTTGAGCGTGGCGCGGTTGGTCAGCCAGACGTCATGCGGTGCCAGCATCAGATGGACACCGCCGGCCTGAAGCCAGCGACCCTCCTCAACAATGCGCTTGAAGAACAGTGGCTCGTAGCGCCCGCCGCCCTGCTCCTTCGGCTGCTGGCCGAAGGGTGGGTTGGTCCACGCGACCTGGAAGAAGCCGAGCGTCACCTGCAGCGCACGGATCGCGTCAGCGCCCAGGACGTGGTCGCTGACGTCATGGCAGCGGGCTGTGCGCCCGTCCACCAGCTCGTTGAGGTAGAGCCGATCGCGTGTGATGCCCCAGGCTGTCGCCATACCTGCCGCCGCCTCGCCGGTGCCAGCGCAGATGTCGACCATGCGCGAGACCGGCGGCGCCGGCGCGACGTAGGACGCGATCGCGCCGATCAGCTCGCGGGGCAGGGGGACGTACTGGAAGTTCGCCTCCATCGCCAGACGTGTCATAAACGCCTCCTCGTAGCACGAGAAAGCGGCAGAGCCTGTGCTCTCTGCCGCTTCAGGTGTGGTTTGCAAGCGCCACTGGCGCCCATGTCGCGACTATTCGCTCTCGTCGTCGTCGTCGCCGCCCTCGCCCGCCTGCTCAACCACCTCGTCTATGCGGGTTGAGGCACCAACCTCCGTAACAACCAGGTCGTCCTCGCTGAGCGCCGACGGGGACATGCCCCGCTGCACCGCGATGATCAGTCTGGTCCAGCGCGGCTCGTCGGCAAGCACCCAGTAGCCCTGGCAGCCGAGGCTCGGCAGCGGCGTGATGAGCGCCGTCTCCGAGTCGTCGGGGTTGGTGCCGTAGGACCACAGCTGGGCGGCCCAGGCGAGGTTGAACGGCACGCTGATGCTGCGGCTAAGCTGCTGAGCGAAGAGCGGCAGATCGGGCGCGCCGGCGAGGTCGTTGCCGGCCAGGTGCAGGAACGCCTGGCCAAGCTCCGGCTCGAAGGCCGTCCGGTGGGTGAGGGCGAGATGGCTGAGCCCGCTGGCCGGCAGCGGCTCGTCGTTCCAGTCCGAGACATACTGGTTGCGGCCTTCGACACGGCGGGGGTAGTAGCGCTGGCGCCCGGCGCGAACTGGGATTTGCTCGCGCCGCCCGTCGAGGATTGCCGCCCAGAGCGCCTTGTTCTTGCTGACACCGTTGACGGCGCTCAGGTGCAGCAGGGCCTCGTTGCCGTCGCGGCTGAGCTTGTCCGGCAGCACGCAGAGCGAGACCGGCCAATGCGCGGCGTCTTTGAGGTCGAGCCGGTGCAGGGCGGCGGGTCGGCGGAGCGGCCAGGGCGGCAGGGTCCGAATAGCCGCATTCGTCGTCTCGTCAAGCATGAAGGGCGACCCTTCCACACAGGCGAGCAGCGCGGCGACCCAGATCGGCAGGGTAGACTGCGGCGGGAACCAGCGCTGGCCGAGCAACTCGGGTGGCACTCCGTAGAGGCGCTCCCGGGTCGTCAGCCAGTAGGTGCGGATGGCCTCAGGATCGAGGTGCTCACAGAGTGAGCCGTCGGGTTGGACCTCGCTTTGAACGACCTGGCTGAAGCCATCGTGCAGCTCCTGCCAGAAGCGGGCGGCGGCGTAGGCGTGCATCCAGCGTCCCTCCAGCCCCTCGGCGAGGCCAAGGGATGCCGGGATGTCAGGTACAACGGCTGCCACCTCCGAGAACCGGGAGCGGGCCTCATGACGATCGTTGTGGAAGGCGAGCAGCGCCGGCGCAACCGGCGTGAGCACGGGGACAAGATCGAGGCGGGCGAAGGCGCTAACCGGGACGCCGTCATCGAAGGCGGGAGCAGGCGCCGCGTTCGGGCGGCTATCCTGCACCACCGGGAAGAAGGTACGAAGCAGATCCACAGCGGTTGTGCCGTGGGCCTGCGGGACCATCCAGGCGATCGAGCTGTAGCGTGCGCCGGGGCAGCGTGCCCGCAGCGCGTCGATGAAGGGCCGGCAGGGCTCGGGCGGGCTGAGGAGCACCTCGCCCGCGCGCTCCCACACCCTCGCAGGGGAGTCGAGCATGAAGCACCTCACGGGTAGCTGGAAACAAGACGAGCCCGCATCACAGACGTGATACGGGCTCGCGGTGGAAGGCTCGTGGTTGATTCAGGCGACTACAGCGGGACTTCCTCCTCGTCGTAGATGGCCTCATCGTTCTGGGTGTGGCCATTGGTCGCACCGGTGCCGTTCGCCGCGCCGTTAGTACCGCGGCGCTGTGTGCGCCAGCTCTCGAACTGGCGGCGCACCTCGTAGCCGTAGGCGACCCACTCCTCGCCGACGAAGAGCGTGTCGATCAGCTCAGGCTCGGGTGCTGTGGGCCAGTCGAGCATAGGCAGGGTGACGAGCGAGCCGTGGCCGGTGTCGGTGTAGGTGATCTGCCCCTTCGCGTTGCGCAGGGTCGTGATCGGCAACCAGAACGTCCACAGCGGCAGGCGTTTACCGGCGACCTTCTCGGCGCCGCGCAGCAGGCCGTGCCGGTAGCTGTTGAAGATGCCGCTCTTGCCCATCACCGCGCGGCCGGTCATGCCGTGGAATGACCAGACGACCGGCTCGGCGATGCCGGCGGCGAGACAGACGATCTCGGTGTGGATCTGCGCGCCGGGCTCCCAGTCCGTGAGATAGCGCCGGTCCTTGCGCTGGGTGCCGTTTGAGACGACCTCGACGACGCGGTAGGGCTGCTGGCGCCAGGTAATCGGGGCGAGGTGAAGGGCGGACGTCTCGAAGCCGGTTTCGTTGTCGAAGCGCGCCGAGGGCGCCCAGGGCTCGGCCGGCTCCTGCTGGAGCGCCGTGCCCTTGACGTAGAAGACGCCCGGCGTCTTCGCCTGCTTGTTCCCGTTGTACCACCAGATGGCCGGGGTGGTGGGGGCCGCGTCGTTGACGACCGGCGTCTCCACCGTGGCGATCCGCTCCGCGAACGTGCTCATAGGGTGGCTCCTTCTTGCTGTGGGCAAACGATCAGCAGGCCGCGCCGCGACAGGCGGGCAGCCCGAGGGAGAAACATTCAGGCATTCGAGGGGTTGCGCCGGGGGCCGCGGGGGATACCGGGCCGGGGCACCGATGGGGGAGACGAGGGCGCAGCCGGTGTGGTGCCGGCGCGTGTGGGCGGGACAGGACGAGCAATGGGGGGTCGCGAGGGCGGAGCCGCATCTCTCGTAATGGTGGGCTGCTCCAGCGGCAGACTATTCAGGACCAGCACCTCGCGCACAAGCACCTCGTAGGGCGTCTGCGCACGCTCGGCCGGGTCCTCGGTCGTCGAGGACTGGAGCCGCCCGGTGACCAGCACGTGGGCATCGGGGAGCAAGTCGTTGCACTGCTCGGCCAGGGGCTCGCCCCGGGCGACAAGGCGAAAGCGTTCGTGAGCGTGTGGGTCGCGGCCTGTGGGCTGGCGGCAGAGGAGCGTGAGCGTTGTGAACGGCTCGCCCTCACCCGTGAAGCGCATCTCCGGCTCGGCCGCGATCTGCCCCGTGAGCGTGATCGCGTTGACCTCTTTGTAGGCCATAGCGTTCTCCCTTGTAGATGGCTTGTGCCGCGCGGCGGACATCCTCGGGTGGCTCGACTACGAACATGCTGCCGTGGGGTTCGGCGTGTGGGAGCAATCCGGTGTAGAAGGAAGCTGAGCCGGGCGTGGGCGCGATAACCAGGCGCGGGGCCTGCTGCGTCGCCCAGGCGAGCAACGCGCGACCGACTCCGCTTCCCTGAGCGTCGGGCAGCACCTCGAGCCAGAACAGGCAGTGGTCACCCGCAAACGGCCCGTCGTCCAGCGTCACCAGGCAGGCGATGCCGGCGGCGCCATCGGGGGTAAAGGCCACAACCCAGCAGCCCTCGCCAGTGCTCCACGCCTGCAAGCGGGCGTCGATACCGTCGACGAGGGGGTAGTCCAGCAGCGACTCGGCAACAAAGCGGGCGATGAGCGCCGCACCCGGGCGGCCGGGTAGCAGGGTGATCTCAGTCATCGAAGACCACCTCTCCCCAGACCACCGGGTCATCCCGATGGGCAGCAGGCGCGGGCTTTGAGCGGGTGGGAATCGTGCGGGCGCGGCCGACACGGGACAGCGCCCAGAAGTAGAACACGACCAGGCCGACGACACAGAGCAGGGGCGTCCCGAAGACGACGACCAGCACGCAGCCGACGACCATCCAGGCGATCACCTTGTCCTGCCCCGTCAGCAGCAGGAACGTGAACGTCCCCCCGATGATGGCCAGCAGGCTGAGGGCGACGACCGCCAGCCAGGCGAGCTTCGGCCACGGGCGCCGCGTACGGCGCTGGACCGGCTGAGCCGGCGTGGGGGGCGAGGTAGGGACGCGACGAGCGAGCGTCGCAGGCGGTACGCGAGCCGGCAGGGCCGGGCGAACCAGAACGGGCGGCTGGGCGGGCGCCACGTGCAGTGATGTGCCGTGACGTTGGGGCTCAGGCGTAGCGGTAGCTGTTGGGCGGGGCATGGTGACCTCCAGTGCAAGTCCTCACCAGCGTGGCCGCAGCTCAAGGTTGGCGGCACGCAGGAGGGCCGGGGGCAGGCGGTCGATGAAGGCGCGAAGCGGGACCGGCGTGCGGTGCAGTAGTCGGGTGAGGGCTGCCGGCCCCTGCCGTAACAGGAAGCCGTCGAGATCTTCCTTCTCGGCGCTGTGGGAGAGG
>JBDLTZ010000179.1:0-27961 GCA_039805565.1 Chloroflexota bacterium | reverse complement strand
CATCCTCGGCCACGATCACCAGGTTCTTGGTGACCTGCAGGGCCTTCTCCAGCACCGGCAGGATGTCCTGGATGCTCGAGATCTTCTTATCGGTGATGAGGATGTACGGCTCCTCGAGCTCCGCCTCCATGCGCTCCGAGTTAGTCACGAAGTAGGCGGAGATGTAGCCGCGGTCGATCTGCATGCCCTCGGTGAACTCGGTCTCGAAGGCGATGCCCTTGGACTCCTCGACCGTGATCACGCCGTCCTTGCCGACCTTCTCCATCACCTCGGCGATCAGGTCGCCGATCTCGCTGTCCGCAGCGGAGATGGTGGCGACGTGCGCGATGTCGGCGCGGTCGCGCACCGGCTTGGCCAGGCCCTTGAGCTCGGCCACAACCGCCTCAGCGCCCTTGTCCAGGCCGCGCTTGAGCAGCATGGCGTTCGCGCCGGCGGCCACAACCTTCATGCCCTCGTTGACGATCGCCTGGGCGAGCACGGTGGCGGTGGTGGTGCCGTCGCCGGCGACGTCGTTGGTCTTGGTGGCGACCTCGACGAGCAGGCGGGCACCCATGTTCTCGAACGGATCCTTGAGCTCGATCTCCTTGGCGACCGTCACACCGTCGTGGGTGACGGTGGGGGCGCCGAACTTCTTATCGATCGAGACGTTGCGGCCGCGGGGGCCAAGGGTGGTCTTCACCGCATCGGCCACAATGTCGACGCCACGCTTCAGCGAGCGCCGGGCCGCATCGTTAAACTCAAGCTGCTTCGGCATGAGAGTAAGGCTCCTCTGAAATCACTAATCCTGAATGATGCCCAGGATGTCCTTCTCCGCCAGGATCAGGTACTCGACATCGTCCACCTTGTACTCGGTGCCGCTGTACTTCGCGAAAAGCACCTTGTCGCCGGCCTTAACGTTCATCGGGATGCGCTTGCCGTTGTCGTCCAGCCGGCCCTCGCCCACGGCCAGCACGGTGCCCTCCTGGGGGCGCTCCTTGCTCGCAGTGTCAGGCAGGTAGATGCCGCCCTTCGTCTTTTCCTCACGCTCCACCGGCTTGACCACTACGCGGTCAGCGAGCGGCCGGATACGGAAATCCGAACCCATATCCCTGATCCTCCTCGTACATCGCTGTCAATCGCTGAGGCGGTTAGCGCTCTCAGAGGGTGAGTGCCAACCGCCCCATAGTCTACTCATGTGTCCTGGATTTGTCAAGCCCGATTTTAGCACTCATGGTGGAGGAGTGCAAACTGATACGCGTGTATCTACCCATGCTACAATCGAAGGGACGTGTCCGTGTGTCCCTCGACGAGGAGGTCCTGATGCGACTTGAGCGAAACCTGGGGATGGATCTGGTGCGTTGCACCGAAGCCGCAGCACTCCGCGCAGCCCGCCTGATGGGGCGCGGCGACAAGATCGCCGGCGACCAGGCCGCCGTTGACGCGATGCGCTTCGCGCTCGACAGCGTACCAATGGACGGGATCGTAGTGATCGGCGAGGGCGAGAAGGACGAGGCGCCCATGCTCTTCACGGGTGAGAAGGTCGGCACCGGCGAGTCCCCCCAGGTGGACGTGGCGGTAGACCCGATCGAGGGCACCACACTGCTGGCCGAGGGCATGCCGGGCGCAATCTCGGTGGTGGCGGTGGCCGAGCGCGGCTCGCTCTACGCCTGGTCCGGCATCGCCTACATGGACAAACTGGCGGTGGGCGAGGCGGCCCGCGGAGCGATCCACATCGACGCGCCCGTGGCCGAGAACATCCGCAATGTGGCCAGGGCACTCAAGAAGGAGATCGAGGACATCACGGTGGTAGTGCTGGACCGGCCGCGCCACAAGGAGCTCATCCGGCAGATCCGCGACACTGGCGCCCGCATCAAGCTCATCCTCCACGGCGACGTCTCCGCGGGCGTGATGACGGCGATCGACGAGCCGCCGGCCGACATTCTGATGGGCATCGGCGGCGCCCCCGAAGCGGTGATCACGGCCGCGGCGCTGAAGTGCGTGGGCGGCGAGATCCAGTGCAAGCTCTGGCCCCGCAACGACGACGAGCGCGCCCTCGCGCAGTCCAACGACATCGACCTGAGCCGCGTCTACCGTACGCAGGACCTGGTGCAGGGGGAGAATGTGTACTTCGCCGCCACCGGCCTCACCGACGGCGAGTTCCTGCGCGGGGTGCGCTACTTCTCGGGCGGCGCGGCCACGCACTCGGTGGTCATGCGCTCGGCCTCCGGCAGCGTGCGCTACATCGAGTCGCGTCACCACTGGAACAAGCTGATGCGCATCTCGGGAGTAGACTACCTGCACGGCGAGCTACAGTAGAGGACCAAGGTGCAACGTGCACGCCGGTTGATCTCGCACGTTGCACCTTACGCCCTGCACCTACAGAACCCCCACCGTGCTGTGGTCGCCGAGCACCAGGCGGTAGGCCTTGGGCTTGAGCGGCGAGCGCGTGACCTCCACGTACCGCCCGATCAAACTATCCTCGAGGCGGTGGGGCAGGTCGCGGATGATACAGTGCTCCAGCACGATCGAGTGCTCGATCTCGCTACTGTCGATCACGCAGTGGTGGTACACCGAAGTGTAGGGGCCGACGTAGCTATTCACGATCCGCGTGCCCTCGCCGATAATCGCCGGCCCGCGGATGGTGCTGTTGATGATCTCCGCCCCCGGCTCGACGATCACTTTGCCGATCAGGTGTGAGTCGCGGTCCACGTAGCCGGACACGCCCGCCTTCATCTCCTCTAGAATCAGGCGGTTGGCCTCCAGCATATCGTCTTTCTTGCCGGTATCGATCCACCAGCCCTCGTGGACGTAGGGGTAGACATTGTGGCCGTGCTCCACCAGCCAGCGCAGTGCATCGGTGATCTCTAGCTCGCCGCGCCACGAGGGCTTGATCGCGTCCACGGCGTCCCAGACCGTGCGGTCAAACATATAGATGCCGACCAGCGCCAGATCGCTGCGCGGATCGCGTGGCTTCTCCTCAAGCCCCACGATGCGCCCCTCGGCGTCGAGCTCGGCCACGCCGAACTGGCGCGGGTCGGGCACGCGCTTCAGCACGATCTGGGCGTTGTAGTCGCTCCGCCCGAACTGCTCGATCAGCGGCGCGATGCCGCCCTGGATGCAGTTGTCGCCCAGAAACATCACGAAGCGGTCATCGCCGAGGAAGTCGCGCGAGATCTTGACGGCGTGCGCCAGGCCCATCGGGGCGTCCTGGGGGATGTAGGTGATCTTCACGCCCCAGCGCTTGCCGTCTCCCACTGCGGCGCGCACCTCGGGGCCGGTGTCGCCGATCACAATACCGATCTCGTCGATCCCGGCGTCGCGGATCATCTCGATCACACGGAATAAGACCGGCTTGTTCGCCACCGGCACGAGCTGCTTCGCGCTGGTGTAGGTGATCGGGCGCAGCCGTGTGCCCTTGCCGCCGCTGAGGACCAGACCTTTCATGCTGTTAGCTCCTGATGACGCGGCGGTGTGCCTGCCCATACACCGCCGGATGAAGAACGTTTTTTGCGAGGGGCTGCCCCTCGCGCTCCCCGCCTGATGGCCTCGACAGCAGGCACCGGCACCCCCTCGCGCTCCCCGCCTGATCGCCTCGGCGACAGGCACCGGCTCCCCCTCGCGCTCCCTCTCTGCCAATCAGGGGATCTCATAACAAACGGAGGGGCGACGGTATCGTCACCCCTCCATGTTGCCATCAGCTGGCCACCTAGCAAGGCGAAGGCACGGCTACCTGCGAACGCGGATGCCGCCGTAGTAGCGCTTCGTCCAGTAGTCGCCCCAGATGTTGGAGACCTGCACGCCGTAGCGCGGTGTCATCGCGTGCACCATGCGGCCGCCGCCGATGTAGAGCGCGACGTGGCTGATGCCTTTGCGACCACCGGTGTTGCGGAAGAACATCAGGTCGCCAGGCGCCAGATTGTCCATCGGGCCGACCGACACGCCAAGCGAGGTGTTGAACTGCGAGGCAGCGGTGCGCGGCAGACTCACGCCAAACTGGCGGTAGACGTAGCTCGTGAGGCCGCTGCAGTCGAAGCCGCTGTTCGGCGACGCCCCACCCCAGCGGTAGCGGTAGCCGACAAACTGCACCGCAAGGCCGGCGACGTCGCCGCTGGCGGCGATGCTGGCGAGGCCAGCCCCTGCGCCGGGGCGGTTGCGGGCTGTTACGGGCAGCGGCTTGAAGTCTTTGCTGAGCGGCACGCGGCGCGCCACGTGCGAAGAAACGTTCAATAGGTCGCTGAAGACCCACGCCTTCTCACCGCTCGGGGTGAGGATCTGGAACCAGTCCTTGTTCTTGCCGATCAGATCGACCTGAACGCCAGCATCAATCTGGCTGACCTTGGCGTAGCGCGAGTCAGGACCTTTGCGCAGATTCACCTGGTTGTCGGCAATCACGCCCACCATCGCCGGGTTCGGGTCGGGGATGCTCTCGGCCTCAAGCAGGCGCTTGATCACGCCCTCATCGACGCTCAGGAACTCACCCTTGACCCAGCCCTCGGCACCGCCGGGGATGCCCACATGGAACCAGTCCTGGTAGGTCTCAAGGAGCTCGAGCTGCGTGTTCGCCTTGAGGGTCGCCATCGGGACGTAGTTCGTACCGGGCCCATCGCGCAGCAGCAGGCCGTCCTCGCGAACCGCGGCCACCTTCGGCGGCGGCGGCAGAGGGATGGCGCTGTCCGCGACCTCGAACAGGGTGTAGATCGCAGCCTCGGGAATGTTCAAGAGCTCGCCCGAGACCCAGTAGACTGGGCCGTCCACGCGCTCGCGCACCTGGAACCAGTCGCCGCGGAAGCCAATCACCTGGAGGGGCGTATCCATCGACCTGCGCCCGACGGCGTCGTACTCTGTGCCCGGGCCACTCCGCAAGTACACGCGCTCACCAGCGATTGTGGCCGGCACGACCACCGGCGCTAGCGCCGCGCTGCGCGACACAAGCGACAGCGGGACGGGCAAATCGGCGCTCTCGTCGAGCGGCGCATCACCCTCGACGGCCTCGGCGTCCAAGCTTAGCGGCGCCAGCGGGACGGTGAAGTCACCCTGGACCTGCGGAGCATCGACCGTACGAGTGCTCGGGAGGAGCAGGCCGGGCTGGAGGTGTCCGAGGAGCACGGCAAGAGGCAGGACAGCTGCGACAATTGTGTGCAGAATGTACCGTGCGGGGAGGCGTGAGATGGTCTGCTTCGGCGCGTCGAAGAGGCCGTGAACATTCTGCCATTGGGCATCCAACGTGCGGGCCGCCTGGCTGCGTCGGTGGCGTTGCCGGCTGGCACGCCGTTGCAGAGTGTCGAGGTCTCCTGAGGCAGAAGGTCCCAGAGAACGATGACTCTGCTCGATCATGGAGCAACTCCTCGCTGTTTGGCCTGTGGCACAAACAAACTCACTATCACCCCGTCCGGGGCGACAAACGTGCTACAGGGCAGATAGGTGAGGCGGTACATGACGCGCGGGAGTGTAACACGGGTTGTTTCAGTATGCAAACGATATAGCGATGACGGTTTTTTCATCGCGCGTCGGTTCTGCCTCGGCGTTCCAAAGCCGGACAACGGGATATTAATTTATTTCAGGTGATCTGTCAACACTTGTTGAAATTACAGCGTTGCAACGCGGCAAATATAAGATTCTGTAAGCCGAATTGGTCAGAAAATGATGCACAGTCGTTTGTGAATACCACCACTACTGCCCAAGCAGCTGGCGTACGAGGCTATCGATCGCACCTGGAACCGCGACCTCGGCGTACTGATCACCCGGCACACCGCTCACGATCTGGCTTTGATCCAGGGCGTAGCGCTCCACCTGCTCGGGCGTGATGTCGCGGAAAGCCCACACCAGCGACACCAGCCGGTCTTCGGGGATGTCGAATGCGAGGTAGCCCTTGAGGGCGCCGCTGACGGACGCGACGCTGTTGAGCTGCTGCAGCACGTTCTGACCGCGCAGCTGAGCTACCGCCGCCAGGATCACCTGCTGCTGCCGCCGCATGCGCTCGAAGTCGCTGTCCATGTGCCGCACGCGCGCGTACATCAGCGCCCGCGGGCCGTCCATCTGCTGTGGACCTGGGAGAAAGTGCGCCACCTGGTAGCCATAGTCCATCGTCGGATAGGCAGGGTCGTACAGTTCGCGCGGCACATCGATCGTTACCCCGCCGATCGCGTCGATCGCAGCGATGAACCCCTGGAAGTCGATGTGGACGACGTAGTCGATTGGGACACCGAGCAGGTGACTGACGGTGCTGCGCGCCAAGGCTACGCCGCCGCCGAGCTGAGGATTGAGCTCGCCGTAGACGCTGGCAGCATTGATACGTGAGGGGCCGTAGCCCGGGATGTCCACAATCAGATCGCGTGGGAGCGAGAGCAGAGCCACGCGCCGGCGCTCGGGCTCGAGCCGCGCGATGATGATGGCGTCCATGCGCGCGGGGCCGCTCTCGCCGGGCCGCCGGTCGATCCCCAGCAGCAGCACGGTGATCGGAGCACCAGCGGCGGGCTGGGCCTGCCCAATCCCGAGCGGAGGCGCGGAGACGGTAACCGACGTGGCCACCGCGAGGCTCATCTCACCACCGAGCGGCACTGGAGTAAGCGTCGCCGTCTGCGCCGGCTGCACGGCCGCGGTGGGCCAGCCGGCGGGAGTGGCGGCGAGGGCGCGATCCGCCACCTCGGCGCCGAGCGCGGCCGTGGGGACGACGAGCGCAGCGCCGGACACGGCGGGTGTAGCCACGCCGGGCGGGGGTGTAACGGCGGGGGTAGGAGCGGCTGCCACAACCTGCGCGCTCGTCGGGAGCGGCGCCATCGTGACCAGCGGGGGGGTCGGCACGATCATGCTGCGGACGTTCTGCCGGATGGTGGCGACCGCAAATCCCACCCGCCCGACGACGTACAGGCCCACCAGCAGCACCAGAGCGATTGGCACGACCCACAGGCGCCGCAACCATACCTGCCGCGGCCGAGTGGATACCGGCGTTGCTCGGCGGTGAGGCGCTGCGGGCCCCTCGGCCAGCAGCCTGGCCAGGAGCTGCTGATCCTGCGGGTTGGCGCGGTAGCTGCGGCACGCCGGGCAGCCGGCCAGGTGAAAGCCCAGCGCCGCACGCTCAGGGGTGGACGAACTGGGCGTGACGCCCTGGTCGAGCAGGCGGCGGGCCTCACGACAATCCATGCAAGCACTTTCTGCGTATCTGCTAGTAGCTGTGACGTATCATACCATAAGTGTAAAGGTTTACCCGATCTCGTGGCTATATACGTCTTTTGACAAGCGGCGGCTGGGACGCCACAATACATGCTGCGTATCTTCTTGATCCACTTTATCCATCTGAGGTACCCATGAGCGAGCCGAAGACCCGCGGCCGCCTGCCCCGCCCACGCACCCTGCTCACCGTCCTCGGGCTCGTCCTGGTGATCGGCGGCTGCGCGTTCGGCATCACTCGGCTGGGGCAGCCCCAGGCCACCCCCGAGCGCAACTTCAGCCTGATCGTCCCGCGCTACGACACGCTGGTGGCCACAGTGAACGCTGCGGGGCAGATCGAGCCGGCGCGGGTGGTGGACCTGACCTTCGCCGCCGCCGGCCGCGCGGGCGAGGTGCTGGTGGCGGTGGGGGACCGGGTGGAGCAGGGCGAGGTGCTGGCGCGGCTAGAGGACCGCGAGCTACGGCTGCGGCTCGATCAGGCCGAGGCCCAGCTCCGCCAGGCCGAGGCCGGCTACGAGCGGCTGGTGGGCGGCGCGGCGGCGGGGGAGATCGCGGCCGCCGAGGCCCAGCTCCGCCAGGCCGAGGCCCAGCTCCGCCAGGTGCAGGGGAGCGTCACCCCGGCTGACGTACGCGCCGCCGAGGAGCAGCTCCGCCAGGCCGAGGCAGCACTGACACGGCTCCAGGGGAACCCGAACACCTCCGACGTGCAGGCGGCCGAGGCACGCGTCCGCGAGGCCGAGATCACGCTGGAGCGCCAGCGAACCCAGCTCTCTGCGAACAAGACCAGCGCCCAGATCCAGATCGAGCAGGCCACCAACCAGCTCACCCAGGCGCAGTCGCGCTACTCCACTGCCAAGCAGAACTGGGACTACGTGCGCGAGACGGGCGCCGACCCGGTGGTGCGGAACGTAACGGACCCGACGCGCCCGGGCCAGACGCAGCCGAACAGACTGAACGACACGCAGCGCCAGCAGTACTACGACGCGTTCGTGCAGGCCGAGGCGGCGCTTCGCAACGCCGAGAACGCCGTGTCGCAGGCCCAGGTGGCTTTCGACAGCGCGCGGCAGGCCGAGGCCGGCGGCGTGGAGCTGGCCGAGGGGCAACTCCAGGTGGCGCAGGCCCAGCGCGACCAGCTGTTCCAGCCGGGCACGCCGGAGCAGGTGGCCGCCGCGCGGGCGCAGGTGGCCGCCGCCCGCGCCAGCCTCGAGAAGCTGCGCGGCGACCAGCGCGGCGGCGCGGTGGAGGCGGCCAACGCCGCACTGGCCGCCGCCCAGGCCAATCTGGACCGGCTGCGCGCCGATCCGGCCGCGCCCGACATCGCCTCGACCCAGGCCCAGGTGGACGCCGCCCGCGCAGCCCGCGACCTGACGCAGCTCGCGCTCGACCAGGCGACCCTGAGTGCGCCGTTCAGCGGGGTGGTGGCGGCGGTGAACCTGAAGGAGGGCGAGGTGCCGGCCCCCACGCTCCCTGCCATCACCCTGGCCGATCTCTCGGGCTTCGTGGTAGACGTGACGGTGGACGAGATCGACGTCTCGCGCATCAGCGCCGGGCAGCCGGTGACGCTGACGCTCGACGCGCTGCCGGACCTGGCGCTCCCCGGCGAGGTGCTCACGATCGCGCCGCTGGCCGAGGAGCAGTCTGCCGTGACCTCGTACCAGGTGCGGGTCGTGACCGACGCGATCGACCAGCGCGTGCGCGCCGGGATGTCGGCCGGGGCAGATATCGTGGTGGCGCGCAAGGAGGGGGCGCTGCTGGTGCCGCGGCGCGCCGTGCGGAGCGACCGCGGGCAGCTGGTGGTGGATGTGGCGCGCGACCCGGGGCTCTGCGCCCAGCCGCGCGAGCAGCTCCCGGCACGCATCGAGACCGAGCAGCGCCCTGTGACCACCGGGCTGAGCAACGAGCAGCTGATCGAAGTGCTGGGCGGGCTGGAACCCGAGAGCTGCGTCTACGTCGAGGGTTTCGACGCGCGGACCACGATCTTCGGCGGCCCGCCGGGGCGAAGAAATAACTAACGTGCGAAGTGAATAGTGCGGCGTGCAGCCAAGCGCTTGCACGTTGCACGCTGCCCTTTGTCGATTACACGCTGCACTTCTATGAGCATTCTCGAGTCCATCCGCATCGCCTTCACCAGCCTGGCCGCCAACAAGCTGCGGGCCATCCTCACCATGCTCGGCATCATCATCGGCGTGGGTGCGGTGATCACGCTGCTGGCGCTCGGCGGCGCCATCCAGAATCTGGTCACGCAGGAGCTGCAGGGCCTCGGATCGAACCTGATCTTCGTCTTCGGCGGCACCAATAACCCGGAGCAGAACCGGCGGGTCCCGCCGCGCATGACAAACGAGGATGTGGCGGCGCTGGCGGACCCGCTGAACGCGCCGGCGGTGGCCGCGGTGGCGGCCCAGCTCACCCGCAGCGCGCTGCTCGTCTCTGGCGGCGCCAGCTACGACGGGCGTGTGGCCGGGGTGACGGCCAACTACACGGCGGTGCGCAGCGCGAAGGTGGCCGAGGGGCTGTTCTTCGACCAGGGAGCGGTAGACACCCGCTCACGCGTGGCGGTGCTGGGCGCCGACGTGCGCGACGCGCTGTTCCGCGACGAGGACCCGATCGGCAAGCGCATCCGCATCAACGAGGTTAGCTTTGAGGTGATCGGGGTGATGGAGCGCAAGGGCGGCAACTTCGGCCCGAGCGAGGACAACCAGGTGTTCGTGCCGCTCTCCACCGTGCAGCTCCGGCTCTTCCCGCCGCCCCCCGGCTCCACCTCGCGCGTGGAGGTGAGCATCGTCTACGTGCAGGCGGTGGACGAGGGGAGCATCGACAAGGCGATCGACCAGATCACCGAGACGCTGCGCCAGCGCAACAACCTGACGTTCCAGGACAACAACTTCACGATCGTGACCCAGGAGGACCTGGTGGCGTCGTTCGGCACGATCACCGGCGCGCTGACGGCGTTCCTCGGGGCGATCGCTGCGATCTCGCTGCTGGTGGGCGGAATCGGCATCATGAACATTATGCTGGTGTCGGTCACCGAGCGGACGCGCGAGATCGGCCTGCGGAAGGCGGTGGGGGCGCGGCGGCGCGACATCCGGCTCCAGTTCATGGTGGAGGCGCTGGTGCTGAGCCTGACGGGTGGGCTGCTGGGGATCGCGCTGGGGTTCGCGCTCTCTGCGGTGGGCACGGTGCTGCTGCGCGGCTTCGCCGCCGAGGCCGAGGCGCGCGTGCAGCTCGACGCGGTGCTGCTGGCCACCGTGACGTCGATCGTCGTCGGGCTGGTGTTTGGCATCTACCCGGCGCTACGAGCCTCGCGCCTGAACCCGATCGACGCGCTGCGCTACGAGTAGCCCATGGAGGGCGCGATCGCCTGACGCACACGGTCCAGCAGGTCGGCGGGGCGGAACGGTTTCTGGAGCAGTCCATCCAGGCTGAGTTTCGCGAAGCGCTGCGAGAGCTCCTGCTCGCTGTGGCCACTCATCAGCACCACCCGTACGTCCGGACACAGCTCTCGCATGGAGGCCAGCGCACGCGCCTCGTCCATGCCCGGCATCGTGAGATCCATCGGCACACAGCTCACCTCGGCCGCCCGCTGCTGAAAGAGCTCGAGCCCGTGCAGGCCGCTGTTGGCCTCGATCACGCGGCTACTCCTGCACCACGGTGCCTGGCACGCCCTGGAGCAGCAGTTAGGGGGCTAGGGAATCAGGGAGGTGAGCTGGCGCGCGGGCATGTGGCAGACGGCAGCTACTCCAGCGCAGGGGCCGCGAGCTCACGCAGCAGCACGCGGTAGGTGCCGACCCGGGCCGCGCGCAGCGGCCTCCGATGACCGACGGCCCACTTGCCGGCCTCGACCGCCAGCTCGGCGGCGTAGGCCAGCCGGAGGAACAGTCGCACCGCCTCCGCCAGGCGGCGCCCGTGGATCAGACGCACGTATCGCAGCCGGCTGCGGTGGAAGGCGGCCAGACGCCGGGCAGGCACCTGATCGCCGCTCTTGCCCTCGTAGTGCACGACGACTGCATCGGGGAGATACACCACGCGCCGCGAGCGCGGGCGCTTGATGCGGCGCTGCCACTCCAGCTCCTCGGAGTAGAGCGCGAAGCCGTCGTCCAGCAGCCCGGCGCGCTCCACATCCTCGCGGCGCACCATCAGCGCGGCGCCCACCAGCCAGTCAACGTCCTGCTCAACGTCCTCGGGCCGGTCAGCCAGGCGGTATCGCCGCGCCCAGGGGTTCCCCGGCCAGCGCCACTCGAGCGGCGTGCTCTCCCAGAAGAAGACCCCGGGCGTCGGGAAGCGACGCCGCGACGGCTGGTCGCCACCATCCGGGTAGCGCAGCCGCGGCCCGACCACGGCGACGTCGGGGTGGGTATCGAGGTAGCGCGCCAGCTGCGGGATAGCGTCGCTCACCACCTCGGTGTCAGGGTTGAGGAGGAAGACGTAGTCCAGTCTCGAGTGCTGAGTGCTGA
This sequence comes from Chloroflexota bacterium, assembly GCA_039805565.1. GTDB lineage: Bacteria > Chloroflexota > Chloroflexia > Chloroflexales > Roseiflexaceae > CALJIC01. Next base: position 16,364 of record JBDLTZ010000179.1, on the reverse strand, counting down.
GTGCTGAGTGCTGAGCGCCGAGTGCTGGGTGCGCTGAGTGCTGTGCGCTGAGTGATGGGTGCTGAGTGCTGAGCACAGAGTTAGGGGAAGGGTCACTCCGTACTGAGCACTCAGCACTCAGTACTCGTCTGAGGGCGAGGTTATTCCCGCCGGCGAAGCCAAGGTTCCGGCCGGGCTCGAGCAGCACCACCTCGGGGTGCTCGGCGCGCAGCATGGCGGGCGTGCCATCGGCGGAGGCGTTGTCCACCACCACGATAGTGTAGGCGATCCCGGAGCCGGCGAGCGAGGCGTGGACACTGGCAACACAGCGCCGCAGCAGGTCGCGGACGTTCCACGAGACGATGATGACGGCGAGGTTGGTCATCGGAGGCGCTCCAGGCCCTTCAGGTGGGCGTACTTGACCAACTCGAAATACGCAAGCGCGGCGCACATGAACAGGCCCACCGCGCCGTCGCGGTAGCCGCCGAGGCGCAGGTAGCGCCGGAGCAGCTCGCGGGCCGGCGCGCCGACGAAGTTGCGCCAGCGGGCGCGCGCACCGGAGAGATAGAGCGTCTGCGCCTCATGGAGCGCATAGGCTGTCTGCTTGCGCCATAGCTCGTCGAGGCGCTCAATATTGAGGTGCAGGAAGTGTCCCGCGAGGCGCGCCTCGGGCCCATCGAGCTCGGCAAACTCGTGGACCAGCCGGCGCTCGTCGTAGCGGGCGGCGCCGCGCCGCAGGAGCCGGAGCTGGTGGTCGGGGTACCAGCCGCCGCCGCGCAGGGCCTGGCCGAAGAAGATGTTGTGGCGCGGGATCCAGTAGCCCGCGACGCCGGGAGCCGCGGCTGCACTGCCATGCCCGGCGATAACGGCATCAATCTCAGCCCGGAGCTCCTCGGTGACGCGCTCGTCGGCGTCGAGGAACAGCACCCACGTGCCGCGGGCCAGCTCGAGCGCCCGGTTGCGCTGCGCCGGGAAGCCGCGCCAGGGCTCGACGCACACCCGCGCCCCGCGGCTGCGGCAGACCTCGGCGGTGCGATCTGCGGTGCGGTCGTCCAGGAGCACGAGCGTCTCGCCAGCGAGCCCGGCGACGCTGTCGAGGGCGGCGCCGATGTGACGCTCCTCGTCCCTAGCGATGATGGCGACAGTCAGCATATGCGTCTTGAGTCTTGAGTTCTAAGCGCCGGGCCATTCCGCAGGCTCGGTCAGCGCGTGCAGGCGATGATCTGTGCAGAGGCCCAGAGGCGGGCGCGGAGCTCGTCGCGGCCGATACGGCGGCGGGCGTAGCCGAGCCACGCATCCAGTGCGAGGCGCAGCGCTCCGGCCCGGATGACCAGCGCGTGGCGGCGGGCCGAGCGCGGGCCGTAGTGGGCGCGGAAGAAGCGCATCCGGCTGGCGTAGAGCGCCACGAGCATGCGCGAGCGAAACTGGCTGGTCGAGGCCCCGCCGACGTGCGTGACGCGCGCGCGCGGCTCCTGCCAGATCGCCCAGCCGGCACACCGGACGCGCAGGCACCAGTCCACCTCCTCGGCGTACATGAAGTACCCCTCGTCCAGCAGCCCCACCTGCTGGACCACCTCGCGGCGGGCCAGGATGCACGCGCCGAGCGGGTGGTCGATCGGAAAGGGCGCATCGCCCTGCTCCTGTGGGTAGCGCCCGTGCCACCAGGAGCCGTAGAGCCGGCCGGGCAGCACCTCACCTGGCGGGAACAGGTCCAGCGCCGTCATCAGCAGCGTGGGAAAGCGGAACGCGGCCGGCTGGGTCGTACCATCGAGGTTGAGCAGCCGCGGCCCGACGGCTCCGACGCGCGGGTGGTGCTCGAGGAACGCGACGAGCGCCTCAAGCGCGCCGTGGTGGACGACAGTGTCCGAGTTCAGCAGCAGCAGGTACTCCGGAGGGAACGATTGCTGCTGCAGTGTGCGGAGTGCCAGGTTCGTGCCGCCGGCGAAGCCCAGATTCTGCCCTGGCTCGAGCAGCGCGACCTCGGGGAAGCACGAGCGGACCATGGCCGCGCTGCCGTCGCGCGAGGCGTTGTCCACCACGACGGTGTGAAGCGGCAGGGCGCATGCGCGCAGGGAGTCCAGGCACGCGTGCAGGAGCTCGCGGGTGTTGAACGAAACGATGGCGATTCCGACAGTTGGCATAGCGGCGCGTAGTGTAGCAGGGGTTCCATTTGCACGCAACCGGTCATGCTTACGTCATCTTATCCACATTTTGTGGAAACTGTGGAGGAGTGCCACAAAAGGTAGACTCAGAGCGCCTAGATTAACACTTCGTGACACCGGGATGAGGGCGTACCGCGGCCGTACCGAACACGGTATATAGATACGTTCTGATTACTGTGTGTTATACGGGCGACACCTCGCACTGATGTGTGGGGCATCGCCACAGCCTGTGGAACCACCGAGGATCGAGCAGACTCCTGGAGGATCTTTCGCATGCGTCACCGACATTGGCTCTTGTTCAGCGTCGCGCTAGCAATCATTTGTGTCATACCGCTGTCCGTGTACGGGCAGTCCTCACCGTCCCGCAATTCGCTGTGGGCGGCGGAGCCATTTCGCATCCAGTGGCAGCGCACCGACGCGCTCGTGGCCCGCGGCGGCGCGGGGTACAGCTGGTTCTGGGGGCCTGAGCCTCGCAGCCAGCCCATGCTCGAGCGCGCCGACGAGGCGCCCGGTCGCAAGCGCCTGGTTCTGTACTACGACAAGGGCCGCATGGAGCTGCCCCTGTCCTACGCCAGCGCCGCCACGACGTCGCCTATGACATTCGGGCGGCTGGTGTACGAGATGGTCACCGGCAACGTGCAGCTCGGCGAGCAGCGCTTCGAGCCCGGGCCCGCGGCGCGCATCCCGGTGGCCGGGGACGTCGATGACCCGGTGGCGCCGACCTACGCCTCGTTCACGCGCGTGGCGACGCCGGACGGCTCCTCGGTGGCACCGCGGGCACCGAACGGCAGGCCGGCGCTCCAGATCGACCGCGCGGGGGCGATCACGCAGCGCGCCGACCTCGCCACAACCTACCCGGAGACCACCTACGCCGCCTACGACGAGGTGACCGGGCACAACATCCCGCGCGTCTTCACCCAGTTTATGGCGCAGCGCGGCGTGGTAGAGACCCCGCGCGGCCGGCGCACCGAGCAGGTCGTGGACGCGCTTGCGGTGATCGGGCGGCCGATCAGCGAGGCCTACTGGACGGAGGTGACCGTCGGCGGGCAGGTGAGGACGGTGCTGGTGCAGCTGTTCGAGCGGCGCGTGCTGACCTACAACCCGTCCAACCCCGCCGGCTCTCGCGTCGAGTTCGGCAATGCCGGTCTCCACTACTACACCTGGCGCTACGCCTCGGGGACGCCGCGCGCCACCCGCACCGAGCAGCTCATCGGCCACTTCGAGAATGGCGATCAGGCGCTCAACGGCAACTACTGGTTCAGCTTCGACGACCGCGCCGACGGCGGGACCTCGAGCGCGTCGGGCCGCCTGGTGGGCCCGGGGGCCTGGGACAGCGTGCGCGCCATGCGGCTGGACTACAACGTCACCACCGCCATCCCGTTCAGCCTGGCGGAGCTAGCCGTCAATCTAGACCAGGGCGGCAGCCCACGGGACCTACGCGGGTTCTCAGCCGTGGGCTTCTGGGCACGCGGCAGCGGCAAGCCGATGAACGTGCGGATCAGCACCGCCTACGCGGACGAAGCCTTCGCCGCACAGTTCCGCGCCCCCGCTGAGTGGACGTGGGTCGAGCTGCCGCTGGAGGCCTTCAGGCAGCGCGCCGGGGTCCAGCCGATCGCCCGCGACCAGGCGTTCGCCGCCGTCACCCGCCTCGGCTTCCGCCCGGCGGACCGGCCCTCCTCCGGCTTCCTCGAGATCGATGATGTCGTCCTGATCGGCGGGCAGACCGTGCCGCCGCCGCCACCCGGCCCAGCGATGATCTCCGACTTCGAGGAGGGCAACCTGAGCACGCCGCTCGGGACCTCCTGGTTCATCTTCGACGACCGCGCCGACGGTGGGAACTCGACGGGCGAGCTGGTGTCGGTTGCGGGCGCCGGGCCGAATGGTGGCACAGCGCTGCGCTTCCGCGGCTCGGTCAGCAGCCGCTGGGGCAACGAACCGTACCTGGGCATGGGGATGCGCCTGGCGCCAGAGCGACAGTCGATCGACCTGTGCGAGTACAGGGGCATCCAGATCAACGTGCGGACCGACGGGCAGGTGTACCGGCTGCGGCTCAACTCGCCGCTGATCCCCGACTCGAGCGAGTACGGCATCGCGATCGTCGCACCGGCGCACCAGTGGACACCGCTCTACATCCCGCTGAAGCTGCTCACGCCGCCGGGCGAGGCCGAGGACGTAGTGCCGATATCGGTGGCCTGCACCCAGATGGAGAGCCTGGTAATCGTTCCGGTGGATAAGCCGCAGGCCTTCCAGCTGCTCGTGGACGACGTGGCGCTGGTGCGGTAGCCCGGGGCGCAGAACGATGATCGGCTGAGCGGCCACGATGGCGACGCAGCGAGGGGCCGGGAGCAATGCTCCCGGCCCCTCATCGTGATTGCGCGTTTCGCCCTACCCTGCCAGGTTCGGCAGCTCTCCAGCGTACAGCCCCACGCCGAACCAGAGCCAGTTCTGCGTGTAGTAGGCGCGCGGGTCGTCCCAGTAGGTCTGCCCCTCGCGCTCGACGAAACGCGGGGCCATCTCGCGCTCGTAGAGCTGGGGGGCGAGCTCAGGCTGCGCCACCATCAGGTTCCCGATCAGCCCGCTGTACACTGCCGCCTCCTCGCGCACCACCACCGGCACCCCATCGTGGCTATAGACCGCCGACACGGCGCCCTCTTTCTGCCACACCGCGCGCAGGAAGTCACTCTGCTGCAGGTAGCTCGCGGCGCGCGGCTCGCCGAACCAGAGCGAGTCCAGCGCCACGCGCCAGTAGGTACGGAAGGCATCGTAGCCGAAGTGCGTGTCAAGGTCGGCGGCGGGCGGCACGATCTGGCCAGCGCCGCGGTCAATCGCGCACCAGTTCGGCGGCAGGCCCACCGCACGCTCCCCATCGAGCCGCTGCGTGGAGGAGACCGATATCACCTCGTAGGAGGTGTCCACCAGCGTCTTCCAGGGGTGGTCTTGGTCCACCTGGGCAAAGATGCGGTAGGCGTAAGGCGCGAAGTAGGACGGGTTGAGCGTCGGGCGCTCCTGAGCCGGGGCCCAGTTGCCAGCCGTGAGGTAGGGGCGCCCGGCCACCGTCACCACCGTCAGGCGCCAGATGTCGGCGAGCATGGCGCGGGCCTGCGCCAGGTACTGCTCGCCGCCCCAGCGGCGGTGGGCGAAGACCAGCGCCAGCGCGATGTCCTGGTCGGCATCTGTGGCCACGTTGGCGTCCAGCGTCGTCCAGGTGCCGTCGGCACCGCGCCCCCACAGAAACACACAGAGCGCGTCGCCGCGGACGCGCAGGTTGCTATTGGTCCAGGCCAGCACACGGTCAAACGTGTCCTGGTCGTCGAGCCAGACTGCCTTCAGCAGCGAGTACGACTGGCCCTCCGAGGTGGTGGCCATGTCGCGCAGCGGGTCCATGGTGCGGCCGTCGTTCTGGATGAAGTGTACCCGGTAGCTTGCCCAGCTACGCCGCAGCATCTCGGCGGGCGAGGGCGGTGGTGCCGGCGTGGGCGGGACGTTGGCAGCGTCATGGCCGACCGTCACAGTGGCGCCCGTCACAGCGGCGGGCGCCGGCCTCCCCTCTGATGGACCGGCGCCGCAGCCCGCAAGTGCGGGCAGCCCGGCGCCGGCGAGTGCGGCGAGCGACAGGCGCAGGAACGCTCGTCGTCGCATTGGGCTCCTACCCTAGCATGAGCGCGGTGCCGACCGCGATAGCCACCACAAGAATCACCGACAACCACGAGAGGCGCTCGAAGACCCCGGCCCGCGCCACCGCCCCCACCCCGGTATCCGCCTCCTCCTGGTCCATCGGCACCAGGATGGTGAAGGGCAAGGCGGCGCGGAACTCCTCGCGGTCGGCCCCCGGCACAGCGCCGGGATCCGCCACCTCCATCGCCGCTCTGACCTGCTGCTTCGGCATAGGAGCGGGCAGGGCCGCGGGCGCGGCAGGCTGGTAGACGCGCATCGGCGTAGGCGCGCCGAACTCGCGGGCGAGCAGCAGCTCAGGCTCGTGCGCCTCCTCCTGCCCGAGCGAGAGCTCCTCGCCGCTCAGGAGCGCCGCCAGGTCGCAGCGGAGGGCACGCATGCTGGCGTAGCGGCCCGAGATGTGGCGCGCCGTGGCCTTGCGGATCACCATCTCCAGGGCCCTGGTGTCGATATCAGCGGGCAGGCCGGCGACCTGCTGCTGCGTCGAGAGTGCGTCCGCGTCGCTGGAGAGCTCGCGGCCGGTGAGGGCGTAGTACAGCAGCGCGCCGAGCGCGTAGATATCGCTGCGGTGGTCCGACGCCGAGCCGCTCAGCAGCTCGGGGGCGCTGAAGGCCAGCCGCCGCGGCGCAGCGCGCAGGGCGTCGGGCAGCTCGGGCGACCCAAGCGACGCCAGCACCGGGAGCCCCTCGTGCGTGAGGACGATGTTGGCGGGCGTCAGGTTGTGGACGCGGACGCTGTGGCTGTGGGCGTGCTCGACCATATCGGCCAGCGCGTCGATCGTGCGGATGGCCTCGCGGGTATCGACGTCCGCGCCGTGCTCGGCGAGCCAGGCGATGTGGTCCTCGAGCGTGGTGCCGCGCGGGCGCTCGATCACCGCGTAGGGCTGCTCGTCGTAGATGCCGGCGTCGAGCACCTGCGCCACACTGGGGTGCCGCAGCATCGCCTGGGCGTGGATCTCCTGCAGAAAGGTATAGTAGCGCTGCGCCCGGCCGGTGCCGTTGGGCATCAGGCGGCGGATCACCACGACGCGGTCCAGGAAGCGGTGGTGGCCTTCCTCGCTCCGCACGCCGCTGTCGATGCTCGACTGGCCAGTGAGCTCGTAGGCGGTGAAGGCGGGGTTGCCGCGGCTCAGCACACTGTTCATCGTAAGCGTCTCGCGCGGCGTCCGGATCTCGCGCGTGCCGGCATTGGTGTGGGCAAAGGTGGTCATGCTGGCTTCCCTTCTGTGTCTCTCTGCTGTGTTGTGGTAGCTCGGGGGCGCGTCGCCCCCGAGTCACACGTTCCCCTAGTTGCCGCCACTCACGACCGCCATTGGCTTGGGCGCGAGGTTACTCCAGTCGTCGTTGAGCTCCTGGCCGTACAGCGCGTTAGCCAGCCAGGCGAGGCGGAAGGTATCGATCGACTCCTCCGTACCCCACACCGCTGTGTCACGCGTCTGACGGTACTGCGTCGCGATCTTGGTAGTGTAGATCGCGTCGGCGTCGGGCTGGCTCTGCGCTGCGATCTTCGGCAGCACCGCGCTGTAGAACGCCAGGCTCTCCTCGCGGCCCTCACGCGTGCCCCGGTGGGTGTAGGCGCTGGCCAGCGAGCCGGAGCGGCGCCAGTCGTCAGCCAGGAAGGTGCTGGCTGTCAGCAGCCGCTCGGCGCGGCCGTCGTCGTGCAGGCGGGCGTCGAGCGCCAGGCGCCAGTAGACCTCAGCGGCGTACACGTCGAAGGTGTTGCCGGTGGTCGGCGCGCCCCGCGGGTTCTCCAGCAGCGCGCCGGTCTCGCGGTCCACGCCCACGTAAGCGGGCGGCAGGCCGGCGGAGCGGGTCTCCCCGAGCCGGGCGCGGGAGGCGCGGGACAGCATGTTGTAGCTCGTGTCCAGCGTGTACCACCAGTCGCCCAGCGGGTCCACGTCTGCGAAGAGGTGGTAGGCGGCGGGCGAGAAGGACGCCGGCGCGAAGATCACCTGGTCCCTGCTGATAGCCCAGTCGCCTGCGGCCAGGATGGGCCGGCCGTCCACCTTGACGATGTAGCTCTGGCGGATGGCGCGCACGATGCGCTTCGCGTCGGTGCGGAAGGTCGGCTCCTGCCAGCGGTTGGCGGCCATCACCAGCGCCATCGCCGCGTCGGTGTCGGCCTCGGTCAGGCCGGTGCGGCTGTCGGCGGCGTCGCCGCTCTTACCCACCAGCAGGCCGCGCCTATCCAGCATGTGCTTCTTCGTGTAGCCCCAGACCTGGTCGAACGTGGCGCGGTCGTCCATCCAGACGGCCATCAGCATCGCCGCGGCCTGGTGGCGCCCGAGCGCCGGCTCATCGGCCACGCGCACCTGGCCCTCGCTGATGAAGCGCTGCTTGAAGCCGCCCCAGGTCTGGTTCATCGCCGAGGAGAGGCTCTCGCCGGGGTAGTTGACCCGCCGCACCGTCACGGCGGCGTCGCCGGCGCCGAAGCGCGCGATCTCGGTGGACTGGGCGAAGGCCTCGGCCGTCAGGCGGTCCGGGTTTGCGGCAAAGATCCGCTCCATCCCGGGGGTGAGCACCATGTAGTCCACCTTGCGCCAGTTGTCGTCGAACACATCGATCCAGATCGCCGGGTCGTAGGCGGCCTTCCAGTGCGAGTGGGCCTTGGGGAAGGCGGGCGCGGCGGCGCTGCCCTCGCGCAGGTCGACCCAGATGTCGTCGTCGGTGATAACGTTCGAGCCGGCGGGGACGTGCTCACGGATCCAGGCGAGCGCCTCGCGCTGGCCGGAGGTCACGTCCAGGCTGTAGATCTCGCGGTGCTGGTAGAGGCTGAGGCCGCTGAGCGAGACCGCGCCTATGGCGAGCAGTGGGGCGGCGAAGCCCATGCCGCCGCGGCCGATGTCACTCACCAGGAGGCCGGCGGCGATCGCCAGCCAGGGCAGGGCGATCAGCACATTGTGCTCGAGCACCGGGCCGCCGTAGGCCAGCGCCGCAATGCTGAGCAGGCCCATCAGGCCGACGATTCGCCGGGGGGCGGGGCCACGGGCGATGCCCAGCAGCGCCGTCATCGCGCCGAGGCCCAGGAGCCACGGGTCCAGCCCGAGCCAGCGGCCCGTCAGGAGGGTCTGGAAGTCGCTGGTGGGGTCCCAGGGCGCGCCGCCGCGCTGCGCGAGCTGCCAGGCCAGGGCGCCGGCCAGCGTCACCTCACCGCGGCTGTCGGCCAGGGGCGAGGAGAGCTGCGCGTTGAAGAGCTCGTCCTTGAGCGAGGCAAACAGAGCGTAGAGCGAGATGGTGGCGAGCGCCACGTAGAGCCAGCCGGTGCGGGCGAAGCGAGCGTGCTGCCGGTCCAGCAGCGTGTAGATAGCGATGAAGTAGGCCGGCAGGAAGACCGCCGCGATCTCCTTAGTGAGCACCGCCAGGGCGAAGCAGATCGCGCTGGTCATCAGGGTCCAGAACTGGCCCTCGTAGCGCACCAGCAGCAGGGTGCTGAGCAGCAGCCAGAAGACCATGATGTTATCAAGCAGCACCATGCGGCCGTAGATCACCGACAGCGGCGAGAGCGTGAAGAGCAGCGCGGCGGCGGCGGCTGCCCACGAGCTGCCGGAGAGGCCGAGCGTGATGCGGAAGACCAGCACGATCGAGAGGCCGTGCAGCACCAGCATCAGCACGCGGCCGCCGTCCACGGCCGTGCCGAAGGTCTGGAAGCCGCCGGTGAGCGCCGTCCAGGCGGCCACCAGGATCCAGCCGGCGGGCGGGTTGTCGTACCAGTAGGTGTAGGGCGTCAGAAAGCCCATCCGCAGCACGGCCCAGGCGTTCTGCATCACGATGCCCTCATCGCCGAGGAATAGCGGGAAGCCGAACATGTTGACGCTGTGGGCCACGAGCCCGGTCAGCAGCACGAGCAGCTGGAGCACGCGCCCCTGCGCGAAGGCATCGACGCGGGGCGGAGCCAGGGTGGGGTTGAGTGTCGTCTTCATTCTGCGTTAGCTCCGTGCCACCGCGCCGCGGTGCGCGTTGACGTGCTTCGTCTTTTCCCAGTTGTTGGCGCCCTGGAAGTGGCGAGCCACCGCGCGCAGGGCGCTGATGCCGAGCAGGACCTGGAAGGGGTAGAACGCGAGCAGCATCTTGAGCCAGACCACGCGCGAGATGCGGAAGCCGTGCGCCCGGGCGAACTCGCGCAGGCCGGTCAGGTTGATCAGGTACTGGGCGAACAGCATGTACGCCGGCAGCCAGAGGAGCATCGCCACCAGCGGCGGCGTCTCCACGAAGAACGCGGTGTAGATCGACACCGGCAGGTAGAGCGCGGTGAGCGCCTGCTGCACCGGCGAGGAGAGGGTGTAGAGCGCCAGGAAGCGCTGGCGCAGCTTCGGCAGCTTCCAGTACTCACCGCGCTGGAGGACCTGCAGGAAGCCCTGGTTCCAGCGGGTGCGCTGCTTGATGAACTGCTGCACCGTGGGCGGGGTCTCCTCCTTCGTCACCTGCGAGTCCTCGTACACGACGCGCACCTGCTCGCCCCACTCGCTCAGGCGGATGCCGATGTCGGCGTCCTCGGTGAGGCAGGTCTCGTCCCAGCCGCCGATCTTCTCCAGGATCTTGCGGGTGAAGAAGATCGTGTTACCGCCGAGCGGGATGATGCCCTCCTTGGCGTGGAAGTGCAGGCGGCTCTTGAACCAGAAGAAGTACTCGAGCACGTTGAGCGACGAGAACCACTTCGAGTCCCAGTTCATCAGCTGCACGCCGGACTGCACCACGTTGACGCCCTCGTTGACCATCACCGTGTTGACGACGTTGAGCACCTCGGGGTGGACCTGGTCCTCGGCGTCGAAGATCGTCACGACCTCGTTCTTGGTGTAGCGCAGGCCGATGTTCAGGCCGTGCGGCTTGTTGATCGGCTGGTCCTGGAAGATGATCATCCGGACGTTGTCGACGCCCTGCTCGGCGAGCTGGGAGATCTTCTCCTGCACCTTCTCGATCGTGCCGGCGTCATCGATCCGCAATACCACGGCGACCTCCATCAGCTCGCGCGGGTAGTTGATATTGAGGACGCCCTGGATGGTGTCCTGGATTACTTCCTCCTCGTGGCGGGCCGGCAGCAGCACTGTGAAGCTCTTCTGCGGCGCGGCGTACTCCGTCGGCGCGCAGAAGTCATCGGCGCGGCGCGCGTCGCCCCAGGCGTAGAGCATCAGGTAGGTGCTGTACGAGACCTGCGCCAGGAGGACCACCGAAATAATGACAAGAATTGCTATGAAGACCACTGTCCCACGCTCCTTCCGTTGCTGAGCCGCACTGTTCACGCGCACGGGTATTGCGGCAATGCCGGCGCCGACCTGTGCAGCACTGCACACCGTTCGGGCTCATCACTTGCTGACAGGGTCTACCTTACTGTGCTCGCGTGAAGCGGCTATGATGCGGAGGCGGGTGGAGGTGTAATTTTGTTCACACCGCGCGGGCCATCCACGTGTGGCGACGCTACCTCGTATGACCAATCTGAGCGGTTTGACACGCTCCCAAGGCACGCGCCGGCGCCGGGGCTGTGGGATAAACAGGTGGTCATTTGGCAGCTGTGAGGGGAAGTTGCGGCCGTGCGTGGGGGGCATCGGAGAAAGATGCGGGGGGGAGCAAAACGGCCCGACGGCGCATAAGCGCCGCCGGGCCGGGGTTACAGGCTATATGACAAGACAGCAACTCGTACGCGGGCTACGCCCGTGTCAGGCGAGCGGGACACGTGCCTCGGCGCGGCTGCTCTCCTCGGGGAGCCAGGTGATCTTGACGCCGTCGGCGCTGGACCACAGCTCCTCGTCCTCAAGCTCCTCCTCGTCCTCGGCAGGGTACATGACGATCGGGCCGCTCTCGCGCAGCCAGGCGATCAGGTCATCGATCGAGAACCAGCCGGAGCGGTAGTTCTCCTGGTCGGCCGGGTTGAGCCAGAAGCGGATCTCGCCGTCGACCCACTGCCAGCGCTCGAGCGAGCGCCACTCTTTGTGCTGGTCCTTAAGGGCGAGCTTCGTCTCCTCGAAGAGACGCAGGAGCTCAGGCAGGGTGAGGCCCTGGGTGCGCCGCAGCTCCAGCAGGCGACGGTTGCAGGCATCGCGCAGCCGCTCGAGCTGCGCTATATCGAGCGAGTGAATGTCGACCATCTTAGCGATGTCGGCCATCGGAGTATCCTTTCTGGGAGCGGGCTCTCCAGGGAAGCCCCTGGTGTGTCTTAAAGCACAATTCGTGCCGCTCCTATGCCGCGCGCGGCGCTCCCGCCGCCCCCCCGCCCGTGTACCTGCCACCATCGTACGATATGTACCCGCTTTCGTGATGATCGATTGTCTGTCGAGATGTTCACAGGGATATATCACCGTGTGAGCCACCTCTACTACCATGAACGCACCGGGGGCGCAATTAGTTGCGCCTGATCGGTTGCGGGGCACAACGCAAGAGATATGCGTGTGTATTGCACTACGATGGGTATACCAGAGCGGATGGGGGAGAGGGTGGCGTGGCGCCGCGCGGTGACGTATAAGATGAGAACAGCACGGCCCCCGTTCCGTTGAACCGAGGGCCGCTTGCAGCTCTACTGGAGGCGACGACCGGATTCGAACCGGTGAATGGGGGTTTTGCAGACCCCTGCCTTACCACTTGGCTACGTCGCCATTACGTGGATTCTAGCACAATCGGATACCGCTGTCAAAGGCGAAATGTGTGGTACCATCGTGCGCATCGCTCCCATCTAGACGCTCAAAGAGGAGATGCCCGATGCGCCTGATCACCTACCGGGAACAAGGGGCCGTTCACATTGGTGCTATTGTCGGCGACCAGGTCGTGGTGCTCGACGCGGTCGCGCCGGATATGCTGACCCTGATCGAGCGCGGCGAGGAGGGCCTGCAGCGCGCCCGCGCCGCCGTGGCGCAGGCCGAGCGCACGGTGCCGCTCGCGAAGGTGGACCACATCCTGGCGCCGATCCCGCGGCCGCGCCAGAACGTGCTGTGCCTGGGCATGAACTACGTCGCCCACGCGATCGAGTCAGACCGGGCGCGCGGGCGCGAGCCGAAGCTGCCGGAGTTCCCGGTGTTCTTCTCCAAGGCCGGCCACACCGTCTGCGCCCACGAGGACGACGTCCCGCTGGACCCGCGTGTCACCGGCGAGCTAGACTACGAGGTGGAGTTCGCCTTCGTGGTGGGCAAGGCCGGCAAGAATATCTCGCGCGCCGACGCGCTGGACTACGTCTTCGGCTACACGATCGTCAACGACATCTCGGCGCGCGACCTGCAGGCCCGCCACCAGCAGTTCTTCAAGGGCAAGAGCCTGGACCGCGCGTGCCCCATGGGGCCGTGCATCGTCACCGCCGACGAGATCCCCGACCCGTCGAAGCTGGGTATCCGGCTGCGCCTGAACGGCGAGACGCGCCAGGACTCGCATACCGGCGACCTGATCTTCGACATCCCGGCGATTATCGAGTACTTCTCGCTCGGAACGACGCTGGAGCCGGGCATGGTCTTCGCCACCGGCACTCCGGCGGGCGTGGGCCTCGGGCGCACCCCGCCCGAGTACCTGAAGGTCGGCGATGTAATGGAGGCCGAGGTGGACGGCATCGGTGTGCTGCGCAACCGGATCGTCGCGGCGGAGTAACAATCGAGTGCTGAGTGCTGAGTGCACAAGCCTCAGTACTCAGCACTCAGCACTCAGCACTCAGCACTCAGCACTCGCTCGCCTCTCACGACTCATTGCTCGCTCGCTACCCTGGCCGCGCCTCCTCGCCCACGCGCAGGGACACGAACAGCATCGCGCCGACGAGGCGCAGGCCGGCGGCCACGAATAGCGCCGGCGCATACCCGACATACTCCGCCAGAGTAGTGCCGATCAGCGGCGCCACGAGCGCGGTGACATAGTTGCTGAGCTGATAGATCGCGATGTACGAGGCCACCCGGTCCTGCGGTACCGTGGCGAGCGAGATATCGAACAGCACCAGGTTGATCCCCGCGCCGAAGATCCCCGCCAGCGCTGCGTAGGCCACCAGCGGCTCGACACTGCTCGTCAGGCCGGTGAGCAGCGGGTAGAGCACCAGCCCGAAGGCGCACAGCCGCAGCACCAGCACGTTCCCCTTACGGCGCGTCACCCACGTCCAGGCGAAGTATCCCAGCAACACGATGCCATTGTTCACCGTGTTGATGATGCCGATCCAGAAGTCGGACGCCTGCACCTCGCGCACCCAGTAGAGCGGGAAGAGCGGCAGGGCCAGGTTCATCCCGAGGTTGAAGACGAACGCGCTCAGCACGAATCTGCTGAATAGCGGGTTGCCGCGCAGGAGCGCGAGCTGCGCGCCGAGGCCACGCTGAGGCTGCTCGGCCTGCGCGACGGGCACGTTGTCGGGGATGGTGATCCTGCTGGAGAAGATGAAGCTGACCATGCCGCCGATGAACGACCCGAGGAACACCAGCTGGTAGTTGAGCGGGAAGGCGATCTGCTCGAGCACCAGGCCCACGAGCGCGACAGTGATCGCGGTGGTGGCGCCGAGGATGGACCAGCGGCGGCTCATGAGATACTGGCGCTGGCGCGGTCCGGCCACCGCGCCCATCACCACCGTGAAGGTGATGCCCACCACCGTCTGCGGCACCGTCACCAGCGCCCAGATCACGATGATCGCCACGGCCGCGTCCTGGGGGGCGAAGAAGAACGGCACGAGCCCCATCAGCACGAACGAGCTCTGCACCAGCGCCCGCGCGCGCGAGTACCAGGGGACGACGTTGCGCTGCCGCTCGAGGAAGCGCCCGATCGGGATGGCCATCACCATGCCAGTGAGAGCCGGCAGCGAGGTCAGCAGCCCCACCAGGAGCGGCGAGGCGCCGAGGCGCGCCAGGAACACGCCCAGGAAGCTCTGCACGCCCGCCACGATCCCGACGCCGATGCCATCGATGACGACGCTGCGGACGTTGCGCGCCTGCACGTCCGCCGGCCCGGCTACCCAGCGCCCGAGCGCGCGCCGGATCCGCGTTGATCCCTCGTTCATGCCGCCCTATTCGCCGCTGCGGCGCACGCCGGCCGCGCGCCTGTTAGGGCGGTATTATATATGACGGGCGCGCGCCACCCGCGCTAGAACTCCACGTCACCAGCCGTGACGAGGTGAACCGCGCCGTTCTTGTCCCGGAGGCGCAGCGCCCCCGATGGCTCCACGTCCTCCGCCAGGCCGTGCACCGCCCCCCCCGCCAGCCGCACCTCCACCTGCTGCCCGAGGGTGGCGAGGCGCGCGCGCCAAGCTGAGAACAGCTCGTCCCGCCGGCCATGCCGCAGCGCCGTGTAGCGCGCATCAAGGCGCTGCAGCAGGGCGCGCAGCAGCTCGCCGCGATGGATCTGCCTGCCCGCCGCCGCGCTAACACTCGTAGCCGCCTGCGCCAGGTCGCGCCCATCCACAGTGCCCGCAGGCGTCCAGTTCGTGTTGAGGCCGATCCCGAGGATCACCCAGGCCAGCTGATCGCCCTCGAACTGCATGTCGCACAGAACGCCGGCCGCCTTGCGCAGCGGCGGCGGATCGCCCGAACCCACCGGCAGCAGCAGGTCGTTCGGCCACTTCAGCGCCGCCCGCACCAGCGCCACATGCTCGATCACCTCGCAGAGCGCCACGCCGGCGAGCATGGTGGGTGCGAACACATCGCCAGTCGGCAACCAGGTGGGCCGTAGCAGCACCGACATCAGCAGGCTGCTGCCCGGCGGCGCCACCCAGGCGCGCCCAAGCCGGCCGCGGCCAGCCGTCTGCTCCTCGGCCAGAACCACCAACCCCTCGGGCTCGCCATCACGGGCGCGCTCGCGCGCCAGATCGTTCGTCGAGCCCGCGCGCTCATAGCGCAGAATCGTCCTGCCGATCGCGTGGGTCGCCAGGCCGCGCTGAACGACGCTCAGCGCCAGGTCGTCGGGTAGTAGAGACATGCGTCCCTCTCGCTACAGGTACAGTACGGCGGCCAGTATAGCACGCCGTCTCCTTGTGCAAACCGCACAAATAGCGCGCCTATACCGCTTCACTATGCGTCTTGACCGTCCTCTAGCGCCCGTGCTATACTTTCGCTCTGGATCGTGACGTCCCACCCCGGGCGGCGCGCCTCGATGGCTTGCAGCCGGCCGCCGCCGTCTCGCGCCGGGGCGCCCGCGCGCACATACAAGGAGTAACGATATGGCTCAGCAGTTGCGGCTGGTGATCGCCGACGACGAGTCGATCATCCGTATGAACCTCAAGGAGACGCTCGTCGGCCTGGGCTATCTGGTAGTTGGCGAGGCTGGCGACGGCGTCAGCGTGATCAACCTGGCGCGCGAGCTGCGCCCTGATCTCATCGTGATGGACATCAAGATGCCGAAGCTGGACGGTATCCAGGCAGCCAAGGTGCTCACCGAGGAGAAGATCGCGCCGGTGCTGCTCCTCACCGCCTACTCTGACCGCGAGCTGGTGGACCGGGCGCGCGAGGCGGGCGTGGTCAACTACATCGTCAAGCCGTTCCGCGAGAGCGAGCTGCTGCCGGCGATCGAGATCGCGCTGGCGCGGTACGCCGAGTTCAGCGAGATGGACAAGGAGATCGCGGACCTCAAGGAGACGCTCGAGACCCGTAAGCTGGTCGAGCGCGCCAAGGGTGTGCTG
>JBDLTZ010000178.1:0-4309 GCA_039805565.1 Chloroflexota bacterium | reverse complement strand
GACATCCCGAAGATGCCGGGTTGATCGTGTGGGCGGGCCGTGCTCGGTCTAGTGCCTTCGGCATGTCCGAGACAGTACAGCTCCCCTTCGGGGTCCAGGGGCCAACGGCCCCGGCCGGGGGGTGCAGGGGGCGGCGGCCCGCCCCCTGCCGCCCGCCGCGCGTAGCGGCTAGAAGGACGCCCGCCGCGCGTAGCGGCTAGAAGGACGCCCGCCGCGCGTAGCGGCTGAGAAGGACGCCCGCCGCGCGTAGCGGCCAGCAAGACTACCCGAGCCGGTACGCCCGCCGTGCCAGGCCGACTGCCAGCTCGTCCGCCATCTCTGCCGCCTCGCCCTCCCCCAGCATGTGCTCTGCCACCTTCCCCGCCAGCCAGTCGCACGCCACCCGCCGCCACACGTCGTGCCGCGCCGGGATCGAGGCGAACGCGCGCGTGTCGTCGTTGAAGCCGGCGGTGTTGTGCAGGCCCGCCGTCTCCACCACCCGCTCCAGGTAGCGCCGCATCCCGTTCACGCTGTCGAAGAACCACCACGGCGGCCCGAGCAGCACCGCGGGGTAGTGCCCCGCCAGCGGCGCGAGCTCGCGGCTGTAGCTGCTCTCGTCCAGCGTGAACAGGATCATGCGGAAGCGCGGGTCGTTCCCGTGTGCGTTCAGCAGCGGCCGCAGGTTGCGCGTCCACTCGGTCTGCACCGGGATGTCCGCACCCTTATCCGCCCCGAAGCGCTCGTAGAGCGGCGCGTTGTGGTTGCGCAGGCTGCCGACGTGCAGCTGCATCACCAGCCCGTCCTCGCAGCTCATGCGCGCCATCTCCATCAGCATGTGGCCGGTGAAGCGGGCGGCCGCGTCCTCGGACACCTGCCCGCGCAGGGCATCGCGGAAGATCGTCTCGGCCTCGCTGTCGGACAGCCGCGCGGTGAAGGGCGTCAGTGCGGCGTGGTCCGTCGCCGTCGCGCCCGCGGCTTTGAAGTGCGCCCGCCGCTGCTCGAGGGCCCGCACGAACGCGCCGTAGCCGTTCACGTCGCCACCGGATGCCTCTGCCAGGCGCTCTACGCTTGCGCGCCAGCCGGGGGTCAGCAGGTTCACCACGGCGTCTGGCCGGAAGGTCGGGCGCACTGGCCAGCCTTCTGCCCGCAGCGTTGCGTGTGCCTCCAGTGTGTCGGTGGCAGCGTCGGTGGTGCAGAGCGTCTCGATGCCGAAGCGCCGGAACAGCGCCCGCGGCGAGTACTCCGGGCGCGCCAGCCGCTCGGCCAGGAGATCGTAGATCCGCTGCGCGCTGGCACCGTCCAGGCGCTCGGGCACGCCGAACACACTCGCGAGCTCGTCCGCCAGCCACAGGCCGGTCGGTGTCCCGCGGAACAGGTGAAAGCCCTCGGCGAACCGCTGCCAGATCGCGCGGTGGTCCGTCTCGACGGGCGTCCCATCGCGCGTGGGCACGCCCAGGGCCTCGAGTGGCACCCCCTGGCTGTAGAGCATGCGGAAGACGTAGTGGTCAGGGATAATGAACAGGTCGGCTGGTGTCCCGAGCGTTGCGCCTGGGTTCGCAAGCAGCGCCGGGTCCACGTGGCCGTGGGGGCAGACCAGCGGCAGGCTCCGCACCACCTCGTACAGGTTACGGGCGATCGACCGTCGCGTCGGGTCGGGGGAGAAGCAGCGGTCGGGGGAAAGGGTGTTTGTTGTCACGGCGCGTCCTCCTTGAGCGCGTCGTCGCCGGTTATCCCCCGAAAGATACCGCTGTCTCGCGTTCTTGGCAAGCCCTGGAGCTGTAGCTGGCGCGCGTAGGCGTAAGGGAGAGGTCCCGCGGGAGGTGCCTGCGATATCCCTCTCGGATGATAACCGCGTGTACGACGCGATGAATGTTTTCTCATCGTTGGACAGATGCTCGCCTATGGTATCCTTAGCGGTACGATCGCCAGAATCACACAGGGAGAGCTATGACTAGCCAGGATCTGCTGCGCGTTGCGCTCGTCATTATGGCCCACCCGGACGACGCCGAGTTCGGCTGCGCCGGGACTATCGCCGCCTGGGTCCGCGAGGGCTGGGAGGTACACTACGTCGTCTGCACCGATGCGGCAGGCGGTGGCCCCGACGACGCCACTGACGTCGGCCCTGAGGCGCGCCGTCACATCATTGAGACCCGCGAGGCCGAGCAGCGCGCTGCCTGCGATGCGCTCGGCGTGCGCGACTGCGTCTTCCTGCGCTACCCCGATGGGCGCCTGCAGCCGACGCTTGAGCTCCGGCGCGACCTCGTCCGCCTCTATCGCAGGTACCGTCCCACCCGCGTCGTCTGCCAGTCGCCCCAGCGCTCCTGGCGCCCGGTCTACCGCATCGGTGCGCACCACCCCGACCACCTGGCCGCCGGCGAGGCCGCCATCGCTGCGTTCTACCCGGCCAGCCAGAACCCGTGGGATTTCCCGGAGCTCCTCCAGGAGGGCCACGCGCCGCACAAGATCCGTGAGCTCTACGTCATGGCCTCGCCCGAGCCCAACTTCGCGGTGGATATTAGCGCCACCTTCGATGTGAAGATCGCCGCGCTCCGAGCGCACCAGAGCCAGGTCGGCCTTCGCATGGATGAGCTCGAGCCGCGTCTGCGTCAGTGGGCCACCGATATCGGCGCTCAGCACGAGCTGCCCATGGCCGAGGCCTTCCACTTCACCGAAAACCCGTAGCGGCGAGCCTGCGTGTTCGTCCGCCTGACCGCGATGCGCGATCGCTTGCGCGAACTGCTGCTGGTGTGTGCTCGGCGCGTTCCCGCTCTGTGAGATGCCGTGCCGGCCAAAGCCCCAGCCGCTCCGGCCGGCACAATCGTCGCACTGCTCCACACATAAAGTGAGTACGTACGAACAATGAACCACGAAACCGTCGGCGAGCTCAAGGCCCTCGTCCAGCAAGAGATCGATCGTATTGCCGCGGCTCTGCTCGAGACCAGCGACTGGATGGCGGATAACCCCGAGCTCGGCTACCAGGAGCGCCAGGCCTCCGAGCGGCTCACCGCGCTCCTCCAGGAGTTCGGCGCCGAAGTCGACCGCGGCATTGCGGGGCTGCCCACCGCCTTCGAGGCTCGCCTCTGGCAGCCGCGGCCCGGCCCCAAGGTGGCTATCGTCGCTGAGTACGACGCCCTGCCCGACGTCGGGCACGGCTGCGGCCACAACATCATCGCCACCGCCGCTATCGGCGCCGGCATTGCCCTGACCCGGATCGCCGATCGTTTGCCCGGCACGGCCCTCGTCGTCGGCACCCCCGCCGAGGAGTCTGCGGTGCCAAACGCCGGCGGCAAGGTGCCGATCCTGGATCACGGTCACTTCGACGGCGTCGATGCCGCCATCATGATCCACCCGCTCACTGAGGACTCGATCGCCGATCGCTCCTCGCTAGTGGCGTATGGGCTGGAGTTCGAGTTCCACGGCCGCGCGGCGCACGCCGCCGCCAACCCCCACGAGGGCATCAATGCGCTCGACGCAATGATCGTCATGTTCAACAGCGTCGGGCTGCTGCGCCAGCAGGTTCGCTCAGACGCGCGCATCCACGGTGTCATCACCTACGGCGGCGGCGCCCCGAACGTCATCCCGCCCTTCACCTCGTGCCGCTTCCGCGTGCGTGCCGCTGACGCCGTATACGCCAAGCAGCTTGTCGAGCGGGTCATCGCCTGTGCAGAGGCTGGCGCCAAGGCTACCGGCGCCCGTATGGAGTGGCGTGAGTACGCCCACCCCTACTTGAACATGGTTCCAAGCGCCCCTGTGGGTGAGGCCATGCGCGCCAACCTCGAGGCGCTCGGCCGCCCTGTGGTCCCCCGTGACGACGACGGTGCCGGCTCGACAGACTTCGGCAATGTGAGCCACCGGGTGCCTGCGGCGTACGCATACCTCGGCATCTGCGGCCCGGAGGCTGGGTGGCACACGCGCGAGGTTGCGGCGGCCACCAAGACACAGCGGGGTCACGACGCGATCGTCGCAGGAGCCAAGCTGCTCGCCATGACTGCCATCGACATCCTCACCGATGAGGCTCTGCGCTCTGCGGCGCATCGTGAGCACGCCGCCGCGATGCAGCCGATCCATGAGGGCCTCGCAAAGCTCTGAGTGGGCAGAGAGGCTCTCGCCCTCTGAAGACGACTCATTCCTCGCTTCCGAGTACACACTGTTTGGATACATAAAAACACCGCAGCACTCAGAACGAAAGGTTCTGGGTGCTGCGGTGTTGCTGCTAGTTGGTAGCGGCGGGTGGATTCGAACCACCGACCTTCGGGTTATGAGCCCGACGAGCTGCCACTGCTCCACGCCGCGGTAGTGGAAAGGCGCACGGACCTAGTCTCCCAGCGGG
>JBDLTZ010000177.1:0-3219 GCA_039805565.1 Chloroflexota bacterium | reverse complement strand
TCGGCGCCTCCTACGGCGCGATCGCGCTCGGCGTCGCGTTCACGGTGCTCGGGATCGTGCTGGCGGGCCTGGGCTACGCACTCCTCGGCCTGATCACCCCGGCCGTCGCCCAGCGCTTCGGTCTGCATCCGGTCTCGGCGTAACCCCGCTTCGTACGGCGCAGGCGCATCGCTTGAGATGCCTCCTACAGCCCGGTGCAGCTGCACCGGGCTGTCGTTCTGCCGTCAGGGCACGCGTGTGGGGAGCGGTGCCGTGCGATGGGGAACGAATGCGGCCGAGGCACAGCGGAAGTGGTGGTTCAGCACCCGGAGCGGGACGTGCCCCAGGCGTGACGGCCTGTGCGGGGAGGCCGTCTGCGATCGGGAAGCGCTCAGTCGCGGCGCTCGCGTGGAAGAACATATCGTACTGCGTCTGGCGACAGGCTTGACGTGGACCGCACGGCCTGCTTGCTGACGACTATCTGGCGGGAGAGGTGCAATGGCTCACCCATGTGTACTGATCGTGACACCGAGTTGTGCGGTGAGCACGATGCTCCAACTCCTGGTTAACTCCCTCCTCCCGGCGGCGACCACAGCGGTCTGTATGAGGGGAAGTGATGTGCAGGCCGCTCAGGCGTCACAACCTGCACTCCTGGTGATTGTCGACGACCAGGTACGAGGTCCTGATGGTCTAGCTCTCGTGCGCCAGCTTCGCGCACACGGTGAAACCTGTTCGATTCTCGTTCTGGCCAGCTGGCGGCAAACGGTAGCACGCGCTGCAGCTGCCGGCGCGACTGCCTGCATCGACAAACTAGCGTCGCCACGTGAGTGCTTCCAGGTGCTCAGTCGCCTCTGCGGTCCCTCCGATCTGGCGAGCTAAGTCCCGGTTGTCTTCGCACTGATAGTGACAGAGGACACAGTCAACGAGGTGGTCCCACAGGAGCGCGACGGTCTCGGTGAACTGGGTGCTCCTCGGTTGGCCCACTGGCCGCCTTCCATGCCTCGATGCTCTGACGTTGGTGAAGCCCATATCCTGGAGGGTCCTGGTGGGGATAGCTCCGAGCGGTCCGAGGTCGCAGCGGTGTTCCTGGCGCTCGGCGCGGGCGCGATCGCGTAGGTGGTCTACGAGGTCGGCCGGCTGATCGCCTAGCGGAGGAGTGAGGAGCAGGCGCCGCTGCTGTCGCTGGCAACCTTCGGCGGGTTCGCACCTGGTCATCGTGTACGCCACCGCACTCCCGGTCGCGGCGTAGCACGCTGCCGCCTCGCTTGTGGAGTGCGATTCGGCCAGAGTACAGGGCTGCCAGTGCGGCTGAGCAGAACACGTTCTGTGCAGCTCGCGCTGTAGACGTTCTGCGCCCGACACAGGCTGAAAGGAGGGAGCGTTCGGTGGGCATATCAGCATTATCCCTGACAGTGCGAGGGCGCGTCCTCCAGCCTGCGGTAGCTCGCGACGCGGAGGTGAGGTTGCTGGCGTTGCCGGCAAAGCGGGTGCCGCCCCGCCTCGTTCCATGCGGTACGTTGCACGTACAGAGCGGCACTAGGCTCAAACCCTACAATGTCAGGGAGAATACGAGGGCATGTGATGCGGTATTCCTGCTACCGCGCCTGTCGCCGCGCTGCTAGCATGCGGGTATGACTGGATTCGCCGGCATGAATACCCGTGCCTGCCCAGAAGGTCTATTTCAGAAAGGCCTGACCAATGATTAACTTAGTGCTCTGGCTCGTCTTCGGCGCTCTGGTCGGGTGGCTCGCGAGCATCGTCATGCGCACGAACGAGCAGCAAGGACTGCTGCTGAACATCCTCGTCGGCGTGCTCGGCGCGTTCCTCGGTGGGCTGATCTTCAACCTGCTCGGCTTTGACACCATCAATATCAACGACAACGTGTTCAATATCGGCTCGCTGCTGGTCTCGTTCGTCGGCGCGGTGATCCTGCTCGCTCTGGTCAATCTGGTGCGGCGCGGCCAGCCGCGCTGACTGAAGCGGCACACACAAGACAGGGCGGGTGACAGTGCCCGCGCGTCACGGAGGGAGGCGTGACAGGCGTAGCCTGCCAGCGTCTCCCTCTAGCTCATAGAGGAGAGACTCACAATGGCAAGCGACTTCCGCATTCGCCCCCTGGCCGACCGCGTGGTGGTCAAGCCAGCTGACCGCGAGGCGCAGACGAAGGGCGGCATCTTCCTGCCGGACACCGCGAGCAAGGAGCGCCCGATGGAGGGCACCGTGCTCGCGGTGGGCGAGGGCCGGCTGGACGACACTGGCAAGCGCATCCCGATGCATGTGAAGACCGGCGACAAGGTGCTGTTCGCCAAATACGGAGGCACCGAGTATAAGGTGGACGATGTCGAGTATCTGATCCTGTCCGAGAAGGACATCCTGGGCATCATTCAGGAGTAGTCTGTCCCTACGATGTCACACACGAATGCCCCCATGCTGGCGCCGCGCCCCTGATTGAGCGGCGTCGCACGAGTAACAGAGAAGAGATGCACATGGCAAAGCAGATTGTCTTCGATGAGGCGGCGCGGCGCGCACTGAAGCGCGGCGTCGACATGGTGGCCGAGGCGGTGAAGACCACCCTCGGTCCGCGCGGCCGCAACGTGGGGATCAGCACCACATACGGCGTCCCCACCGTCACCCACGACGGCGTGACAGTGGCCAAGGAGATCGCGCTCAAGGACCCGTTCGAGAACATGGGCGCCCGCCTGCTCGTCGAGGTCGCTACCAAGACCAACGACGTCGCCGGCGACGGCACCACCACTGCCACCGTGCTCGCCCAGGCGATCATCACCGAGGGGATGCGCGTGGTGGCCGCCGGCGCCGACCCGATGCAGATCAAGCACGGCCTGGACAAGGGCGCTGAGGCGGTTGTCGCCGAGCTCAAGGGCCTGGCCAAGCCGGTGCGCGACCGCGCCGATATCGCGCACGTCGCCGCTATCTCCGCTGCGGACAGCGAGATCGGCGACCTAATCGCCGAGGTGATGGAGAAGGTCGGCAAGGATGGCGTGATCACGGTCGAGGAGTCCAAGGGTATCGCCTTCGAGACCGAGTTCACCGAGGGCATGCAGATCGACCGCGGCTACCTCTCCGCCTACTTCGTGACCAACTCGGAGCGCATGGAGGCCGAGCTCGAGGAGCCGTACATCCTCATCACCGATAAGAAGATCTCGAGCATCCAGGACATCCTGCCGGTGCTGGAGAAGGCCCTGCAGGTCACCAAGAACCTGGTGATCGTGGCCGAGGATG
>JBDLTZ010000176.1:0-2500 GCA_039805565.1 Chloroflexota bacterium | reverse complement strand
CGGATGAGCGAGTCGGAGAGCAGGTCACGGAGGGCATTGCCACCGCCGTTGTACACCGAGACCATGAAGTCGATGGTCGTGAAGGTGGCGGTGTTATCGAAGTAGCGGACGTAGACCTGCTGCTCGGACGGAGCGGCGTCAGCAGGGAGCGCGATGCCGTTCAGTGTTGTGACCGTCTCAGCAGCTGGCGCGGCAGTCGGCTCAGGCACGGCGGTGGGCGCAGCCGTCGCCTGCTCGACGACCGACACGAGGGTCGGGGCTGTCGTAGGAGGCGGGAGGGTGGCCGCGGGCGCCGCGGTGGGCTGGGTGGTGGCCGGGGCACCGCCGCAGGCTGCGAGCACAGCCAGGCCGGCACCGGCGCTGGCGGCACGCAGGAAGTTGCGGCGCGAGAGAGTCTTCTTCCGGTCGTCCATGGAGGCGGTTCCTTTCACGTCGTGCTTGAGCATCTATCTCTGCGCGGCCCTCGCCACGTAGAGCCCTGATGGAACCGGATACCATTGTCTGCACTTCGAGCAACGAGTGATCGAGATGCGACAGGAGCCCAACCTCGGGAAGTAGTGTTCCGACACCAGCGTCGGCCTGTGAGGCGAACCTGTATCGCGCGTGCGGGTCGCCCACTCCCCGCACGCGCTCCGTCGCGGCTACGTCCCGGCGCCGTGCTTACTTCGGCGGCTCGGGGCGCAGCTCCGTCACGTTATCACCGATGTACATCGAGCTAACCGACGTGCTGAAGGTGCTGAAGCCCGGCCACTGGATGCCGGACAGGCCGGCGCGGTTCGGCTCGAGCTCGCTGCCCTTCACGTACGGCTTGATGAGGTCGGTGACGGTGCGGTGGTAGATGAAGACACCAGGCGCCTCCTCGACCAGCAGCCGCTCAGCGTCCTGGAACATCTTGAGACGCGTCTCGGTGTCGACCGTGGCCGACGCTTCGTTGACGAGCTCGTCGAACTCGGCGTTCTGCCAGTTGTGCCGGCCGGTGCCGAGCCAGACGCCCAGCATGTTCGACGG
Source organism: Chloroflexota bacterium (assembly GCA_039805565.1). Lineage (GTDB taxonomy): Bacteria > Chloroflexota > Chloroflexia > Chloroflexales > Roseiflexaceae > CALJIC01. The sequence continues at coordinate 1,492 of JBDLTZ010000176.1, read as the reverse complement.
GTCAAGGTAGTCCATACCGTAGGAGACCATGCCGAACTGCAACTGCGTGGGCTTGGCGTTGAGGGCCTCCATGAAGACCTTGAAATCCTGGTTCGCGACCTCGACCTCGATGCCGAGCTCCTGCTTGATGGTGGCGGCGATGGCCTGCGCCACTGCCTGCCGGATCGCGTTCTCGCTGCGCAGCCAGAGGGTCAGCTTGGGGAAGCCCGCACCACCCTCGAAGCCGGCCTCGGCCAGCAGCGCGCGGGCCTTGTCCGGGTCGTAGCCCTGGATGTCCTTCAGGCCCTCGGAGTTCGAGCCCGGGAAGCCGGGCATCAGGAACGAGTAGGCCGGTATACCCTGCGTGGGCGACACGATGCTCTTGATGATCGTATCGCGGTCCACGATGTGGCCGAAGGCCTGGCGGACCTTGATGTTGTCGAAGGGAGCGGTCTTGGTGTCAAAGAACAGGTAGTCGGTGCGGAAGTCCTGGGCGTTGGTGCGGAGCTGCGCGGAGAGCTCCGGGTCGGCCATGATGATCTCGGTGTCCGTGGGCGACAGGTTGGGGCCGTCAACGTAATCCACCTCGCCCGCCTGGTAGCCGGCGAAGAAGGTATCCGTTCGGGCGAAGATGTTGATGAGCTTCTGGACGAAGGGCTTGTTGTTGCCCTTGTAGTCCGGGTTGGCCTCGTACATCAGGCGCTCGCCGATCGCCCACTCCTTGAGGACAAACGGGCCGGACGAGACCGAGGTCTCGGGCTTGTTGTTGTAGCGCGGGCCGACTGTCTCGAGCGCCTTCTTCTGCAGCGTCGGGCTATAGAGCATCTTGGCGGGCAGGAAGGGCGCCGGGGTCTCGGTCTCAAAGATCAGGGTGTTGGGGCCGTCGGCGCGGACGCCGATCTCGGTGGGCGGAACCTCGCCCGCCACAGCCTTGTCCCAGTTCTTGAGGGCACCGGGCGCGCTGAAGAACCACGCGAAGTCCCAGGCGTGATCCGGGGCTGCGCCGTACTGGAAGGTGGCGACGTAGTCGTCAGCGGTGACGGGCGTGCCATCGTTCCACATCAGGTTCGGATCAAGCTTGAAGGTCCAGACAGTGCCATCCTCGTTGGCGGACCACTCGGTGGCGGCGGCGGGCTTCACCTCGAAGTCCTTATTGAGCCGCACCAGCGGGTCGGAGAGCAGGTCGGCGAAGGCGCCGGCGCCGCGCTCGTATACCGAGACGAAGAAGTCAATGGTGGTGAAGGTAGCAGTATTGTCGTTGTACTTGACGTAGACCTGCTGCTCGACCGCGGCGGCATCGGCCGGGAGCGTGACGCTGTTGAGCGTCGGGGGGGCCTCCGCAGCAGGGGCGGCGGTGGCGGCGGGCGCCTCAGTGGGGGCCGCTGTAGCCTGCTCGACGGCGGAGACCATCGTCGGCGCGGTGGTTGGCGGCGGAAGCGTGGCAGCAGGGGCAGCGGGCTCAGGGGTGGCCGGGGCACCGCCACAGGCTGCGAGCACGGCCAGGCCGGCGCCG
>JBDLTZ010000175.1:0-24066 GCA_039805565.1 Chloroflexota bacterium | reverse complement strand
CTCCTGGTGATCACGGGGCGCAGCATTTTCGTCACCTCCCCGGCGAGGAGCGCGAGGTTGGTCGGCTGTCGCTCGGTGGCGTGGGGCCGGCTGAAGGTGAGGAGCTGCCGGGTGAGGGCGCCGCCGCGCTGAGCCGCGAGCGTAATCTGCCGCAGGTCCTCGTGCAGCGGCTCGTCGGGGGGCACGTCCAGGATCGCCAGCTCCGCGAAGCCCTGGATCGCCGCCAGGACGTTGTTGAAGTCGTGGGCGATGCCGTTCGCCAGCGTGCCGACGGCCTCCAGCTTCTGGGCGTGCCGCAGCTGGGCCTCCAGGATCTGGCGGTTGGTGATGTCGATGCCGACTCCGATCGAGCCGGACACCTGCCCGGCGTGGTCCAGCAGCGGGGTGCTCCGCAGCTCGAAGGTCAGCCCCCTGATCTCAACCGTGCCGTTGAGGCGCTCTCCCGCCAGCCCCGCGCCAGCCACCTGCCGCAGCTCGGCGCTGTCGGGGTCGAGAGCGGTGAGCGTGTGGCCGATGATCTCCGCGGGCGTCTGGCGCAGCGATTCGAGCGCGCGGCCCTCGATGAAGGTCACCCGGCCGCCCGCGTCCGCAGTGTAGAGGAACATTGGCACGTTGGCCACCACCGTGTGGAGGCTCTCGAGGGTGTGGCGTAGCTGTTCGTTCATGGTGTTGAACGCGTCGGCCAGGTGCTCGATCTCATCACCCGTATCAACCCTCGCCCGCCGCGAGTGGTCGCCCGCGGTGATCGCCCGCGCGACCTCGGCCAGCGACTCGACCGGGCGGACGATCTGGCGCACTGCCACCAACCCCAGGCCCAGGGAGACGCCGAGCGTGACCAGCAGCGCGACGGCCGTAGTCGCCGCAGTGCCGATCAGCAGCCTGAACGCCTCGCCCACGGGGCGCTCGACGACCACGGTGAGCTGCTGCTCGCCGAGCGTGAACGGGTGGACGCTCTGCACCACCAGCCCCCCGTCCAGCCCGCGCGCGAAGCCGTCCTTGCCCGAGAGCTGCACCCGCGTGTCGCGCAGCACGATCGACGGCTGGCGGTGGGCGACCACGCGCCGCTCACTGTCGACGATGTAGATCGTCTCACCGCCTCGCACAGGCACGTCCCGCAGTAGATCCCAGATCTTCTTGACCCGCACCTGCGCCACGAGGACACGGCTATTCTGACCGGTGCGCGGGTCGGGTATGGGCACCGCGACGGTGAGCGCCGGCTCGCCGGTGAGCTGGTCGAATGTGATCGGGCTGATGTAGGTGCGGTCGGTCTCCGTCGGCCTGCGGAACGCGTCCTCGGAGGCGCGGCTGCGCAGCTCATCCTGCGGCACGACGTGCAGCCGCTCGACGCGGATGAGCTCTCGGCCGACCTCGTCCAGCAGCGTGAGCGAGGCATAGCCCTGGCGGTAGGCCTGCAGCTCCGAGAGCAGATTGCGCTGCGCGCTCGGCCTGTGCTTGGCCAGCTCGTGGAGCGCGACGACCTGCCGCAGCTCGTTCTCGACCTGATCGACGTAGCCGGAGGCCTCGACGGCGATGCGCTGGGCGACCTCGGACTGCAGCGCGAGCACCTGCTGCCGCTGGACGGTAAAGCTCTGGCACGCGACTGCGATCCCGGCCACCAGCAGCGGCAGGATCGCTATGCAGACGAAGGTGATTGTCAGGCGGCGGCGGATGCTGGAGCGCATGATCTAGCGAAAGATCTCATCGGCGCGGCGCAGGACGTCGTCGGCGATGGACAGGTTGATGGCGTCGGCGGTCCGCGCGTTGATGACGAGGAACAGCTCGGGGGTTTCGACCGGTATCTGCGCGGGCCGAGCGCCCTTAAGGCAGGCGGCCAGCAGGTTGGCCACGAGCACAAGGGCGGCGATCAGGTGGATGTGTTTCGAGGACGGCATTGTTCTCACAACTGGCTCTACGCTGTCTCGGATACATGCTGGATGAAGCGCTGTGCGCTCTCGTGCAAGCGGGGTGAGCGGGGGGGTATGATGGAGCCTGCATCGAAATCTGACCTGATGATACCGTCGGACGCGCAGCTGTGAGTGCACAGATATGCGCCAAAACAGATACGCTTTGGTTGTCGGGACGTACCCCGGAGCCCGTCGGCCGGCCTTCTGTGGTAGGATGGCCGCCCGCGCAGGCGGGCGAGCAACTTGAGAGCAAGGGACGGCGCATGCCAAACAGCACTATCTGCCTGACGTTCGACTTCGACGCGATGTCGGTCTGGTTCGGCTACCAGAATACGACGCCCGCCATGCTGTACCGCGGCGAGTACGGCGCGCGCGTGGGCGTCCCGCGTCTGCTGGAGATGCTGCGGAGCCAGGGCCTGAAGACCACCTTCTTCACCCCCGGGCACACGATCGAATCCTTCCCCGAGGCGGTCTTTGCCATCCTGGCCGAGGGGCACGAGCTGGCGCACCACTCGTACGCCCACGTAGACCCGAGTGGGCAGACGGCGGATGAGGAGCGGCGTGACATGGAGCGGGCGCTGGCCGCGCTGGAGCGCGTGGGCGTGCGACCGCTCGGCTACCGCTCGCCCTCGGCCGACATGTCAGAGCGCACGCTGCCGCTGCTGGAGGAGTATGGCTTTCTGTACGACTCAAGCCTGATGGCGGACGACTTCCGCCCCTACCGGCCGCGGATCGGGGACCGGGTGAGCCGCGACGAGCCGCTGGTGAAGGGGCGCGAGGCGCGGCTGTGGGAGCTGCCGATGTCGTTCGAGCTCGACGACTGGGTGCACTTCCAGTTCAACTTCAGCCCATACCGCAACGGCACCTCGGCGCCGAGCAAGGTGCTGGAGATCTGGACCGAGGAGTTTGACTGGATGCACGAGCACGTCGATGGCGGGGTGCTGACGGTGGCCCTGCACCCGCAGGTGATCGGCCGCGGGCACCGGGTAGCGATGCTGGAGCGCTTCATCGCCCACTGCCGGGCCCATGGCGACGTGACCTTCGCGCGGATGGGGGATGTGGCGCGTCAGCTGCCGAAGCACTGATCCCAGCCGTGGCTGACGATTTCGGTGGGGATGCCGAGGAAGGCTGCGGCGTCCCATACGGCGCGCCAGGAGACGTCGTCCACCTCGACAGCGCGAACGGCGACGACGGCATCCTGGGTGGCGGCGGGGCCGATCTCCTGCGCGGCAGGCAGCTTGACGACGTGCTACTGGGCGGCCCGGGCGACGACGACCTGCGGCGACGCGGGTATGGACGAGTGCTACGGCCAGGACGGCAGCGACACGTTCAGCCTGACCTGTGAAGCCCGGGTCCAGTAGCTGCTAGGCGTCGCTTCCGTCGCCCGCCAGGATACGCCGCATCTGTGCCAGGTGGTCGTCGCTGTGCTGGGCGTAGCTCGCAAGCATCCCCTCGAGCGTGACGGTGCCGTTCTCGGGGTGGTGGGCGGTGCGGCCCCACTCCTCGTCGCTGAGCGCCTCAAAGAGGCGCACCCAGCGGGCGTGAACGCCGCGCAGGATGGCGAGCGAGGACTCGACCGGCATGGCCTTCGAGTCGGGAAGCAGCGCCCAGGCGTCCTGGTCGTAGGGCTTGAGCGTCGGGTGGTCTTCGGTGAGGATCAGCTTGGTGCGGACGAACGCGTTCATGTGCGAGTCCGCAATATGGTGCGCCACCTGCCGCACTGTCCACGGGTCGCCGGGGGCAGGGGCATCGAGCTGCGCATCGACCATGCTGCTCAGCAGGGCGGCGAGCTCATCCGGGAGGGCGGCGAGGCGGTCGATGCGGGCGCGGCGGGTGTCGCTGCTCATGGTGGGTCTTTCCTCCTTGTTGTCTGCGGGCGTGTGAACGACGACCGTCTCGAAGCCGGGCTCGTCGGCGGCGGGCGGCTCGAACCATCCCGCCCATGTATCGAGGTCTGTCTCGGTGACGGCGAAGGTCCCGGGCGGGAGCTGCGCGTTGCGGCGTGCGAGACGCTCCCACAGCACCTCGCGCGAGGCCGCCAGGTAGTGGAGCTCGACGCGCGCGCCGAGCGCCTGGGCCTCTGCGCGGTAGCGGGCGCGCTCCTCGCGCGACCAGAAGCCGTTCTCCAGGATGACGTCACGCCCGAGCGCCAGCACGCGCCGCGCAAGGTCCCACTGGAGCGACTCGACCGGGTCGCGCAGCCGGTCGCGCTCGGCGGTGTCGGCGTGGTCGGCCAGAATGACCGCGATCCACTCGTCGGGCGAGAGGCGCAGCGCGGCGCGCTCCTGCTCGAGCCGGCGGGCGAGGGTGGTCTTGCCGGCGCCGGGCAGGCCGCAGATCAGGGAGAGGGTCGGCATCGCGCGAGCCTTATGCTTCAATCGCAGCCTCGGCTTCGAGGCGGAACGCGCGGAACACGTCGGCAAGGCTGGCGGGTGTGTAGTGCGCGTTGAGCCCGCTCGGGTTGGGCAGCACCCACAGCAGCGCCGGCCCAAGCGGCACAGGCTGGCGGCCGATAGCGGCGCGCGGCTGCTCGAACGCCGTGCGGTAGGCGGTGACGCCGAGCACCGCAACCACCCGCGGCGCGTACCGCGTCACCTTCTCCTCCAGGCGCTGCCCGCCGGCGCGGATCTCCTCGGCGTTAAGCTCATCGGCGGCGGCGGTGGCGCGCGCCACCAGGTTCGTCACCCCCAGGCCGTGGGACAAGAGCTCACGCTCCTCGGCGGGGGCCAGCTGGCGCGGCGTGAAGCCGCTGCGGTGCAGCGTGGGCCAGAAGCGGTTGCCGGGCCGGGCGAAGTGGTGGCTGGTGACGCCCGAGTACAGGCCGGGGTTGATGCCGCAGAACAGCACCCGCAGGCCAGGGGCGATGATGTCCTCGATCGTTCTGCCGTAGGCGCGCTCCAGCTCCTCGCGCGTGGGTCGTGTGGTCGCCATCCGCTCTCCGCTCGGCACGCATCGTGAATGAGGGTGTGTATGATAGCACGGCTCCACGCGTGCGGGGCGCCACTGGCACGCCCACCCCACGCACGACGGGCGAGCGGTGACGACGGACGAGCAGACGACGAACCCTCAGGCAGCGGTTCGTTACGAGCGCGGCGCGTCGGCGAAGGCGGCCACGATCTCCGCGTGGCGGAAGGCGAGCGGCATGGCGCGCGCCTCCGCGAGCGAGAACCACTCCACCTCTTGCACTTCCTCCTCCTGCGCCACGAGCTCACCCTCGGCCGCGCCGTGGAAGGCCAGCACCACTGCGTGAATCTGCATCTCGGGGATGATCTCGTCGAAGTAGCGGAAGAACGTGGGCGCGAAGGCGAGCCCCGTCTCCTCGCGCACCTCGCGCGCCACGGCGTCCACGGCCGGCTCGTACTCGTCGAAGTGGCCGCCGGGGAGGCACCACTGCCCGCGGAACGGCTCGCCGGCGCGGCGCGTCAGCAGGACCTGTTCGTCCGAGCCATCGTGTCGGGTGATGATCGCGGCCACGGTTGTTTTTGGCATACTCTCCCCTTGTTCGGCCACACGCATGCGCAAGAGCCGGATGTGGGTATTGTAGCCAAAAACTGCGCCGGCTGTGTTGAGTGGAGCGCGCCGCACGTCAGGCGGATGAAAGCGCACTCGCAGCCCGTTTATCATCACAGCGGGCACGGCGTGGGCGATTGCTTCAGTCCGTGTGCGCGAGGATCCGCTGCCCGACGGAGGGGAGGGCCCGCCGATGATCTACCGCATCCTCTGCAACGCCGGCCACGCGCCGCGGGGCCGCGACGACGGGAGTGTTGAGTACATCCCGGCCAGCCCGCTGGCGGGCGCGTTCGTGGCCGGCGTGGGCGGCTTCGACCTCACGATGCCACGCGTCACCAACTCGCGCGCCCGCTTCTACTTCACTGATGCGGGGTGGGAGCAGGTGGGCAAGGGGGTGGCGGCGAACGCGCGCCGCGAGGGGCGGGTGGTCAAGGTCATCCGGCGCAAGAACCCGCACCCCTCGCAGATCGTCTACCGTGACGCGCTCCAGGTCGCGATCGTGCCGCTCAAGGAGTAGCGTGCGCTCAAGGCGCTGCGTAGCGTGTTGCCCGAAGCGCGACCGCTGCGCAGGCCACCGCCACGGGCCGTGCTGAGCGACAGCGACGCCTGCTGCGCGGTGACGAGGTCTGTGCCGAGGGCGCCGACGAGCGCCGAGCCGGCGATAGCGACCGCGACGTGTCCCCCGGCGGCTACGAGCATGATCGCGACTCCCATGCCTGCTGCGCCCGACCAGAGCGCGCGGCGGAAGCCCGGGCGGCGCACCACGCCCTCGCCCAGCAGGCCGGTGAGCGCCATGCCCACGGCAAACGCGCTCAGGTGGAGGCTGCCAGCCAGGTAGCCCAGGCCGAGCTCGGCGCGCAGGAACGGCAGGGACGGGCCGAGCAGCGCCTGGACGTGGGAGAAGTAGCACAGCAGCAGGTAGGCGGTCCATGTGAAGCGGTCGCGGGTGAAGATGGGGTGTGTGACGGCGACCCCGGCCGTGGGAGCGGCTTCTATTGTGAGCTTTCCAGCCTGAGGCGGCGAAGACGGTGCAGGGATGCCGGCAGCGCCCTTCGCGGAGAGAAACAAAACGACCGGACCATCGAGCGCACGAGGGGTGAGAACTCCGTGTCCCCACCAAACCCGAAGCGACGATGCACCAGTCATCTATACCCCAAGCCCTGCGCAGGTGGCCGCGCCCCTTGCCGCGCGCTCGCTTCCGTGCTATCGTCTCGCATGTCTGTTCGGGGTGTGCGGAGAGCGCCATGGAGCAGCCGCGCGACATAACCGATGAGTATCTGTTCGGCTGGGATGCGACGCCCGGTATCGTATCGGTGTGGGCTGACCGGGATGGGCGGGCGCTGGTGTGGCGGCGGGTGGCCGGGGCGACGGTCTGCGAGCGCGAGCGCTTCCGGCCGTGGCTGTTCGCGGCCTCCCTCGATGACCTGGCGCACGCCGGGCGTGGCCTCCAGCCGGCGGACGCCCCGGGCGGCGACCTGGCCCCCTTCAGCTACCGCGAGCTGGAGGGGCCGCCGGGCTCCTTCCGCTACCTGATCACGGCGCGCAGCGGGCGGGCGCTGGAGCGCACGCTGCTCGAGGGCGCGGCGCGGCGCATCGGCCGGCAGGTGCCCAGCCTCTATGAGCTGGACTGGGACTACTACCGCGTGGGGCCGGTGGAGCAGTACCTCATGAGCACCGGCCAGGTCTGCTTCCGCGGCATGACCTACGGCGACCTACGGCGCATGCAGGTGGACCTCGAGACCACGGCGCTGGACCCGGCGCGCGGCCGGATCTTTATGGCCGCTGTGCGCGACAGCGAGGGGTTGGAGGCGCTGCTCGAGGCGCCACGCCCGGAGGACGAGGCCGCGCTGATCCGCGAGCTGTGCGACCTGGTGCGCAGGCGCGACCCCGACGTGATCGAGAACCACAACCTGTTCGGCTTCGACATGCCCTTCCTGGTGGGGCGTGCGGAGGCGCTCGGCGTGACGCTGGCGCTCGGTCGCGCGGAGGGCCCTCCGGAGCCGGCCCGCTACGAGGACGCCTCCTGGGCTGGGCCGCGCGCCCGCCGCCGCACGCGCTACTCGGTGGCCGGGCGCGAGCTTGTGGACACCCTCGACGCGGTGCGGCGGCACGACTTCGTGACGCGTGAGCTGCCGAGCCACCGTCTGAAGGACGTGGCGCGCGCCTTTGGTCTGGCTGACCCCGACCGCGTCTACATCCCGGGCGCCGAGGTGCTTGCCACCTACCGGCGCGACCCGGACTCCGTGCGGCGCTACGCCCTGCAGGACGTGGCGGAGGTAGACGGCCTCTCGCGGCGGCTGATGGGCGCGCCGTTCGCGCTGGCCGGGATGGCGCCGCGCCGTCTGGAGCGCCTCGCCTCCGCCGGGCCGGCGATGGGCATCCTCGAGCCGCTGCTGGTGCGGGCCTACCTGCGGGCCGGGGCCGCGCTCCCCCGTCATGACCCGGGCTCGGACGCGGTGCTTGGGCCGCACGCGGGCGGAGCCCTGCACCTGTTCGCCGAGGGGATCGCGCGGAACGTGGTCAAGGCCGACATCGCCTCGCTCTACCCTTCGCTCATGCGTGTCCACCGCATCGGCCCGGCCTGCGACCAGCTCGGTGCGCTGTTGGCGATCGTCGGCCGGCTCACCGACCTACGGCTGCACCACAAGGCCGCCGCGCGCGACACCGCAGATCCCGCCGCCGCTGCCCGCCACGACGCGATGCAGGCCGCGATGAAGGTGCTGATCAACTCGGCCTACGGGTACATGGGCGCCGGCGACATGGCGCTGTTCGCCGACCGGCGCGCCGCCGACGAGGTGACGCGTCGCGGGCGCGAGACGCTGGCGCACGTGGTGGGGGAGCTGCGGGTGCGCGGCGTGGCGCTGATCGAGGCCGACACCGACGGGGTCTACTTCGCGCTGCCCGAGGGGTGGGACGTGGCGCGCGAGCGGGCGCTGGTGGCCGAGGTGGCGGCGACGCTCGACCCCGGCATCCGGCTGGAGTACGAGGGGCGCTACGCCGCCATGCTCTCGCATGAGGTCAAGAACTACGCGCTGCTGGGCTACGACGGCCGTCTGGTGGTGCGCGGCGTGGCGCTGCGCAGCAGTCGCTCGGAGCCCTTCGGCGAGCGCTTCCTGCGCCAGGCGCTGCGCTGTGCGATGCTTGGGGACACGGCCGGGGTGCGCGCCGCCTACCTGGAGACTGTCGAGGCGCTGCGGGCGCGCGCGCTGCCCGCCGCCGATGTCGCGATGCGCTCCAGGCTCACGAAGACGCCTGAGGCCTACCGGACCTCGCGCGCGTCGCTGCGCGAGGCCCCCTACGAGGCGCTGCTGGCCGCGGGGCGCACCGAGTGGGCGCCCGGCGAGCGCGTGCGCTGCTACAAGGCCGAGGGCGGCGGGTATGTCTGGCTGCCCGACGAGGATGGTCCGGCGGACGAGGATGAGCGATCAGCGGCCGAGGACGAAGGGGTATTCGATGAGGAGGATGGTGGGGCGCCCTCGGCTGGCCATCAGTCTCTCGCCCGTCGTCCTTCGCCCTCGCTCGACGACGCACGCGACTACGACGTGGCGCACTACCTGGAGGCGCTCATCACATCGTACGCGTCACGGCTGAAGAAGGCCTTCGCGCCGGAGGACTTCGCCCAGCTCTTCCGCGGCGCGCAGCTCGGTATGTTTGATCGGCCGGTGGAGGAGATCGAGCCGCGCTGGATCGTGGCTGTGAGGCCGTGATACTCGCCGCTGTGTACAAATAAACAGGCCAAGCAGGGTGCCCAATGGCTCCCCCACAGACCCAATGGTCTGTGACGTTGGTCCATTGACCGTCGGCTTGGCCACCTATGTTATACCATGGAATAACGCGGTGCGGTATATCTGTTTAGCAACCGTGGGTTGAGGCAGAGCAACTCTGCCCTTAGGGCTCAGTGGTCAGCTCCCTGGCGATCAGATGGGCCACGATGTCGGCCTGGTTGAGCGTGATGTCCACCCCCATCTCGCGCGTGTAGAGCCAGGCGTTGCGCGGGTCGTTCACGCGCGCCAGGGTTCGCGGCACACCGAACTCGAAGTGCGAGAGGCTCGTCACTACGAGGTTCGTCTCGTCCGCGCCGGTGACGGCCGCGACGATCTGCACGCTGCGGGCGCCGCACGCCTCGAGCACGGCCGGGTCGGCGCCGTCTCCCTCCACGACGCTCCCCGTCTTGAGTATGGCGCGCAGCCGGTCGATGTGAGCGGGACGCAGCTCGACCAGCGTCACACGGTGTCCGGCGGCGAGCAGCAGCTCGGCCAGATAGCCTCCGACGGTGCCGCCGCCGACGATCAGAACATTCATAAAAACCTCCACGCGGAAACCGCCGGCTTCAGCCGTGCGGAGGGCCTCGTCTCTCCGCGCTCCCCCCACCTCTCAGGTGCCGAGCAGCGCGCGTAGCCGGGCCGCCGAGGTCGTCAGCAGCGCCAGGTGCAGCAGATCCCCCGCCTGGAAGCGTGACTCAGGCGTGGGCAGGAAGGTCGTGCCGCCGCGGCTGACCGCCACTACCTGGATCTCGCCGGGAACGTACAGCGCGGACACAGGCTGCCCCGCAAGCCCGTGAGGCGCCTCGACGTCCACGATGTCCACGTCGGCGCCGAGGCTCACCACAGCGTCCAGGTCCGAGTAGCTGAGCAGCTCGACGATGCGGTTGACGCCCCAGGTGGTGGTGGCGATCGTCTGCACCCCCAGGCGGCGGTAGATCTCCGCCTTGCGCGGGTCGTAGAGCCGCGCGATAACCCGTGGGACGCGGAAGAACAGCCGCGCGGCGCGGGCTACGATCACGTTGACATCGTCGCTGGCCGTCACCGCCGCGAGAGCGTCCGCGCGCTCGACACCCGCCTGCACCAGCCCGTCGCGGTCAAATGCGTGGCGCGCCACCGTTCGCCCGGCGAAGGCTGGCCCGATCAGCTTGAACGCGTTTGGGTCGCGGTCCACCACTGCCACCGTGTGGCCCCGGAGGGCGAGCGAGCGAGCCAGCCCGGCGCCCATGCGGCCGCAGCCGATCACGATCACATGCATGACTCACCTCCCCCGCGCGGTTCTGAGCGCTTTGCGAAGCTCATCCGCCACCAGCAGGAGCGGCGCCAGTGCCAGCGCCAGCAGCCAGCCCGCCGGCGCGAACGGCGACGTCTCGAACGCCCACTGGAGCGGCGGCAGGTAGACCACGGCCGCCACCAGGATCAGCTCCACGCCGATGCCGAGCCAGATCAGAGAGTTTCCGCCGAGCCCCGTGCGGAGGATCGACGCGTGCTCGCTGCGCTGGGCGAAGAGGTTCCCGATCTGGGTGAAGACCACGGCGGCCAGCGTCAGGGCCGTGGCCGAGCGGTAGAGCTCGCCCGCCGCCGGTAGGTCGAGCCACCGGCCGGCATAGCCGCTCGTCCAGTAGGCCCAGTAGAAGGCGAGCATCGCCGCGGCCGCCTGGAGTGGCCCGAGCCACAGATAGGCCCGGCGCAGCAGCGCGCCGGTGATCACGTGCTCGTCCGGGCGGCGCGGCGGGCGGTCCATCAGCCCGGGCTCGGGCCGCTCGGCGCCCAGCGCCAGCGCTGGGACCATATCGGTGCCGAGGTCGATGGCGAGGATCTGCATCACCGTCAGCCCTAGCGGGATACGGCCCTGGCTCAGCGCGAACAGGATAAACGGCACGGCCTCGGGCGTGTTGCTGGTGAAGATGTAGGTGATGAACTTCTTGATGTTGGCGAAGACCGCCCGGCCCTCCTCGACGGCGTCCACGATCGAGGCGAAGTTGTCGTCGGTCAGGATCATGTCGGCCGCCTCGCGCGCCACGTCGGTGCCGGCCACGCCCATCGCCACGCCGATATCGGCCTTCTTCAGGGCCGGCGCATCGTTCACGCCGTCGCCCGTCACGGCCACCACGTGCCCAAGCGACTGAAGCGCCGCGACGACGCGGAGCTTGTGCTCCGGCGCGACGCGGGCGAAGATGATCTCCTCGCGCAGCACCTCCAGCAGCGCCGTGTCGCCCATCGCCTCGAGCTCGGCACCGCTGATGATGCGCGGGTCCTCTCCGCCGACAATGCCGATGCGGCGGGCGATGCTGGCCGCCGTGAGTCCGTAGTCGCCAGTGATCATGATGATGCGGATGCCGGCCCGGCGGCAGCGCGCCACAGCCGCGGACACCTCGGGCCGCGGCGGGTCCTGCATCGCCGCCAGGCCGAGAAACGTCAGGTCGCGCTCGACGTTTCCCGCGTCCAGCCCCCCGAGCGGCGCGCCTGGGTCGAGCGCGTGCGTAGCCACTGCCAGCACCCGTAGCCCCTCGCGGGCGTAGGCGTCGTTCGCGGCACCAGCGACGGCGCGCAGCTCGGGTGTGAGCGCGACCTCGTGGCCGTCGCACACGGCGGATGTGCAGAGCGCCAGCACCTCCTTCGGCGCGCCCTTGACGTAGGCCACGCGACCCGCCCCGCGCGCGTGGACGGTGGCCATGCGCTTGCGGCGCGAGTCGAAGGGGAGCTCGCGCAGGCGCGGGGTTGCCCGTGCCTCAGCGGTCACATCCACCCCGGCCTTCGCCGCCGCCACTAGCAGCGCGGCCTCTGTGGGGTCGCCCAGCACAGTCCAGCGCCCGTCGCCATCGGGCGGGACGAGGTGCGCGTCGCAGCAGAGCGAGGCGGCGGTGAGCATATGGCGCAGGTCCGCGTCGCCCGCGCCGAGGGACCGCCCGCCCTCCCGCACATCGCCGCGCGGGGCGTAGCCCACGCCCGTGACGTCGAGCTCGCGGCCGGGCAGCCACAGCCGGCGGACAGTCATCTCGTTTTCGGTGAGCGTGCCGGTCTTGTCGGTGCAGATCACGCTGGTGCAGCCGAGGGTCTCCACCGACGAGAGGCGCTTGACCAGCGCGTGGCGTTTTGTCATGCGTTGGACGCCCAGCGCCAGGGAGAGAGTGACGGTTGGCAGCATGCCCTCGGGCACGAAGGCGACGATCATGCCGAGGGCGAAGATGAAGCTGCTGGCCGTGTCGATGCCGGCGACCGCGCTTGACAGGACGAAGAAGAGCGCGCCCACCAGCAGCGCGATCACGGTGACGATGCGCGTCGCACGGTGCAGCTCGCGCTGGAGAGGGCTCTGCTCGTCGGATACGTCCTGGGTGAGCCGGGCGATTGTGCCGAAGGCGGTAGCCATGCCAGTGGCACACACCAGCGCCTTGCCCGCGCCCCCGGCGACACTGGTGCCGGCGAAGATCAGGCTGGGGATCTCGGCGCGGCTCATGCCGGCGCCGCGGATTGGCTCAGCGCTCTTTGAGACTGGCTGGGACTCGCCGGTGAGGGCGGACTGATCTACCCGCAGCTCGGCAGCCTCTACCAGGCGCGCGTCGGCCGAGATGTGGTCGCCCTCGGCGAGGAGCAGCACGTCGCCGGGCACCAGGTCCGCGGCCGGCACGCGGCGCTCCTCGCCGCCGCGCAGCACCCGCGCGTAGCTCGGCAGCATGCGGCGCAGCGCGGCGGTGGCACGCTCGGCGCGGTGCTCCTGCCAGAAGCTGAAGGCGCCGTTGATCAGGTTGACGGCCCAGATCGCGATGCCCAGCTGTGGCATGCCGGCGATGAAACCGATCGCGCCGCCGGCCCACAGCAGCAGCGCCATCAGGTGGGAGAAGTGCGCGGCCAGGCGCAGCGCGAGTGGCCGGGGCTGGGCGTCGCGCAGCGCGTTCGGGCCGTGCCGAATCAGCCGGGCCGCAGCCTCCTCGGGCGCGAGTCCCGCCGGGCGTGTGTCGAGCGCGCGGTAGGCATCGCCAACCGCGAGCGCGTGTATGTCGCGGGGTGCCAAGACGCTCACAGTCACCTCTGCGCGTAGATATGCGTCAGCGTCTGCTCGGACATGGAGAGGATAGCACGGTGTGGCGGCACAGTGCGTGATCATCGCGCCACGGCCGATGGCCCTCAGGTAACTCAGCCACGCACCTCGCCCTTCCGAAAGGCTCGCAGGTGTGCTACACTTTTGCGCGGCACACGCTTCTATGTGCCAACGGGCCCACGGCTAGGTGTCACGCACGCCGGGGGCTCGGCGGATACAGAGTTGTGTTACGCGCCATGGTGGCAGTCGGAGGGGTCGATGGGTGGCGACGCCATCCTCGGCCCCTCTCGTGTTGCCGGCGGGTAGGCGGGCACGCCATCGTGCAGCAGTCAGGAGAACGACGAGTGCAGGTCTTCTTCGTGCGTCGGCGGCTGATGAGGGTCTTTGTCCTATGGCTGGCGGGGGGTGTTGCGGCGTGCTCCGCACCGAGCGCGCCCACGGGCACTGCGCCCACGGCTGCGCCGCAGCAGGTGTTGGCCACGGCGGTCATTCGGGCCGAGCCACCGGCTCTGACGCCCACCGCAGTCGTGCTGCAGCGCCCCACCACACAGCCAACCGCTGCGGCGACGAGCACACCGGCGTCTGCGGCGGCCACCAGCGCCCCAGCCGCGCCCGCATCGCAGGCGGCTGAGGAGATCGCCCCCGAGCTCGCTGCGGCGCTCCAGCGGTCGCTCGACCAGATCGTGAGCGACGGGAAGATCCCTGGCTCCGTGCTTGCTGTACACATCCCAGGGTACGCCGTCTGGACTGGTGCGAGCGGCTTCATCGACTGGCAGCGCTCGCAGCCCATGACCCCGTCGACCCCGGTCCGGATCGCCAGCATCAGCAAGGTCTTCACGGCGGCAGTCGTGCTGCAGCTTGTTGAGGAGGGCAGGCTCGACCTCGACGCGCCGGTCTCGGCGTGGTTCCCGGATCTTCTGCCGGCGGGCGACCGCACCACCGTCCGGAACTTGCTCAACCACACCTCGGGGCTGTACGACTACCTCGAGGACAAGGGTTATCTGGCGCGGGCCTTCGAGCGGCCGGAGCATCGCTGGGCCCCTGAGGAGCTGGTCTCCTACGCCGCGGGGCAGAAGCTGCTCTTCCAGCCCGGCCAGCCCGGGGCGTGGGACTACTCCAGCACCAACTACGTGCTGCTCGGGATGGTCGTCGAGGCGGTGACTGGGAATAGGCTGGCCCACGAGATGCGCGAGCGCATCTTCATCCCGCTCGGGCTCAACGACACCTACTTCGCGCCTGACGAGGAGGTCCACGGACGAGCGGCGCGGGGCTACCGCCACGAGCATGACTACACCGAGATCTCGCTCTCGTTCGCCTACGCCACAGCCAACCTCGTGTCGACGGTAGACGACGTCCAGCGCTTCGGTGAGGCGCTGTTCGGCGGCGAGCTGCTGCGGCCCGAGTCCCTCGCGGCGATGCAGGTCTTCGAGGATGGCAAAGGGCAGTACAACATGCCGGCGCTGGAGTACGGCCTCGGCGTGATGCGAAACCAGCTTCCGGTGGCGGCGGATGTGCCGGCCTCGGCGGGCACCGTGCTCGGGCACACCGGCGGCTTCGGTGGCTTCCGCTCGGCGCTGTGGCACGCGCCCGCGAGCGGCGTCACGATCGCGCTGGCCATGAATCAGGGCGCCACCGACCCGAATATCCTCGCGACGTATGTCTTCGAGGCGATCTTGGAGGCCCAGCATCCCTAGACCCCGCCACGAGGTGGCACAGCTTATGCCATAATAGGCTCCGCGAGGGTTTGAGGAGAGTGCATGGCTGCAGCACCCCCAGCACAGTCGAATACCGCGCGGACAGAAGAAGGGTCTCCCGCGCATCTGCCATACCTGCCGGGCCTCGATGGCCTCCGCGCTCTGGCTGTTGCCGCGGTGCTGCTGTACCACGCCGATCTGCCCGTGTACGGCGGCTACCTGGGCGTCGAGTCGTTCTTCGTCCTGAGCGGGTTCCTGATCACCGGTCTGCTGCTGCTCGACTGGCAGCAGGGCGGGCGGATCGACCTGAAACGATTCTGGGTGCGGCGCGCGCGGCGGCTGCTTCCCGCGCTCTTCCTGCTGCTTGCGGGGACGCTGGTGCTGACCGCCGCCCTCCTGCCGGGAGAGCTCGTCACGCTCGGCCACGACACGCTGGCCGCGGTCACCTATGTCACCAACTGGTACCTGATCGCCGGCGAGCAGTCGTACTTCGATGCGATCGAGCGCCCTCCGCTCCTGCAGCACCTCTGGTCGCTCGCGATCGAGGAGCAGTTCTATGTGATCTGGCCGCTGGTGTGCGCCGTCGGCCTGCGCTTCCTGCGACGGCGCGGTCTGCTGGCGCTCACGCTGCTGGCCGCGGCCGGGAGCGCCTGGCTGATGGCGGCGCTGTACGACCCGGGGGCGGACCCCTCGCGGATTTACTACGGCACCGATACGCGCGCGTCGGCGCTGCTGCTGGGCGCGGCGCTTGCCATGGTCTGGGTGCCCGGCCGGGTTCCCGCCGCGGGGAGCCGGCGTGTGGGCGCCCTGCTCGACGCGGTCGGCGGAGTGGCGCTGCTGGGGATTGTGGCGGCCTACGCGATGCTGCACGAGCAGCACCCGCTGCTGTACCGCGGCGGGCTGCTGCT
This sequence comes from Chloroflexota bacterium, assembly GCA_039805565.1. GTDB lineage: Bacteria > Chloroflexota > Chloroflexia > Chloroflexales > Roseiflexaceae > CALJIC01. Next base: position 8,250 of record JBDLTZ010000175.1, on the reverse strand, counting down.
TGTGGCGCTCGGCACCGCCCTGGTGATCGCCGCCAGCACGCACCCCGCGGCGCGCGCGATCCCGTGGCTGCTGGAGCGCCAGCCGCTGCGCTGGATCGGCCTGCGCTCCTACGGCATCTACCTCTGGCACTGGCCGGTCATGATGCTCACGCGGCCGGGTGTAGACGTGCCCTACGACGGCTGGCTGCTCCAGGCCGGGCGCATCGGGCTGGCGTGCATGCTTGCGGCCCTCTCCTATGCGTTCGTCGAGCAGCCCATCCGCCGCGGGGCGCTCGAGCGGGTCTGGCGAACGCTGAAGGAGCGCCATGCGGCGTCGGCCGGCGCGAGGCAGACGACCACGGCGGTCACCTCTGCGCTCCCGCAGGGAGAGTGGCGCCGCGCCTGGGAGCGGCGCTGGGGGCCGCTGGTCGCCACCGGCGCGCTGGTGCTCGGTGTCTCCTGCGTGCTCGCCGGCATCTCCCAGGCGGCGATTCCACAGACCAGCGCGGGTACCGTCAGCCAGGCGCCCCCGGCTACATCGGACGCATACCCCGGCCGCGCGGCGGCTCTGGCCTTCACGCCCGGGGCGAGGGGCGCAACGCCGCTGCCGGAGGAGGCGCGCGCTACGTCTGCCGGCAGAGAGGCTTCCGCCGCCCCAGACGGCGTCCCGCCCGTCACCCAGGCCCCCCCTACGCCCGTCCCGCCGGAGAACACTGTGGCCCCCGCGCTGGGAGCGGAGCTGCAGCGGGTGCTTGACGCGGCTGTGGCGGACGGCTCGATCCCCGGCGCGGTGTTGAGCGTACGTCTGGGTGACGGGACCACCTGGACAGGGGCGAGCGGCATCGCGAACCGGGAAGATGGCACGCCCATGTCCCACGCGACGCAGGTCCGGATCGGCAGCCTGAGCAAGATGTTCACCGCGGTGGTGGTGATGCAGCTGGTGCAGGAGGGCGCGCTCGAGCTGGACGCGCCGGTGTCGCGCTGGCTGCCGGACCTGCTGCCGGACGGCGACTTGATCACGGTGCGGCAGCTGCTCCAGCATACCAGCGGCCTGTACGACTACCTCGAGGACCGCAGGTTTGTTGCTGAGGCGTACCGGGACACGGGCCGGCAGTGGGAGCCGCGCGAGCTGGTGGACTACGCAACCAACTTCCCGCTCTCTTTTGAGCCAGGGTCCGAGGACGCCTGGGACTACTCCAGCACGAACTACGTCGTTCTGGGGATGCTGGTGGAGCAGGTCGCCGGGCTCCCGTTCGCCGAGGTGCTACACCAGCGCATTATCGCGCCGGCAGGGCTGCACCACACCTACATTGTGCCTGACGATACGGTGCAGGGCGCGCAGGCGCGTGGCTACATCCGGGGCGAGGACCAGACTGATGTCGCGATGTCGTTCGCGTTCGCCACTGCCAACATCGTGACGACGGCCGAGGACCTGCGGCTGTTCGGCGCGGCGCTGTTCTGGGGGGATCTGCTGGAGCTCGAGACGCGCGCCCAGATGGAGCAGTTCGTGGACGGCAAGGGGCGCTACGAGATGCCGTATCTGGCGTATGGCCTGGGGATGATGCGCAACCGGCTGCCGATCGAGCCAGGGCCGGACGGTGAGCCGCGGCAGGAGGCGGTGAGCCGGGTGTTCGGCCACATCGGCGGGTTCGGCGGCTTCCGCGCGGCGCTGTGGTACGCGCCGGAGAGCGAGACGCTGATCGCCCTGGGTATGAATCAGGCCGCCACCGACCCCAATGACCTGGCGACGAACGTGCTCAACACGATCCTCCGCCACCAGGGGCGGTGAGGGGCCGCAATCACCTCTCGGCCCCTCACCCTCTGCCCCCTCTCCTACAGCGGGAGAGGGGTGACGCACCTCACGATGCACCCTACAGCGCAACCTCAGGCGCCTGCGTGGTTGACGCCATGCGCCCGGGCCAGGCCGCCGGGTCGATCACGAACGTGGGGCGCTCGCCGGCCAGCACCTGGATCACCTGGTCCGCCACACTCTGGGACATGCGCCAGTAGCCCATGTCGGTGAAGCTGGCGATGTGCGGCGTGACCACCACGTTCTTCATCGTGAGCAGCGGGTTGTCTGGCTCGGGCGGCTCCGGGTCGAATACGTCGAGTGCCGCGCCGGCCAGGTGCCCGTCCTGCAGGGCGCGGATGAGGGCCTGCTCGTCCAGGACCGGGCCGCGGCTGACGTTGATGAGGAAACTGCCCGCCTTCATCAGGCGCAGCTCACGCTCACTGATAAGGTGGTGCGTCTCCACGCTGAGCGGCGTGTGCAGCGTGACGAAGTCAGACTGCGCCAGCAGCGCGTCGAGGCTCTCCACCAGCGTGACCCCCTCGGCGAGGCCGGCTGCGCTGGATAGGAACGGGTCAAAGGCGATCACCTTCATCTTCAGCCCCAGCGCGCAGATCTCGGCCACCCGCCGGCCGATGCGCCCGCAGCCCACCACCCCAAGGACGCGGTCGCGCACTTCGACGCCGCGCAGCGAGTGGAACGGCACGCGCTCGTTTGCGCGCATCACTGCGTCGGAGCGCACGATCACCTTGGCGACGGCCAGGAGCAGGCCTACGGCGTGCTCGGCGGTGCTCTCGGTGGGCCCGTCGGGGGTGTTGCACGCGAGGACACCGTAGCTGGTGCAGGTAGGCACGTCCATGGTGTTGTAGCCGATGCCGTGGCGAATAGTCATCTTTAAGCTCGGGCCGGCGTGCTCGATGAACGCGGAGTCGACCGTGCTGCGGCCGATGACGGCGGCCTCGGCGCCGGGAAGGTTCTCGAGGGTGCCGCGCGTGACGACGTCGGCCACGGCCTGCAGCCGCGCCAGCGCCTCGGGGTGGAGCTCCACCTCGGTCCAGACCTTTTTCATCGTGATGGTGCCTCTCTGCTATCTGAATGCGTTCGCGGCTAGTACAGCTTGCCCACCGCCTCCTCAGCGGTGCGCGCCGCGCCGGTGAAATCGATCGCCGCGTAGGCCTCCTGCGCCGCCTTGGTCATGAAGGCCGCGTCGCTCACCAGCGCCAGGTACTGGAAGCCCTGTCCGATGCGCATCGTGACCTCGGAGGCGCTGAAGCAGTGTTTGCCGGCGGCCTTGCCGGTCTTCTTGGCCGCCGCGAGTACTGCCATCATCGCCGACTCGTGCTCGGTTCCCGGGCCGATATCCTGTGGGCGGAGGCCCATCGAGAGCGCCAGGTCGTTCGGGCCGATGAAGCAGCCTACCACCCCGTCCACGCTCAGGATCGCCTCGGCCTGCTCCACCGCCTGAATGGTCTCGATCATCACGATCACCGCCAGGTGCTCGTCCGCCCAGGTGCGGTAGTCGCTCTCGAGGTAGGGCGCCACGCGGCTCCCGCCGAAGCTGCGCTGGCCGCGGGTGGCGTACTTCATGTTGCTCACCACCTGGCGGGCGTCCTCGGCGCTGTTGACCATCGGCACTACCAGGCCAAGCGCGCCGGCGTCGAGCGTGCGCTGGATCCAGATGGTGTCGTTCCAGGGGACGCGCGCCATGGGGGCGGCGCCGCCGAGCTGGATGGCGCGGAAGCAGTTCACCATGGTGTCGAAGCCCACCGGGCTATGCTCGACGTCCACCACGAGCCAGTCCCACCCCACATGCGCCATGCTCTCGGCCGCCACGGGGGAGCAGAGCGAGAGCCAGGTGCCCACCGAGGGCTTGCCGCTGCGAAGCTTGTCCGTCACCGGGTTGGTGGTGATCCGTGTTCTGCCGATGCTCATGTGTGTTCTCCTGAAGTGTCTCGGTCCGATGATCTGCGGCCATAGCTGGGCGGTCATGGGCGCAGGGCGCCGCACGACTGCCGGACGATGAGCTCCTGCGGGAAGACGACCCGCTGCGGCGGGGCGGCGGGGTTCTCGATCTGGTCCAGCAGCATGCGCACGAGCTGCCGGCCCATGGCCTGCATCGGCTGGCCCACGGTGGTGAGCGGCGGGTCGGTCTGCTGGGCCAGCGGCAGGTCGTCGAAGCCGATCAGCGCGATATCCTCGGGCACCCGCAGCCCGGCGTCGCGCAGGACGCGCAGCACATCGAGCGCCACGCGCGTCGGCAGGAAGATCGCGTCGGGGCGGTGCCGGAGGAGCACGCGTGTGGCGGCGGCGCTCTCGCTCATGCCGCCCACCGCGACGAGCTGATCGTCGAGCGGGAGGGCGCGCTCGGTGTGCGCGCGGCGGTAGCCCGAGAGGCGCTCCTGGCTGTGCGGCGGCTCGAGCGAGCCCACAAGGAGCGCCACCCGCCGCCGGCCCAGGTTCAGCAGGTGGGTAACGGCGCCGTAGGCGGCGGTCTCGTTGTCGGTGGCCACGTAGCTGATGCGCTGGGGGTCGGCGGGGCGGCCGAGCGACACAAAGGGCGCGCCGAGGGCGGCGAGGCGGTGAAGCAGCGGGTCGCTGCCGCGGTCGTCGGCGCCGCGCACGATCAGCCCGTCTACGAACCCCTTGCGCGTGACCTTCGGCAAGACGCGCTGCTCGTCGGCGGCGCTGCCGAGCAGGAACAGGCTCAGCAGGTAGCCGTGCTCGTGGCACGCCTGGGTCGTGACCTCGGCGAGCTGGAGGACGTTGGGGTGGCCGAGAACCTGGCTGGCGGGCGCGGGGATGAGCAGGCCGATCACGTGCGAGCGCTGCGAGGCGAGCGAGCGGGCGGCGGCGTGGGGCTGGAAGCCGGTCTCCTCGATGACGCGCAGGACGCGATCGCGGGCCTTCGAGCGCGCCCCGACGAGGTTGTTGATCACGCGCGAGGCGGTGGCGGGTGAGACCCCGGCCATCCTGGCGATGTCGGCGAGGGTGAGGTCGTCTCTCATAGACGCTCCGGCGGCTCACGTCGGCGCGGCACTGCGGCGGAAGGCTTGCCCGCTCCGGCAGGAATATGGAAGCGCTTGCGTAAAAGAATGGTACTTCAGATGGCGGGGGTTGTCAATGTGCGCGCGAGGGCATACGGCGTACTGCGACCTGTCGCGCGCAGAGCCTAGAGAATGGTTTCTCTTCGGACAGCTGTGGGCCTCCGAAGCGAAACCCAGCTCGTAAGTGAAAGCGCTTGCGGATAGCGAGGCACGCCTACGGCGCGAGGTGCTGGGCGTAGAAGTCACCGATGCGCTGGAGGTAGAGCTGGTTGCCGGCGCCCTGGAAGGAGTGCGGCTGGCCCTCGTACTCGAAGTACTCGACCTGCCTGCCGGCCGCCTCGAGCCCCGCGAGGAGGTCGCCGGGCCACTTGTAGGGCACGGTCTCGTCGAGGGTGCCCCAGTGGATCTGCACCGGCGCCTGGACGAGATCGAGGTACGGCAGCGGCGAGAGGCGCTGGTAGAGGTCCGGCCCCTCCTCGGGCTTCACCGGGAACTCGATCTCAAGGCGGTCGATCACGCCGCTGCGGCGCCCTGGCGGCTGACCGGCGCGCCGCCGCCAGCGCTCCTGACGGAAAGCGTAGTCCTCGGCGATGGTGAGGGACGCCGGCGCGTAGATCACCGCCGCGGCCACCTGGTCGCTCACCGCCACGACCTTGGCCGCCACCGCGCCGCCGTTGCTGTGGCCCCACAGCCCCACCGGGCCGGGGCGCGCGTCGGGGAGGCGCTGCGCCTGGGGGATCAGGTGGAGGGTGTCGATCACGTGGCCGGCGCGGAAGAGGTTCGGCGCGTCGTCGGAGCCGGCGTGTGAGCGGAAGTCCGGCGAGAGGGTCAGGAACCCGCGCCTCGCCAGGTAGTCGGCCGCGGTCCTGGTACCATTGCCGGTCTGGTAGACGTCGAGCGGGTAGTAGCCGTGCGCCAGGATGACCACCGGGAATGGGCCTTCGCCGCGTGGGCGGTTCATCATGCCCGTGAGGCGCAGCCCGTCGCCGCGGTAGGCGATCAGGTAGCGGGTGAACTCGGCCGTCTCCTCGAGCACCCGCACGACCTCGATGTCCCCTTCCTGGCCGTAGTCTCGCGCGCGCATGCCCTCGATGGTGTAGGGCGCGAAGGTGGCCCACGGGTCGGGCGTAGCGGTTGGCGGGGCGGGTGTGGGCGTAGGTGGTGCCGCCGTCGCAGTGGGCGGGGCGGGCGTGACGCTCGGGGCGGGTGTGGGCGGCTCGGCGCTCGGGGCGGGCGTAGCGCTTGGGGCGGGCGTGGGTGGTTCGGCGCTCGGGGCGGGCGGCGAGAGCCGCGTCGCGGCAGGGGCCGCGCCGCCGCACGCGGCGAGGAGCGCGGCGAGGAGCGCGGCGGCCAATGTTCGCGTCAGGGGCATGCGGTGTCTCCCATGCTCGCGGTGACAAGACCTGTCAGGGGCGCGGGGCGTGATCCGTGGCGCGGGCCACGGGACGGCAGGTGCCGCGCCCGACAGGCCTGGCGACGACGAATCGACGATGATCATCTTGTCTCATTGCTAGTATACTTCCTCCGACGCGCCGCCGCCGCCGGCGGCTCTACCACCGGAGGTCCCGATGCGTCGCACCGCCGCCCTGGCTCTTGTCACGCTCGCCGCCCTCGGCGCCCTCGCGCTGCACCCCGGCGTGCGCGGCCAGATCCGCGCCGTGGTGCGCCCTGAGCCGCCCGCGCCCATCACGCCGCTGGCCCTCGCGGTGCCACCCACCCAGACTGCCGCGCCGACAGCACTCCCTGACACCCCTCTCCCAACACGGTCTGAGGGGCCGACGGCCACGCCGGCGCCGAGCCCGGCCCCGGTCGAGGTGCAGGGAGATGGGCCGGGGGCCACGCCGGCGCCGAGCCCGGCCCCGGTCGCGGTGCAGGGAGATGGGCCGGGGGCCACGCCGGCGCTGAGCCCGGCCCCGGTCGAGGTGAACGGGCGGCTCTACGACGCCTACATCCCCGCGGCCTCCAAGGAGGGGCAGGCCTACCAGTACTCATGCGAGTTCGATGCCGCCTGGGTGATCTTCGCCACCTTCGGCTACGACGTGTCGGTGGATGAGATGGTGGGGATCGTGGGCGTGGATGAGCGGGTCGAGCCGTATATCGAGGAGACGCGCGACGGCTTCGTGATCCACGGCGGCGACATCGCCCAGCGCTACTCAGGCGACTACACCGCCAACTTCCTGGCGCGCTCGACGGGCTCGGCGATGCGGCGAGTGTTCGAGCACTACGGCCTGCCGGCCGAGCCGGTCCGCGACCGCGCTGGAGTCGAGGCGGCGCTGCGGCGCGGCGCGCTGGTCTGGATGAAGACGACGGTGGACTTCAAGCCGTGGCGCCCGGCGGTCTGGCGCACCCCTGAGGGACAGGAGTTCCGCACGGTGCTGGGCAACGACCACGCGGTGGTGGTGATCGGCTTCAACCGGGATGCGGTGGTCATCCGCGACGTGCTCGGGCCCACGAGCAGCAACCGGCAGCGCCCGTACGAGTACGAGGTCGGCTGGGACGCGTTCCTGGCGTCCTGGGGCGCGCAGGATTTCGACGGGCTGGCGGTGGAGCGGGGGCAGTAGCGCGGTGGCAGCGTACCTGCGTCGCTGGCTCGCGCTTGGTGGGCCGTCCTGGCTCTATCTGACGCACGCCGCGCTGGTGACGGGTAGCCTCGCCGTCACCAGCCTGCTCTTCAACCTGGCGGTGCTGGCGCTCGGCCACCCGCGGAGCTTCCTCGGCCTGCTCACGGTCGCGGGGGTGGCGACGGCCGCCGCGCTGAGTCTGCCGCTCTGGTGGCTGGCGGCGCGCGTCGGCCCGCGGCGGGCCCTGCTGGCGAGCGCGGCGCTCCAGGCGTGTGGGGCGCTGACGCTGGCGCTCTGGCCCGCCCAGGTCCCCCTCCTGCTCGCTGCTGGGCTCACCGGCGTGGCCGCGGTGCTGTTCCAGGTCTCGGCGGCGCCCTTCATGATGCGCCACAGCGACGACGCCACGCGCGACCACCTCTTCAGCGCGAACGCCGCCGTCAACCTGGGCGTGGCCGGCGCCGGGAGCCTGCTGGCGGGCCAGCTCCCCTCCCTCTGCGCCCGGCTGCTCGGCGCGGGTGCGGAGAGCCCCGCCGCCTACCGCGCCTCCTTCGCCGTGGCCGGGGCGGGGCTGGTGCTGGCGCTCGTGCCGCTGCTCTTTGTGAAGGCTGAAGGCCAAACGCTGAACGCTAAAGAGGGGGCAGTTGAAGCGCCCGTGCCCACGATCACCACGCCGATACCCCAGCCTTCACCTACAGTGAGTGATAGTGCAGCACCCGCAAGGCAGACCTTTAGCGTTTATCGTTTTGCGTTTATCGTTCCACTTCTCCTCCCCCCCGCGCTGATCTCGGTCGGGGCGGCGCTGCTGATGCCGTACCTCAACCTGTTCTTCAAGGAGCGCTTCGGGCTGCAGGATCAGGCGCTCGGGGGGCTGTTCGCG
>JBDLTZ010000174.1:0-10441 GCA_039805565.1 Chloroflexota bacterium | reverse complement strand
GTGGGCATGGAGATCCACTTCCGCAAGAAGCTGGGCGCCGGCTTCTTCGGCGGCGAGGGGTTCATCATGCAGAAGGTGACGGGGCCGGGGATCGCCTTCGTCTGCCTCGACGGCGAGATCGTGGAGTATACGCTGGACGCGGGCCAGACGCTGAAGGTGGACACCGGCCACGTGGCTATGTACGAGCCGACAGTGGACCTCGACATCGAGATGATGAAGGGGTTCAAGAACATCCTGCTCGGCGGCGAGGGGCTGTTCCTGACGACGCTGCGTGGGCCGGGGCGCGTCTGGCTCCAGACGATGCCGACCATGACGCTGGCGAAGGCGATCATGCCGTACCTGCCGACGGCGTCGGGGAGCTGAGAAGAGCCCCGGACGTGAGCCCAAGCAGCTACGCGCCGGAACTGTTCCGCAACTTCCTCCGCCCAGCCTCATACAGCGGTGGGCATATCAGTTGAGCCACAGGGGCACTGTGACCGAGGGTGGGAGCTCTCCGCGTCCTCGGTGCTGTGACTCAGGCGCACTGCTCACCGCTGTAGCGCCCAGGATCGCCGCAGACTCTTATGAGATAAAATGCCCCGCCGCGAGCCGCGTGAACAGCGGGCTCGCGGCGGGGCACTCCGACGCCCCTACTCGACAATGATCGCCGGCACGTCGGCCTCGCGCACGAGGGTGTTGAAGGCCGGCAGGTCCTGCGCGAGCGCCACCTCGAGCACCCCGAGCTGCTCGGAGAGACGTGTCGCCAGGTCCTCGCAGAGCATCTCCTGGGCCCGCGTCGGCGCGGCCTCGGCGCTCGACACAGCCCCCGCCAGCGCCGCAATCTTAGCGTTGAGCATCACCGGGAAGTTGAGCGTGTCCTGGTTGCTGCGGGCCTTCACCTGGATCAGCTTCTCCTCCACTGCCGTGAGCTTGGCCTTGAGCGCCTTGGCCGCCGCAGCGATGCGCGCGCCGGACTCAAGCTTCTCGCTGCGCTTGGTCCAGCCATCGAGCTGCTCGCTCACCGCGCGGATGCGGTTCACCGCCTTGTGCGCGCCGTCCACCATGCCGTGGATGCGTCGCAGGAGCGCGTACTGCGCCTCGTACTCGGCCTGCGTGGTGCTCACGCGCGGGTCCGGCAGGATGGTGATATTGGCCACCTGCGCCTCCTCACCCACCTTCAGCTCCACCCAGTAGCGCCCCGGCGGCACGCGCGGCGCCGACAGGTCCACGTCCTTGTGCCCCTCGCCGCTGGTGATCTTCTGCGCCGGCGCGCCGCGCAGGTCCCACGCGAAGCGGTTCAGGCCAGCCTTCGCGGGCGCCTTCGGCTCGTCGTCCTTGTCCTCGGGCGGCACCGTCGGGGCAGCAGTCGGCTGGGACTCGCCCGGCGCCACGGCGCTCTCGCCCGCGGCGTCCGTCTCACCGGCTGCGCCCTGTGCGGCGGACTCGGCCTTCGGCTTCTCGTCCTTCTTCTTGCTCTTGAAGGTGCGGATCTCGGCCCCCTGCGCGTCACGGAAGGTCAGCGTGAGCTTGCCCTCGGCCTCCTCCGGCAGCAGGTAGCTCACCACCACGCCATCAGCAGGGTTGGTGCCGACGTCGAGCCAGCTACGCTTCGTCTCACCGCCAGGCGTCTTGGCCTGCTCGAAGGCCGCCATCATGCCGGCCACGAAGATGTAGTTGCGCCCATTCTGCGCCGGCGCGCCGAAGTCAAACAGCCGCCCGAAGCGCGCGGTGTCGCGCGGGGTAAAGAGCTTCGCCGCAGACGCGCCCTCAGCCACCTCGGCCATCTGCCGCACCAGCGCCAGATCGTCTAGCACCCAGAAGGAGCGCCCATGTGTGGCGAGCACCAGGTCCCCCTGGGCAATGACCATGTCGTGGACCGGGACGACGGGCAGCGTCTAGATCGTGCCGCTATCGGGGGCGCCGTTGAGGCGCTGCCACCGCCCGCCGTCATCGAACGAGACATAGGCGCCGGTCTCGGTGCCGCAGTAGAGCAGCCCGCGCCACGCGGGGTCCTCACGCACCACGCGCGTGAAGTCGTCGGCGGGGATGCCTCCGGTGATCTTCCGCCACGTCTTGCCGTAGTCCGACGTCGCGTACAGGTACGGCGCGAAGTCGTCCAGCTTGTAGCGCGTGGCTGCCAGGTAAGCAACCGCCGGGTCGTGCGGCGAGGGCTCGACAATGCTGATCAGGGCCCACTCTGGCAGCTCGGGCGGGGTCACGTTCTCCCAGCTCGCGCCGCCGTCTCGGCTCAGGTGCACGAGGCCGTCGTCGGAGCCGGCCCAGAGCAGGCCGGCCTGGAGCGGCGACTCGGCCAGCGCGAAGATGGTGCCGTAGGTCTCGGCGCCGGTGTTGTCCTTGGTGATCGGCCCGCCGGACGGCCCGAGGGTGGCCGGGTCATTGCGGGTCAGGTCCGGGCTGATCTCCTCCCAGCTCATGCCCTCATCGCGCGAGCGCAACACGACGTTAGCGGCGCAGAAGAGCGTGCCGGGGTCGTGCGGCGAGAGGAGCAGCGGGAAGGTCCAGTTGAAGCGGTACTTCTGCTGGCCGGCGCTCCAGCCGCTGTACTCCTCGGGCCAGACACCGACGTTGCGCAGCTGGCCGCGCCCGTGGTCGTAGCGCGTCAGGTAGCCCTGGTAGCTGCCGGCGTAGATGATGTTCGGGTCGCGCGGGTCCACCGCCACGTAGCCGCTCTCGCCGCCGCCGATCTCGTACCACTCGGTGGTGGTGATCGCGTCGCGGCCGCTGCGGCTCGGCACGCTCATGGTGGTATTGTCCTGCTGCGCGCCGTAGACGCGGTAAGGGGTGCGATGATCCACCGTGACGTGGTAAAACTCGCTGGTGGGCTGGTTATAGATCGACGACCACGACACCCCGCCGTTGAGACTCACGGTGGCACCGCCGTCGTTGCCGAGGATGATGCGCTGCGGGTTCCGCGGGTCGATCCATAGGTCGTGGTTATCGCCGTGCGGCTGCTGGACTCGGCCGAAGGTCTTGCCGCCGTCCACCGAGCGCCACATCTCCACGTTCAGCACCCAGACAGTCTCGGGGTCTTTGGGGTCGGCGTAGATATGGCTGTAGTACCAGGCGCGCTGGCGCAGGTTGCGGTCCTCGGACAGGCGTTCCCAGCTCTCGCCCCAGTCGTCGGAGCGGTAGACGCCGCCCTCCTCGGCCTCGACCATGGCCCAGATGCGGCCGGGCTTGGCGGGCGAGGCGGCAACCATAATCTTGCCCCTGGTGCCCTTCGGCATGCCGGGCTTGTCGGTGAGCTCAGCCCAGGTGAGGCCGCCGTCCTCGGAGCGGAACAGGCCGCTACCGGGGCCGCCGCTGGACATGGAGTGGGGGCCGCGGCGGGTCTCCCAGAAGCCGGCGTACACGATGCGCGGGTTGGTCGGGTCGATGCACAGGTCGCTCGCACCAGCCTCCTCGGAGCGGTGCAGCGTCAGCTCCCAGGTGGCGCCGCCGTCGGCCGAGCGGTAGACGCCGCGCTCGGGGTTGGGGCCGTGGGCGTGGCCGAGGGCCGCCACCAGCACCACGTCGGGGTTCTGCGGGTGGACGCGGACCTTGCTGATGTTGCGGGTGCGCTCGAGGCCGAGGTGCCGCCAGGTGCGGCCGGCGTCGGTGGACTTGTAGACGCCGTCGCCGTGGGAGACGTTGCCGCGGATAGTGCTCTCGCCCATGCCGACGTAGATCACGTTCGGGTCGGACTCGGCCACCGCGATCGCGCCGACCGAGGCGCGCTTGAAGAAACCGTCGGAGATATTCTGCCAGTAGAGGCCGGCGTCGGTGGTCTTCCAGACGCCGCCACCGGTGGAGCCGAAGTAGAACACCGCCGGCTGGTTCGGGTCGCCGGCAACGGCGATGCAGCGGCCGCCGCGGAAGGGGCCGATGCAGCGCCACTCGAGCTGCTGGAGAGGGCTGTTGGTCATAGGCGGTCACGTGCCGGCGGGGCCGGCGGCGCGATCCTTTCTCGCTCGTCAGGGGCTTCACCGAAGGAATAGGGGGCGAGCCCCGCCGTGGGGCGGTGCGCCGCACTACTGCACGATGATAGCATAGTCTGACAGGTGCGAAGCGTCGAGGGCTGAGTCGTGAGCCGTGAGGCGCCAGTGCTGATGGCCGAGTGTGCTGAGCAGTGTAGTGCTGAGGCTCGGGCAGAGGGAGGGAACGAAACAGGGGCGCCGATCGTCCTTCATATGGAGCTCGTTTGCTCAGACGCCCCACGACGGGCGAAAGGAAGGAAAGGCAGCACAATGCGCAGGGGCATTCCCCATCTTCTTGTTGCGCTGCTCGTGGCTCTTTCGGCGCTCGCGGCCGTTGCCGGCACCGCCGGTGCGGCGCCCGTGGCCCAGGTGAGAAGCTGCGACGGCGGCGAGGGCATCTACCTCTACGAGAGCGCGAACTACCAGGGGCGCTGCATCCGGGTGACGTCTGACGTCTCGGACCTGAGCGCCTCCAACTTCAACAACGCGGCCTCCTCAGTACGAATCGTGGGCACCTACACGGCCGTGCTGTACGTAGACCAGAACTATGGCAACGTGGCCTCGGCCTACAGCGCAGACAGCACGGAGCTGCGCGGCTCGATCGTGGACGATAACCGAACCAGTTCGGTGCGCGTGATCCGCGGCTACCGGCAGACGGGCGACCAGACCTGCCGCGGCGACGGCGTCTACCTGTTTGAGGGCACGCGCTTCACCGGGCGCTGCGTGCGCTACACCGGCGACGAGTCCGACCTCGGGCGGCAGGTGTTCAACAACCAGGCTTCGTCGGTACGGATCGTGGGCCCCTACACGGCGCGGCTATTTGTGGACGGCACCTACGGCGGCGCGGAGGTCAGCCTGAGCCAGAGCATCGAGGATCTCAACAGCACCACGGTGGGCACACGGCGGGCGAGCTCACTACGCGTGGCGCGCACGAGCGGCGGGCCGAACACCTGCACCGGTGCCGAGGGCGTGTACCTCTACGAGCACCCGAACTACCAGGGCCGCTGCGTCCGGATCACCGCTGACACGCCTGACCTCCGCACGATCGCCTTTGACGACACGGCATCGTCGCTGCGCATCATCGGCAAGTACACCGTCACCCTAGCGCGCGACCTGAGCGTGACCGGCGAGAACTCGACGTTCACCGCCGACGACCCGAACCTGACCGACAACCGCATCGGCGACAACCAGGCGACCTCAGCGCGCGTGACGGGCCCGGCGCCCGCACCGACGCCGGCTCCAGCCCCCGGCAACGCGTGTGACGGCAGCCAGGGCGTGTACCTCTACGAGCACCCGAACTACCAGGGCCGCTGCGCCCGCTTCACCGGCGACGTCGGCGATCTGCGGCCGTTCGGGATGGACGACTCCACCTCGTCGCTGCGGGTGGTGGGGAGCTGGACGACGACGCTCTTCCGCGACCTGAGCGCCACTGGGCAGTCTTCGGCGTTCGTGGCGGACGACCCGAACCTGGCGGATAACCCGATCGGCGACAACCAGACGACATCGCTGCGAGTGGCGCGCAGCGGGCAGCCCCAGCCGCAGCCACAGCCGCAGCCCCAGCCACAGCCACAGCCAGGGCCAGTAGTTGGGGCCTGCGACGGCAGCGAGGGCGTGTACCTCTACCAGGGCACAAACTACCGCAGCACGTGCATCCGCGTCACCGGCGACGTGCCTGACCTGCGCACGTACGCTCTGAACGACGTCATTTCGTCGGTGCGAGTGTTCGGGCGCTACAGCGTGGCCCTGTACCGCGACCTGAGCTTCAGCGGCGCCTCCTCGACATTCGTCGAGAGCGACCCAGACCTGCGGAACGACGGCGTGGGCAGCAACGAGGCCACGTCGGTGAGCGTGCGGCGGCGGTAGGGATCGCTGAAGAACCGAACGGGCACTCACGCTGATGACGCTGGGGATACTCCCTCAGCGTCATCAGTATCTCGGCGATGCGGTACAATACCGTGGTAGGCTATAATCCGAGATGCCCGACACCGTGGACCAACATATTGATCACAGGCGGCTCACCCAGTCTGCCCGGGCGCCGCCGCCGCGGCGCCCCCGGTGGCTGTGGTCCTATCGCGCCAGCCTGTACCTCATGCTCGCGCCGTTTCTGGTCGGGATGCTCGTGCTCGTCGTCGTGCCGGCCGCGCTTTCCTTCGTCCTGGCATTCACCGAGTACGATGGCCTGACCACACCTGAGTGGCGCGGCCTGGGCAACTTCCAGCAACTGCTCGGCGACCAGCTCTTCCTCACCGCGGCGCGCAACTCCCTCCTGTTCGTGGGTCTGAGCGTGCCCGCACGACTCATCGCGGCGCTCGGGCTCGCCCTGCTGCTCGGCCGCGCCAGGCGCGGCTCATCGGTCTACCGCGCTGCCGTCTACCTCCCCACGATCGTCCCCAGCCCGGCCTACGCCCTCGCCTGGCTCTGGATCTTCAACCCGGCCTACGGCCCGCTGAACGCCCTGCTCGGCACGCTCGGCCTGCCCACCCCCGCGTGGCTGGCGGATACCAGCACCGCGCTGCCGGCGATCGTCCTCATGGGGCTGTTCCAGATTGGGGAGGGGCTGGTAGTGCTGCTCGCCGGCCTGCAGGAGATCCCGCGCTCGTACTACGACGCCGCCGACATCGACGGCGCGGGGGCGTGGGCTCGCCTGCGCCACATCACGCTGCCGCTGCTCGCACCGTGGCTACTGCTGATCACCATCCGCGACATCATCGTGAGCGCCCAGAGTACCTTCGCACCGGCGCTGCTCATGACCGGCGGCGGCCCGTACTACGCCACGCTCTTCGTGCCGCTGCTGATGTACCAGGTCGCCTTCGACCGCCTACGGTTCGGCGAGGGAGCGGCGATGATGCTGCTGGTCTTCCTGGGCGTCGCCGCGCTGATCGCGCTCGCGCACCTGGCGCTCGGCGGCTGGGGGTACGAGGACGATGTCTAGGCCGCCGGCGGAACATCTCGCCAGCGAGGGCGTGGAGCACCAGGAGACACGCGCTCGGGGGCTGGCTGTGCGCGCCACCAGCGCTGTGCCAAAGCCGAAGACGCACCTCCGAGCATGGCTGCGCACACTCGCGTTCCACACTGCGGCCGCCGCCGCGGCGCTGCTCTTCGTCGGGCCGCTGGTACTCGTGCTGGCCGCCTCGCTCCAGCCGGCCGGCCAGGCCCTGCGGGCTGCGGCGTGGCTGCCCGAGAGCCTGTCCTGGTCGAACTACGAGCGGATCTTCGCTGTGGCGCCGCTCGCCCGCTACGCCGCCAACTCGCTGCTCATCAGCGCCCTGGCCGTCCCCGCTACCATCCTCGTCGCCTCGTGGGCCGGGTTCGCTATGGCCCAGCTCCCGCCGCGCGAGCGCTACCTGCTCCTGACGCTCGCCGTCGCCCTGCGCATGGTGCCCGTCACGGCGCTGTGGCTCACCCGCTTCGTGATGTTCACGCAGCTGCACCTGATCGATACGGTCTGGCCGCTGCTCGCGCCGGTCTGGATGGGCTCGAGCCCGCTGTTCGTGCTGCTGTTCTACTGGAGCTTCCGGCGCACACCCCAGGCGCTGTTCGAGTCCGCCCGCGTCGAGGGTATGGGCGCGCTCGGCATCTGGGCGCACGTCGCGATGCCACTGGCGCGCCCGGCGACGATGGCCGTGGGGGTGCTCACGTTCGTCCAGTACTGGAGCGATTTCATCAACCCCCTGCTGTACCTCAGAACGGACGAGCGCTACACGCTTGCGGTGGGTCTGCGGATCATGCAGCAGATGGACGTCACCGGCGGCCCGCTGCTGATGGCGGCCTCGGTGGTGATGACGCTGCCGGTGCTGGCGGTATTTCTGCTGGCCCAGCGCGCCTTCTGGCCGGACGCGCGCCTGGCGGGAGTCTATGGAAGGTAGTATGCGTTTCCGAATCCCTCTCCTGCTTGCCCTGGTCGCGCTGCTGCTCGGGACGTGCGGCGCGCCGACCTCATCGGCCCGCGTGACATTCATGATCTCCGGCGACGCCACCGAGAAAGCGACGTACGACCAGCTCGTCGCCGCCTTCACCAGAGCGCACCCGGACATCGACGTCGCGCTCGTGCACATCCCCGGGCAGAGCGACTTTCGCAAGCGGCTCGGCGCCGACTTCGCCGCCGGCACGCCCGCCGACATCGTGCTGCTCAACTACCGGCGCTACGCCGCCTTCGCCGCCCGCGGCGCGTTCGAGCCGCTTGGGCCGTACCTCGACCGCAGCGACGTCATCAGCACCGGCGACTTCTACGCGGAGGCGCTGGCGCCCTTCACCTGGGACGGGACGCTGACCTGCATCCCGCAGAACCTCTCGAGCCTGGTGGTGTACTACAACAAGGACCTGTTCGACCAGGCCGGCGTGGCCCACCCCGCGGCCGGCTGGAGCTGGGACGATTTCCTGGCGGCGGCGCGGGCACTCACGCGCGACACAGACGGCGATGGGACCACCGACCAGTACGGCATAGGCACGGAGGTGTCGCTGCTACGGGCGGCGCCGTTTATCTGGCAGAACGGCGGTAGCCTGGTAGATGACCCGCAGCACCCAACGCGGCTGACGCTGGACAGCCCCGAGGCGCTGGAGGCCGTGCGCTGGTTCACCGAGCTCCAGACGCGCCACCACGTGGCGCCGGACGCCGCCGCCGAGGAGACTGAGGGCAGCGAGAGCCGCTTCCTGGCCGGGCACATGGCGATGTTCCTCAACAGCCGCCGGGGCGTCCCGACCTACCGCGCGAGCGCCAGCTTCGACTGGGACGTCGCGGCGCTGCCGCAGGGCCGCCAGACGGCCGGGGTGCTGCACGCCGACGGCTACTGCATGGCGAAGTCCAGCGCCAGCAAAGGGGCGGCCTGGAGGTTCATCGAGTTCGCGAACTCGCCCGAGGGCCAGCGCATTATGGCGGGGACCGGGCGCACGGTCCCCTCGCTGCGCGCCGTGGCCGAGTCGCCGGCATTCCTGGACCCCGCGGCGAAGCCTGCCTCGAGCCGGGTATTCCTCGATGTCATCCCCGACGTGCGGCCCGTCCCGGTGCTACCGACCTGGCCTGACATCGAGGACCTGGCAGGCGAGGAGCTGAAGCGCGCCTTCTACGGGCGGGCCAGCGTCGAGGAGGCGGTGGCCGCCGCCGTCGAGCGCACGCGGCCGTTCTTCGACCCCTAGCGCGGATTGCAGTACACCTGAGCGACACAGCACGGAGGCCACAGAGGGCGAGCGCGAAGCTGCCTCTGTGGCCTCTGCTCATGCACAACTGCCGCGGGCTACCTGCCGAGCAGGCGCTCGTACAGACGCACGAACCCCTGGCCGAGCTGGTCGTAGCCGAAGGAGCGCGCCACCTTCGCGCGGCCGTGCTCGCCGAAGCGCCGCCGGAGCGCGGCGTCCTCGCCAAGCTCGCGCACCCGATCGGCGTAGGCGGCCACGTCGTTGCGCGCGCAGAGGAAGCCGTTCTGGCCGTGGTCCACCACCTCGGGCAGTGCCGAGGCGTCGGTTGTCACGACCGGGCGGCCACAGGCGAGCGCCTCGGCCGGGGCGATGCCGAAGCCCTCCAATCGCGAGGGGAACAGCAGGATGTCACAGCTCTGGTAGGCCGCCACAAGGCCGGTGCGGTCAGGCGAGCCGATCGGCACCATGCGCGGGTGCGGCGGCGCCGTCTCGCTCCCCTGGAAACCCCCCGTGTAGTACAGCACATAGTCCCGCGGCAGGCGGTCCATGATCTTCGGCAGCAGGTCGAACCCCTTGCGCCGCGTCCGGTTGCCCACGAACAGCAGCCGGATGCGTCCGTCGCTGGGCGGAAGCCCATAGTCGGCGCGCGCCATGTCGGGCGTCGGCACGAACACATCGGTGTCGATCCCGTCGAAGATCAAATGGGTGTCACGCACGCCGTAGGTCTGCTCCACCTGGCGCTGGGTGAAACGGCTGACGCACACCACCGCGTCGGCGCTGCGGATCGAGCGCTCGTCGTAGCGGCTCTCGACGAGGCGGTAGAAGACGCGCTGCCCGAGCGAGCTGTACGGCTGGAGGTCCGGGTCAGTGGTCAGGTGGTGGACGGTGGTGACGAGCGGGCGGCCAGGGGCGCGCAGGGCAAAGCCGACGCGTGAGCGCCCCTGGATGACGTCGAACCCCTCCCACCAGCCTTGGGGCATGGCGCGCCGGATCAGGAAGGGCGCGAAGTTATAGGTCTCCGGCAGGCGCAGCAGCTCGGCGCGCGGGGCGCCGTAGCGCCGCACCGAGCGCAGGATGTTCTGGATGCCGAAGTCGACGCCGCCGCGGCCGGTAGGAGAAATATAGAGGGGACGCATCAGTACCAGTCCGATGTGAAGGGCGCAGGGCCGCTGAGCAGCCGGTCCAGCAGGGCCAGAGCGGAGCGCTCACGTGGTTCGAGCAGGCCGAAGGCGGCGGCGGTGCGCGGCCGCAGGTAGCGGCTCACCATCTGCGCCAGCTGCCGCACGTCGCACGCCACGCCGGCCGGCGCGTCGTCGGCGAGGCGGCGGCACTCCGCGCGCCCCTCGGCCACC
>JBDLTZ010000173.1:0-14089 GCA_039805565.1 Chloroflexota bacterium | reverse complement strand
CTGGGCAGTCAAGCGGACTTGAAGCGGACGCCTGAGTCCGAGCGCATGCTCCAGGAGCGCTTTACGAACTACTACAACCAGAGCGGTGTCAGCCTCAGCGACGCGCAGGCCAAGTCTCTCTACGAGATGGTCATGGACGAGCTGTTCGGCTTTGGCCCCATGGAGCAGCTCCTGCGCGAGGAAAGCATCTCTGAGATCATGGTCAATGGTCCCAAGATGGTCTACATCGAGCAGCGTGGCAAGCTGACCCTGTCGTCAATCAAGTTCGCCAACGACGAGCACGTGCTGAAGGTGATCGACCGTATCATCCGCCCGCTCGGCCGCCGCATTGACCGTAAGTGGCCGATGGTTGATGCGCGTCTCCCTGACGGCAGCCGCGTCAACGCTGTCATCCCGCCCTGCTCGATCGATGGCCCGTCGATCACCATCCGTAAGTTCTCCAAGAAGAAGCTGCAGATCGAGGATCTGATCAAGTTCGGCTCGATGACGCCCGAGATGGCCGAGTTCCTGCGCGCCTGCGTCGTCAGCCGCCTCAACATTATTGTGGCCGGCGGCACTGGCTCTGGTAAGACCACGCTGCTCAACGTGCTCTCGAACTTCATTCCGTCGGACGAGCGCATCGTCACGATCGAGGACAGCGCTGAGCTCAAGCTCGGGCAGGACCACGTGGTGCGGCTCGAGTCGAAGCCGGCGGAGCTCGACGGCACCGGCCGCGTGACGATCAACGACTTGGTGATCAACTCGCTGCGTATGCGCCCCGAGCGAATCGTGATCGGTGAGTGCCGCGGCGGCGAGACGATGGCGATGCTCCAGGCGATGAACACCGGCCACGACGGGTCGCTCTCCACGCTGCACGCGAACACGCCGCGCGATTCGGTGGCCCGTATGGAAACGATGGCGATGATGGCCGGAATGGACATCCCGCTCAGTGTCGTCCGCGAGCAGATCGCCTCGGCCGTGGACCTGATCGTGCAGCAGACGCGCCTCGAGGACGGCCAGCGTAAGGTGGCGTACGTCACCGAGGTCCAGGGCATGGAGGGCGACGTGGTGGTGCTGCAGGATATCTTCCTGCTGCACATCCTCGGCAAGACGCCCGAGGGTAAGCTGATCACCGAGATGCGCCCCACCGGCACACGCCCACGCTTCTCGACGCGCCTCGAGGCCCACGGCTTCAAGCTCCCGCCGCAGATTTTCGGCGCGCAGATCCCCGGCCAGAAAAAGGGCTGGTGATCCTCGGCCATAGGAGCGCAGTCGGGACATACGAGAGAGGCTCGCGAAGGCTATACTGCTTTCGTGAGCCTTTTGTCGTACCTCTCACCTCCTGTCAGTAGTCAGGGCGGCTCCGCGCCAATGCAAGCGCGTAGATCTCTTGTGCGCCCGCCATCCGCAGCGCCGACGCGCACGCCCCCATCGTCGCCCCTGTTGTGAGCACATCGTCTATTAACAGCACACGGGGCGGTGGGGGCTGGCATCCGACCCACGCGAACGCCCCCTCGACGTTCGCAGCCCGCGCACGTATGTCGAGCCGCGCCTGCTGCTCAGTTGCTCGCACCCGCCGCAGATTGGCGGTGAGCGTCGGGACCCCTGTGGCCCGCGCCACTTCATCTGCGAGCGCCTCCGCTTGGTTGAAGCCGCGCTCAGACTGACGATCTGCGTGCAGCGGCACCGCGGCGATTGCGTCGAACGCGAGCGGGTGGAGCACGAGCTCTTTCAGCAGCAGCTCCCCGAGCGGCCGTGCCAACCGTCGTACCTTGCGGTACTTCAGCAGGTGGACGGCTGTCCTGAGAGGGCCTTCGAATAGGTAGATGATCCTCACCTCCGTCAGGCTGTCCGGCTGGCTCCTGAGGCCGCCTGGATATGGCCGCAGTGTTGTACGGCACTCAGCGCACAGTAGCGAGCCGAAGCAGCGGCAGCCGGCGCAGCGATCGGGGAAGAGGAACGCGAGGAATGTTTCGAGGAACGAGGGGGTCATCGTCGGTCTCTCATCGGGCTGGCTCTGCCGCGTCGAGTCTCTCGCTGAGTGAGCTTTACCCCGAGTGTACTGGCCTGACCGCACAGGAGGAATAGGCGGCTGGTCCTGTTGCAATACTGCCGAGTGTCGGTATCAGAATCGTAACCTGAGGCATCCCCACACCCGCACTTTGTCGTCTAACATGCCCGTCAGGATCACGGTCGCCTGGAAGGGAGTTCCTCCTTTGTTGTATAAAACTATCGCCCTCGCCCTGGCCTTTGTGGTGCTGTCGAGCGCGTCCTGGGCTGGTGCTCGTGCGACTCCGCAGAGCGATGATGGGCAGCAGCAGCTTCACCTGCGCCGTGGTGTGTTCGACCCGCTGGCGAAGGCTGCGCCTCTCGTGTCGCCTGGCACAGCAGAGCTGATGCTGGTGCAGCTTGAGGCCCCGCCCGATGAGCAGACGCCGGCGCTCCTCGAAGCTGCCGGGTTCCGCCCGCTCTGGTACGTCCCCGACAATGCCTTCCTGGTGCGGGCGGTGCGCGCGCAGGGTCTTGCGAAAGCACAGGCGCTACCTGACGTCCGCTGGGTGGGTTCGTTCGACATAACGTATAAGATCAGCCCTGAGCTCGATACGCTGCTCACATCAGCAGCAGCAGATCCCGCCGAGCTCTCGGTCGTCGTCGCGCCCGACGCTGATGCTTCTCCCGCGGCCGAGCTCGTGGTCAAGCAGGGAGGCGCGGTGCTCGACCGAGCTGCCGGCCTCAACGGCACGACCCTGCGTGTGCGGCTGACGCCCGCCGTCCTGCGCGAGCTCGTGGCACGCGAGGATATCCTCTGGGTCGAGCCGTACCTGCCTGCGGCCACCCTCGACGACCAGGCGCGCCAGATCCTCGGCGTGCCGGAGGTGCGGAGCCGTCTTGGACTGACAGGGGCCGGCCAGACGATCGCCGTGACCGACACGGGCCTCGATGTGCAGGGCAGCCTCAGCGCAGACTTCACAGGGCGGGTGCTGCGCGGCTTTACGCGGCGGGAGATGTACGCCGGCTGCGCCGCGCTGCCCGAGTCCAGCGAGCCCGGGACCTGGAGCGATCTCCACGGGCACGGCACGCACGTCGCCGGAATGATCGCCGGCATGGGCAGGCTCTCCAGCGGGCGTTTCGGCGGCGTTGCGCCTGGCGCCACATTGGTGGTTCAGTCGGTGTCGAGCGGCGGTGACGCACTCGATTGCCTGCCAGCGGCGGCAACCTACCTCCAGGCCGCATATGATGCTGGCGCGCGTATCCACAACGGGAGCTTCGGACGCAAGACGGGCAGCGGGAGCTGCGAGTACGGCTGCTACACGAGCGAGGACGCGGTGGTCGACGATTTCCTGTGGCGGTACAAGGACTACCTGTTCGTTGTCGCAGCGGGAAATAGCGGCCGCGATACCGCGCCACCGTACGGCGTCGTTGATTCGGATAGCATCAGCTCCCCTGCGACAGCTAAGAATGTTCTGTCGGTGGGTGCAAGCGAGAACAGCCGCCCCGGAACCGGGGGCTGCTCGGGTGGGATACCTGAGCAGATCTGTTGGTCCTACTACGACTCGCAGAATATCTTTGGCCTGGCAAACCCGCCCCTCGGCAGCGATCCGATCAGTAACAACAGCAGCGGCATGGCCGCGTTCTCCAGCCGCGGCCCTACGGATGACGGGCGCATCAAGCCGGAGCTCGTGGCCCCCGGGACGAACATCATCTCCGCGCGCACGCACCAGAGCGGCGTGCAGTACATCCACGGCTACGGCGCAGACTACGCGTACCTCTCCGGCACCTCGATGGCGACGCCGCAGGTGAGCGGGATGGCGGCGCTCGCGCGCCAGTGGCTGGCGAAGGAGCGCCTGCATATCGCCCCAAGCGCCGCGCTCGTGAAGGCGCTGCTGCTGAACGGAGGGGTGAGCCTGCGGCCCGGTCAGTACGCTGGCGTGGCCGAGATTCCGGACGAGTGGCCGAATGCGGTGGAGGGTTGGGGACGTGCTGCGATTGGTAGCACAGTCGGGGTGGGAGCGGACGACCAAGTGTGGCTCGCGCAGCATACCGGCCTGCGGACGGCGGAGCTCGCCGAGTACACCGTGAGCGTCAGCGCGGGAGCCCCCCTCCGCGTGACCCTGACCTGGACCGATTACCCCGCGGCGCCGGGCGTGGCGAAAGCGCTCGTAAACGATCTGGACCTGCAGGTCATCGCGCCGGATGGCTCGGTGCTGCTCGGCAATCGCTCGGCGAGTATCCCGGCGACCTGCCGCTCCAGCGGCGCTGATCGCTGCAATACAGCCGAGAGCATTGAGCTTGCAGCTCCCGTCGCCGGCTCCTACATCATCCGCGTACGGGGCCTCTCGGTGCCGCGGGGGCCGCAGCCCTTCGCGCTCGCGGCGCGCGCCGGTCGTATCCTAGATCTAAGCGTCGGCACGCCGCTGCTCCGGCCGATCGCAGGGCCGGGCCCAGCCCTTCAGCTGAGCTGGACCCCCTCGACTGGTGCGTCGTACTACCGGGTGGAGGTGAGCTCGAGCGGGAACTTCAGCGGCGGCGTGCTGTCGCAGATCGTCACCTCCCCGGCGTTAGGGTTGATCGAAGACGTTGGGACGCACTACGTGCGGGTGCGGGCGTGCACGGCGAGCGGTTGTGGCGAGTATAGCAATGTTCAGGCTGTGAGTGTCACGGTATCGCCTCGGCAGATGTTTCTGCCGTCCGTGCAGGGCTAGTGAGGCAGCGCGCCGCGTGCTTTCGGAAGCGTGATTGAGGCGAGGGCCGGGGAAACCGGCCTCTCGTTGTCCTAGAGCGGGAACAGCTCTTCGATGGGGACGAGGCGGAGCGCACCGGTGGGGCAGGCGGTGACGCACGCCAGGTCCTCGTAGCCGTGGCAGAGATCGCACTTGTCTGCGCGCTGCGCGATCTGGATAGGCTCAACCGCAATCATCTGCCGGCCCGATCGTTTCAGCTGATGCCACAGCAACCAGAGCGGCGACGAGGGTTCTCGGTCGCGGGCTGTCAGCTGAACCGCGTCGTGCGGGCAGGCGGATACGCACTCACCGCAGCCCGTGCAAGCATCCCCAATGACGAGCGCACAGCGGCTGTCCCACTGGATCGCCTGCTCTGGACACACCTCGACGCACTCCGCCCCGACACGGCACTGGCGACACGATTCCATGATGTCGATGCCGTTGAAACTGCTCGTGCCAACACGAAGGCGCGCCCGACCGTGACGTGAGGAGCACGCATCCTCGCAGATGGTGCAGCCCGGCTTGCACAAGCCCGAGTTGCGCGCCAGCACCTGTCTCCCGCGGAGGAGGCCCCGTGCAACGACTTCGGCATACTCGCTGGCGCGTGATGTGTTGCTGTAAAAGGCGCTGCGTGCGGCGCGGCGCTGCTCGACGACCTCATCGAGCGCTGCGGCCAGGGCTGGCTGACGGTACATCAGCATCCGCAGCTGCGCCGCCGGCAGAACCAGGATCTCAACTGGGGTCAGCGCCCGGATATCGGCATTGTGCGGCTGTTCGGTCAGCAGCGACATCTCGCCGAAGAAATCGCCCTCGTCGAGGTGTGCGATGGCCTGACCGTCTTGCTCGACGAGCACCTGTCCCGACTCGACCATGTACAGCGCATCGCCCGGCTCACCCTCGCGGATGATGGTGCTTCCGCGGGCGTACCGCGCGGGCTCAAGGAGCTGCGTAATACCGAGGCGCTCCACCGGGCTGAGCTGGCTGAACAGGGGTATGCGGGCAACAGTGCTCTCGACCAGACGCCGCCGGTAGAGCGAGCGGAGTACATCTGTGAGCTCCGTGGCGTCTTCAAGGAGGCTGCGTACCTCTGCGAGCGGTGTCTGGAGGAGGTAGCAGATCGACTCCGCCTGCACGGTGGCGCCGCGGAATTGATCGCCGAAGAGTGGCCCCTCGCCAAAGCAGTCGCCGCGATTGAGGACACCGATCAGCGAGCAGTGACCCGCTCGGTCGTGGAGCGCTAGGCTTACGGAGCCACGCAGGATGAGGAAGAGATGAGTGCTGGGGGCTTGCTCGCTCTGAATGATCGCGCCGGGGCCAAACGCGCGCAGGGTGCTGAGCTCGGCCAGGCGCATCAGGTGGTCGAAGCGCACGCCCTGGACGCAGTCGAGCTGCGCGAGCGCCGCAGCCTGGCGGCGGCGTACTTCATCAGATTGTCGGAGCAGCGCATCGGCGCGCTCTCGTGCGAGGGCCTCTCGCCGGCGGATGTCGGAGTGCGTGCCCATTGGTGTTCCACTTCACAATCTGGCACGAGTATGTATTCTACCACGTCCGGGGGCCTCATCCCAGAACATCACAGGTGCATATGCGCGCGCGCCTGAAAAAGTGTGGTATCATCAGAGTGGAAGAAGAGTACATATGTTCTAAATACGAGGACACCATGCCCCAGCAGCCAGAGATCATCCTCCGCGAGCGCTTCGGCCTCGAGAGCTTTCGCCCGGGTCAGCGTGAGGTGATCGACGCACTCGTAAGCGACGGAGCCGCACTCGCGGTGTTCCCCACTGGAGGTGGCAAATCCCTCTGCTACCAGCTGCCCGCGCTGTTGTTCGAGGGCGTCACAGTGGTTGTCTCGCCGCTGATCGCACTCATGAAGGACCAGATCGACGCGCTCCGCCGCCTCGGTATCCCCGCCGCGCGCCTCGATAGCTCGCTCGGCCGGGAGGAGGCTGCCGATGTCAGCCGCAGCGTCCGCTCTGGCGAGCTCCAGCTGCTCTACGTTGCCCCTGAGCGCTTCAACAACGAGCGCTTCCTCGACCTGCTCGGGCGCACGCGTATTGCGCTGTTTGCAGTCGATGAGGCACACTGCATCTCCGAGTGGGGGCACAACTTCCGCCCCGACTACCTGAAGCTCGCCGAGACGGCCCGTGCGCTCGGCGTCAAGCGTGTCCTGGCCCTCACCGCCACCGCCACGCCCGCAGTTGTCGCCGACATCTGCGCGACCTTTGGCATCCCCGAGCACGCCGCCGTGGTCACCGGCTTCTACCGGCCCAACCTATTCCTGAGCACTGCACCCGCCTCCCCTCAGGATCGCGACGCCGTGCTTGTCGAGCGTCTCCACAGCCGGCCGCCTGGCCCGGGAATCGTCTACGTCACACTACAGAAGACGGCCGAGCGGGTCGCTACGCTGCTCGAGTCCGCTGGGCTGCCAGCACGGCCCTACCACGCCGGCATGGAGGACGAGGAGCGCGCCGCCGTTCAGGACTGGTGGAAGTCCTCCGACCGGGCTACGGTCGTCGCGACGATCGCGTTCGGTATGGGCATCGATAAAGCTGACGTGCGCTACGTCTACCACTACAACTTGCCGAAGAGCCTCGAAAGCTACAGCCAGGAGATCGGCCGCGCGGGGCGAGACGGCAAACCGTCAACCGTCGAGATACTCGGCAACCTGGATGACCAGGCCGTGCTGGAGAATTTCGCCTACGGCGACACGCCAACCGAGGAAGCGCTGCGCCGCCTGCTGGACGATCTGCTGAGCCACGGTCCGAGCTTCGATGTCGCGCTGATGGACCTCTCGAACCGCTACGACATCCGGCCGCTGGTGCTGCGCACGGCGCTCACGTACCTCGAGCTGCTCGGGGTTATCCGCCAGGGGACGCCGTTCTACGCGGGCTATAAGGCCAAGCCGCTCGTCCCGCCGCACGAGATCGTCGGGCGCTTCTCGGGCGAGCGCGCGCAGTTCATCGGTGATCTCTTCGGACGCGCGAAGCCCGGCCGCCAGTGGCTCTCGTTCGACCTCGACGCGATCGCGGAGGCGCTCGGCCAGGATCGGCAGCGGCTGGTGCGTGCTCTGGAGTACCTCAGCGAGCAGGGGCTTGTCGAGCTCCAGGCATCGGACGCGCGCCAGCGCTACAGTGTGCTGGAAGCCAAGCCGCGCCCCGATGTGCTTACAGAGGAGCTCGTCGCACGGTTCATACGGCGTGAGCAGCAGGAGATCGACCGGGTGCAGCAGGTGCTCGACCTCGTCCGCCACGCCGGCTGCCAGGTGGGAGCCCTGCTGCGCTACTTCGGCGACGACCCGCCGGCCGCGTGCGGGCACTGCAGCTACTGCGTGTCGCGCACCCCTGTGAGACTGCCGCCCACGCCGGCCCCCGGCCCTGTCGCGGCGCACGTCGACCGCACAGCACTCACCGAGCTCGCCCGAGCACACCTCGACGCGCTCAGCCACCCGCGCCAGCGGGCGCGGTTCCTGTGCGGCCTCACGAGCCCGGCGATCACACGCGCGAAGCTCGGGAGGCACCCGCTATTCGGATCGCTCGAGGGCCACCGCTTCCACGAGGTGTTGCGCTGGTGCGAGTCTACCCCTCGGTGAGGTACCAGCGCCCACCGATCTTCACCAGCGGCACGCTCTTCGTAGGGCTGCCGATCACGCGGTTGAACTCGATCGGCTGCTCATAGACAACGATCGGCCCCCGCTCGCTGGCCCGCGTGATCAACATGTACACGGTAGCATCAGGAAGCACGATCGTCGCAGACTGGCCATCCGCAGCGATAAGACGCTGCGTTTGCTTGAACCCGCGCAGCTCCAGGGTCAGCGTCTCGCCCTCCGCAAGCTCGCTCACGTCGCTGGCAAACCTGCTCAGTGACTCCTGGAGCGCCAGGCGCTGGTCGTTGCGCTCGTTCGGAGCAAAGTACCCCGCGAGCTGCTCGACCCAGTACTCTCGCCGCTCCTCACGCACGAGCTGCGGATCTTTGAGGGCCCGGCCGAGATCCTCGAAGTAGTTGATGACGACCGACTCCGGGTTGTTGCGGTCTGCGAGCTCGCTGCCGGATGCAAGCTCCACCGGTTCAGCGCAGCCGGCCAGCAGCGTGAGCCCCAGTACCAGCGCGGTGAGCTGCGCGATTGGCCACAGCAGCAGCAGCCGTATGCGTGAAGGGGAGACGTGCTGGATATTCCGGTGTGGAGCATTGATCATCATAGACTGAGCCATGTGTATTCTTGCTACTATTCTGTCATCTTCCGCAACTCTCCGGCGCGGTACCATGCCCATTGTACCATCAGGACTATCGGAGGAACTATGACGTTTCGCAGCATCACGCTCCTCTGCGCGCTTGCGCTGATATGGACTCTTGCTCCCGGTGCCGCGCCCGTGGCCCGCGCGGAGTCCGAGCGACCCGTGATCGCTTTCTACTACCCATGGTATGAGCCAGGCGACTGGAGCTACGATACCATGAGCGACATCGCTTCGCCAAAGTACAGCGGTGGCAGCGATGAGACACTCCGGAGGCACCTCCAGCAGGCCGATGATGCCGGGATCGATGCCTTGGTCTGCGCCTGGTTTGGCCCCGATGAGAACCGTATCAATAAGCGCTGCCGTCGCCTCATGGATCTGGCTGAGGCCAGCGGGCGTGACATAAAGATCGCCCTCATGCCTGAGCAGGCCGCGTGGCCGGGCCTCGGCTCGGTGGGCGCGCTGGCGGGAGCTCTCGACGTAGCCCAGCGCGAGCTGATGGGTCGCTCCAGCTACTTCCGCTTCCAGGGCCGCCCAGTCGTCTTCTGGTTCAATCCGAGCTCGCTCGGTGGGCCTGACACCTGGCGCCAGCTGCGGGACCGCGTCGACCCCGGGCGCGGCCAGTTCTGGTTCGGCGGCACGGATAACTTCGACTTCCTGGACGCGTACGACGCGCTCTACTACTACGACATCACCTGGGAGCGCGCGCCGGGCGCTGCCATGGCGTCCTACGCCGGTCGCCTCCAGCGCTACAACCAGAGCCGTGGTGTCAGCAAGCCCTTTGTCGCCACCGCCATGCCTGGCTACGATGACCTCAAGACTCGCGGTGGTCACGCCCGCGACCGGCTAAACGGTGACTACTACCGGGGCACCTGGCAGACCGCGATCGACCGCAATGCCGCCGCTGTGGTGATCACGAGCTTCAACGAGTTCAAGGAGGGCTCCCACATCGAGCCCAGCGAGCGCTACGGCGATCTGTACCTGCGCCTGACGCGCGAGCTGAGCGACCGGTTCCGGGCAACCGTCGGTCAGGCTCCTCCGCCTGCCCCCGCTCCTGGCGCTCGCTGCCGCGCCTTCATCGAGACCGGCCAGCAGGTCTGTGGCCGCATCCTCGAGTACTGGGAGCAGAACGGTGGCTTGCCGGTGTTCGGCTTCCCGATCGGCCCGGAGCAGTCGATCCAGGTGGAGGGGCGTGCCGTCCAGGCACAGTGGTTCGAGCGCAACCGCCTCGAGCTGCACCCGCAGAACGCCCGCCCGTACGATGTGCTGCTCGGCAGGCTCGGTGCCGATGGGCTCCAGGCGCAGAGGCGTGACTGGAGCGCCTTCCCGAAGGCCGACCCGGCGACACCGCACTACTTTGGCGAGACCGGCCAGGCCATCGCCCCTGAGTTCTGGGGCTACTGGTCCAGCCACGGCCTCGAGTTCGATGGCGCGCCCGGTACAAGCTTCCAGGAGAGCCTCGGGCTGTTCGGCCTGCCGCTTTCCCCGGCGCAGCAGGAGGTTAACCCGACGAACGGCCAGACCTACCTGACGCAGCACTTCGAACGTGCGCGCTTCGAGTACCACCCGGAGAACGCTGGCACACCCTACGTCGTCCTGCTCGGCCTGCTCGGCCGGGAGCGCACGGGCGTCCGCTAACGATTGCACTGGTATAATAAAGAGGAGCGGTGGCTCTCACGCGCCGCTCCTCTTTTTGCGAACGTAATTTTGTGCCGGTGGCTTTTCCAATGACCGATGTGCATAGCCAACTGTATGACGTTATCGTTGTGGGTGCGGGCCACGCTGGATGCGAGGCTGCCCACGCTGCCGCGCGGATGGGGTGTCGCACCCTGCTGCTGACGATCGACCTCGATAAGCTCGCCCACATGTCCTGCAACCCGTCAATCGGCGGGCCTGCGAAAGGTCATTTGGTGCGTGAGATCGACGCGCTTGGTGGGCTGATGGGGCGCATTACCGACCATACCTTCATCCAGATTCGTCTGCTTAACGAGAGCAAAGGGCCTGCCGTCCAGGCGCCGCGTGCACAGGCAGACAAGCGGCTCTACGCCCAGGTGATGAAGGAGATGCTTGAGCGCACGCCGAATTTGGATCTGCGCCAGGCGATGGTCGAGCGTATCATTCCACCGGTCATCGGCCACCATCCACCGTCTACAAGTGGTGATGACGAACGTTCAGCGCCGGTCATCGGTCGTCAGCCATCGTTCTCAGTTGTTACGCACACTGGTCGTGTGTACCAAGGCAAAGCGCTTGTGCTGACCACAGGCACGTTTCTTCGTGGGCGAGCCATCACCGGCGAGGCTATCTGGGGTGCGGGGCGTGCCGGTGAGTCTCCGGCGGTCGCTCTCGGGCAGGATCTTGCGTCGCTTGGCTTCCCGCTCGTTCGGCTCAAGACCGGCACCCCGCCGCGCATTGATGCGCGTACCATCGATTTCTCGCTCACCGAGCCGCAGTTCGGCAGTGTGACGCCGCTCTTCTTCGGCCACTACGATTCGGCATCTCACCCTTTGTCCCCGTTTGCCGGCCCGCCAAACCCGGTCTACCCGCAGCCAGTGGTTGACGGGTGGCGCCCGCAGCTCCCGTGCTACCACATCCATACGACTCCCGAGTTCCACGATATTGTCCGCGCCAACCTCGAGCGCGCACCAATGTTCAGCGGCCTGATCGAGGGTGTCGGTCCGCGCTACTGCCCCAGCATCGAGGACAAGATCGTCCGGTTCGCCGATAAAGAGCGCCACGGCTTCTTTCTCGAACCTGAGGGTTGGGGCACTGGTGAGGTGTATGTGCAGGGGTGTAGCACGTCGCTCCCCGAGGATGTTCAGTGGGCAATGCTCCGCAGCATCCCCGCCCTGCGACGCGCAGAGCTTATGCGCATCGGATACGCGATCGAATACGACGCCGTCGCAACCGGAGAGATCGCGGCTGATCTCTCCACGAAACGGATGCCGGGGATGTACTTCGCCGGTCAGATCAACGGTACCACCGGGTATGAAGAAGCAGCAGCGCAGGGGTTGATGGCGGGGATCAACGCCGCACACTTCGTGTATAGCAAGGAGCCGGTGCTGCTGCGCCGTGACGAGGCATATATCGGGGTTCTGATCGACGATCTCGTGACCAAGGAGATCAGGGAGCCCTACCGGATGTTCACATCCCGTGCCGAGCACCGGCTGCTGCTGCGATCGGACAACGCGGATCTGCGGCTCACGCGGCTTGGGGCTGAGCTAGGGCTTATCGATCGGCAGAGAGCCGAGGTGGTTGAGCGTAAGCGAGAGCGGGTGGAGGAAATACAGCGAACCCTGCGCGAGCGTCGTGTGTTTCCGTCCATCGGGACGAACGAACAGCTCGGCGAGGTGGGGGTTGCGCCCCTCAGCGCAGAGGCGACAGCCGAAGAGGTGCTGCGCCGCCCAGAGGTTACATATGCACAGCTTCAGGCCGTGCTTGAACTTCCGAAGATCACACCCGATGTGATGGAGCAGGTGGAGATCGAGACGAAGTACGGCGGCTACCTCGCCAAGCAGCAGCGTGAGGTCGATCGCGTGCGTCGCATGGAGACCCGCCGCATACCAAGCGATATGGGTTATGAAGGGGTCAGAGGACTGCGGAATGAGGCGAGACAGGTTCTGATGCGCTTCCGACCGGCTACTATCGGGCAGGCGGCGAGACTCGCGGGCATCAACCCTGCTGACGTTGCGGTGTTGCTCGTGGCGCTCGAGCGTACACGCGAGGCACCTACGCGATCTTCACCGGCAGGAAGGGCCACCGTTACTGGAGGTGCTGAAGAGGCGACCTAGAAGTGTTAGCTGATGCCATTCGGCGCTTCACCGGTTGAGTACTGTTGCGCGTGCCGTCCTTTATAGGCTCAGGGTGTGCGAGAGCGCTCTCGGCGTCGGAAAAGAAAGATACCGGGCGTCATTCCCCCTGATCTCACCCGGACTGTCTCGACGTGCTCCCAGCTCTCACGGTGCTCCCACGCCGTTCGCTCAAGCAGCCGCAGCTCGTGTGTGAGGAGCACCATTCGCGCGTATGGCGCAGCGACTCGGGTAGCCTCTGCAAAGAGACGCGGGTAGAGAGTCTCGTTCTCGCGATGTGACCCGACGAGCTGCCCGAAGGGTAGGTCAGAGCAGATGACGTCAACAGAGGCGTCGGGCAGGGGAAGTGCCCTAGCATCCCACTGTTGGAGCGAGACGGCCGAGCTGAACCGGGCCGCTGCGAGGTTCAGCTGAGCGCATGCAAGGGCTGAAGTATCCGTATCGCACCCGAGTGCTGACTGCGCTGGGCCGAGCGCAAGACGTTCGATCAGCAGTGTCCCCGAGCCACACCCTATATTGAGGATACGGTCGTTTGGGTGAGGGTTTGTTATGCGCATAACGGCGTGCGCCAGGGTTGCATTTGGGGCACCAGGTAGATTGCAGACACGCCAGGTGCGTGTCGCGAGCGGCCGCGGCGAAAGACGTATCAGGACGTCCCAGCCCTCCTCGTAGTGACTGCGGCGCAACCGCAGAAGCATATCGGCTTCCTCGACCTCGATGCGCATCCCAGTCCGCAGCTCGAGCTCCTGCTTGAGCCGTGTGAGCACGGCTGACTCCTCACCTGCCGCGCTGAGTCGCAGTGACTGGAATGCACCGGGGGGGTGGAGCGCAGCTATCTGCCCCATGGCGTCGACGATCTGCTCAAAGTGTTGGTGGCCGAGCAGGGCTTTGGGGCGAGGGACGGGGAACGAGAGCACTCCCGAGAGAGAGGCGATGCTACGGAGGCTCAGGAGACGCTTCAGATCTCCCTCGTACAGGAAGCCTAATGTCTCCTTTTGTTCACGAGATACAATGTCGATATGATTTCTGAAGCGCTCGATGAGCTCCTGGTATGCAAACGGCTTGAGCCCGTCGAGAACATCAGCCTCGAGGAGATACCGGCCTGAAGGCGGTGTATTGCGCGATGGTTCTCTGAGGGGCGTTTGTGCCTGGCGCCCTGTTTGATGTTGGCGGTGTCGATTGTTCATACACAAGAATAAGCGGCACGAGAGTGTACTATTTGGTACATCTCGTGCCGCTGCTAGTTGGTAGCGGCGGGTGGATTCGAACCACCGACCTTCGGGTTATGAGCCCGACGAGCTGCCACTGCTCCACGCCGCGGTAGTGGAAAGGCGCACGGACCTAGTCTCCCAGCGGG
>JBDLTZ010000172.1:0-30198 GCA_039805565.1 Chloroflexota bacterium | reverse complement strand
CCAGTGCAGTACCTGCACTGGACGCGGGCCGGGGCATGAGGACCGGGCTCAGGGGGGCTCCGAGGGCGAGACATCCCGCAGCACGCCGGGCTGACCGTGAGCGACCTACTCGGCAGGCATCAGTAGCTCGTAGTCCTCAACCGTACCGCGGCTCAGGCAGCACTCGATGATCTGCTTGCCGAGCGGCCGCAGGTCGTCGTGGCACAGGCCCTCCAGCTCCCGGCGGAAGAAGGAGAAGAGGATCTCGGCTCCCTGATCGTAGGCCTCGTCGCCGACCTCGGGCTGCGTATTGACCTGCAGGAACCAGCGCGGGATCAGGCGGCCCTCGACCTGGAGGGTGTAGAGGGCGTACCCGAGCAGCGGGCAGCGCGCCGGCTGGATCTGGTCGGGCTTGAACTTGGCGTTGCCGCGCCGCGCCAGGTACTCGCGCGCGATCCACTGCGGCATGAAGCCGGTCTCCCAGGCACCGACGTGCTGGTTCGGGCTCAGGATGTAGCGCACCTTGCGCGTGCGCTCGATCTGGTCGAGGAGCAGGTTCATCTGGTCCACGCGGCGGCCTGTGGCAAAGGGCCAGTAGGAACCGACGCCCTCGCTGCTCATGCCGCCAGCGTCCAGGATGCTGGGGTTCGCGTAGCCGCGCGGCGCGACCAGGCGCCACAGCCAGGCCAGCGCCGGCGGCAGGATATTGTAGGCGTACATCTCGTGCAGGTCTGCGCTCCGGCTGTGGACCACCACCTGCTTGCCCTCGAAGTGCGTGTGTCGAAACGGCGGCGCGGCGCGGATGATCGTGCGCGGCGTGAACGCGGACGTCAGCTGCTCCCGCGGGGTGATGCCCTGCAGCAGCGCCAGGCCGAAGGCGAAGAAGCCAGCATTGGCCGGGGCGACCACCATCAACAGCATGCGAGCGCCTACGATCGTCGCTCAGATCCCGGGCGCTACGATTGGCGTGCTCCTGCCGGATAAGTGACACGCAGGTGGGCGCTTGACAGGGAACGCGCACGGGCTATGATCCGGCCTAGTTGCCGGGAGCGCGTGAGCGCGGGAGCGAGGAGCATTGAGCAATGTACCAGGCGCTGAAGCCACTGCTGTTTCGGATGGACGCGGAGCGCGCGCACGAGCTGGTAACGGGGCTGCTGCGGCGGGCGGGGGGCCAGCCGGCCGTGGCGCGGATGATCCGGGCCTTGTACGCCTACGAGGACCCATCGCTGGCGACAACGCTGGCCGGGCTGCGGTTTGTCAACCCAGTGGGGCTGGCGGCCGGCTTCGACAAGCGCGCCGAGCTGGTAGAGCCAATGGCGCTGCTGGGCTTCGGGCACGTCGAGGTGGGCACAGTGACGCCGCGGCCGCAGCCGGGCAACCTGCCGCCGCGCCTGTTCCGCCTACCGGGCGACGAGGCGCTGGTGAACCGGATGGGATTCAACGGCCCAGGGATGCAGGCGGTGGCGCGCAACCTGCGGGAGCTGCGACCGACGAACGGCGACAGGCGACAGGCGACCGACGGCCGACGGCCGACGGCCGACGAACGGCGACCGACGACAATCATCGGGGTGAACATCGGCAAGAACAAAGACACGCCGCTGGAGCGCGCGGCGGAGGACTACGCCGCCGCGTTCGCCACGCTCGCGCCGCTGGCGGACTACGTAACGGTCAACATCTCCTCGCCGAACACGCCGGGGCTGCGGAAACTGCACGAGCGGGCGGCGCTGGAGGAGTTGCTGGGCGCGGTGGCCACCGAGAACGCGCGGCTGGCACGGCCGCTGCCGGTGCTACTGAAGGTTTCGCCCGATGAGACCGACGCGGCGCTGGAGGAGGTGGTGGGGGCCGGAATGGCCACGGGCTGCGCGGGCT
This sequence comes from Chloroflexota bacterium, assembly GCA_039805565.1. GTDB lineage: Bacteria > Chloroflexota > Chloroflexia > Chloroflexales > Roseiflexaceae > CALJIC01. The sequence goes on along the minus strand of JBDLTZ010000172.1, from coordinate 28,350 downwards.
TCGTGGCCGTCAACACCACGCTCTCGCGCGAGGGAGTGCGCGGGCGGGCGGCGCGCGAGATGGGTGGCCTGAGCGGCAGGCCCCTTGGCGCTCGGGCGCGGGCGACCGTGGCGCACATCTACCGCCTCACGAACGGCCAGGTCCCGATCATTGGCGTGGGGGGCGTGGCGAGCGCGGCCGACGCATACGCGATGATCCGCAGCGGCGCCCGGCTGGTGCAGCTGTACACCGGCATGGTCTACGCCGGCCCTGGCGCGGCGCGTGATATCAAGCGCGGGCTGGCGCAGCTCCTCTGGCGCGATGGCCTCCGCACCACAACCGACGCCGTGGGGGTCGATGTGCGCTAAGCGCTCTTACAGATCGCTTTACATTCCACCAGCACCCTAGTAGTGAAAATCCCATTAGGGACGTTATTCCTATTGCGTCGGATGCCATGCGTAATGTATAATCGCCTCAGTTACCAGCCAGCTCGGCCGGCTGGCGTCGTGCGTCGGCGCTACGGCAAGGCCTACACCCGGAGCGTCTCACCGCGCTCCGTCCTGAGCAATGTCGGTCCACCCACAGCAGCCAACACACGACCAGGAAGCCCTGGAGCTTCTGCAGCACCTGATCGAGAGCCCGCCCTCTAAGGTGGACAGCTGGCACGCGCCCGTGGCCCTGCGCTCGCGCGATGAGCACCGGCGGCACGCGCTGCGCCGCTTTCTTCTGAAGAACTGGGTCGACCGCACGCTCGGCGTCACCGAGCGCCTACTCGCGGTGGCAGCCTTCGTTGTGTTCGGGTTCTGGTTCGTGGACGGGCCAGTGCGGGACTGGGTCCACGAGCGGAGCGTGCCGCAGGCGCAGGCAGTGGGGAGCACAGCGGCTCAGGGGACAAAGGGCAGCACCGAGACCGCCGCGACGGCCGCCCCGGCGCTGCTCCCCTCGGAGGGCAACCCGACGCCCGCCCTCCCCGCCACCGAGCGGCGCGGGACCGGCGCTGCCGCATCGCTGGCCGACTCCGCGCCACTGCCGTACGTGGGCGAGGGACCGCTCCCCGGCCAGGGGCCGCTCCCCTCAGCGCCAGGCATCGGCCAGGGAGCGGGCGCGGCCGGTAGCGTACAGGCCGCGAGCGTGCCCGACACGCCCCCCGTCGCGCAGCCTGCTCCACGCGTGACCCAGAAGGTCAGCCCCGAGCCGACGCGGCTGCGGATCCCGGCGATCGGGCTGGACACCGGCGTGCGCGAGGTATTCGTGGTGGACGGTACGTGGGAGGTGGCGGAGTACGCCGCTGGCTACCTGACGGGCACTGCGCTGCCGGGCGAAGTAGGGAATACCGCTCTGGCGGGACACGCGGGGCTGCGGGGCGCGGTGTTCCGCGACCTCGGCGCGCTGGCCCCAGGGCACGAAGTTTTCGTGGACGCGGGCGGGAAGCGCTACCGCTACATCGTGCGCGAGACGCGGGCGGTGTGGCCGACACAGGTCGAGGTGCTGGACCCGACACCAACACCGACCCTGACGCTGATCACCTGCACGAACTGGGACACCCAGCGGCTCGTGGTGGTTGCCGATCTGGCCGACAGCCAGCCGGCGACGTAGGGGTGCGCCGCCGGGGGTTTCCCACGGCGGAGCGATGGCGCACAGAGGGTGGTAGCCGGGCGCAAGGGTGGTAGCCGCGCGCGATCGGAGGAACACATGCAACGGCTCTTTCACAGGGACCCTCAGCCGCCGAGGCGTGGGCGCGGCCCTGCCCGCTGGACCGCATACGAGATCACACTGATCGTCGTCAGCCTGCTCCTGATCGTGTTCCCGCTGTACGCTGAGGCGTACCGCTGGCTGAACCCGCTGACGGCGCCCGCCGCACCGCGCGTGAGCCAGGACGCGCCCACCCCCGAGGGGGACGTCGCCCAGGAGAACGTGGCTGCCCCCACCGCAGAGTCCCAGGGAACCCCGACGCAGGAGGCCCCCGCCGCGCTCGCAGACCCGACTCTCCCCCTTGCAGAACCGGCAGCACCGCGCGTGACGAACACGCCGGGGCCGACGGAGACGATCACACCCGTCGTGACCGACATCCCGCTGCCGACGAACACCCCACCAGCGATGGCCACAACCGCCCCCGGCCAGCCGACGACCGCTCCAGTCGAGACGACCTTGCCGCCAGCGGCCACGAACGACCCGAGCGTGCCGACCGCCACGCCGACGCGCACTCCCTCGCCCACGGTGGACCCCGCGTTCACGCCGACGCCCAGCAGCACGCCGCGCCTTGACGAGCCGCCGCTGACGCTGGTGAAGACGGTGTCCGACCCCTCAGTGCAGCGCGGGCAGACGGTGAGCTTCTCGATCTCGGTGCTGAGCAACAACGGCGGTCCGACGCAGATCGAAGTGCAGGACAGCATCCACCCCTCGCTGGAGGTCCTCGGCGCGACGGCGAGCACCGGCGACTGCCAGGTGAGCGGCAGCACGGTGATCTGCAACGTGACTGCCCAGTCAGGAGCGCCCGCGACGATCACGATCAGCGTGCGCGTGCGCGACACCGCCGCCCCCGGCGCGAGGCTTTCGAATCAGGCGCTGGCCGAGGACGCGCGCGCCTTCACCGCCTCGTCGGACGAGGTGTTCCTCGAGGTCATCGGCGGCACGGTGAACCCGCCGGTGGCTACCACGGCCCCAGGCGGCACGACGCGGACGAACACGCCGACCACCGGACCGCTGATCACGCCGAGCGCAACGACGGGCGGAGGGACTTCCAACCCGCCCACGGGCAGCGGCGGCGACGATGACGACAACAGCGACGACAGCGACAACGGCGGGTCGAGCGAGGACGCCGCTGCGGCCCCACCCCCGGCGGTGCTGCTGCCACCCACCCCGCGCCCCGAGGCGCCACTGCCGCCCACTCCACGTCCGGCGACCGGTGGGACAGGCGGGACGGGCGGGACGGGCGGGACGGGCGGGACCCGCGCGACCAGCACCCCTGCAGCGACGGCAACCTCGACCGCGACGACGGCCGAGGGGCTGTTCTTCCGCATGGCGAGCGACTGGGGCAGCGCGTTCCCCGGCCAGGAGGTAGGCTACGTCATCGCGGTGCGTAACACCCTGAGCAGCGACCTGCAGGGCGTGGCTGTGAGCAGCGCGCTGCCGGCGAACCTCGAGATCCTCAGCACCTCGTCCGACCGCGGCGACCCGCAGCGCTCGGGCAACCGGATCACGCTCTCGGTGCCGACGCTGGCCGCCGGGCAGGGCGTGGAGATCCTGGTGCGGACGCGGGTGAAGAGCGACGTGTCGGTGGGCGCGCGCGTGGTGGCGCAGGCCGAGCTGTCGTTCGGCGGGCTGAGCATCCCGGCCTACTCGAACATCGTGACCGTGCTGGTGGTGGGCCCAGCCACCGCGGCGCAGGGCCCTGCAAACCCGACGACGACGGCGGCGATGACCGGGACCGCGCAGCTGACGCCGACGCAGGACCAGACGGCGATCGCGGCGGCGGTGGGGTCGATGCCGACGGCGGACGCGGCGGCCTCGACGAAGGAGGCGCTGCCGGCGGCGGCCTACCCGGCGCCGGACGCGACGGCGACCGCCGCACCGACGGCGGAGCCCACGGCTACAGCAGCACCCACCGCCGCCGGCCCGACCGCAGCCATGCCAACGGCAGCCGCCACGGCTGTGCCCGGGCGCGGCACAGTGGTGACAGCGCCGCTGCCGAACACGAGCACCGGGGTGCCGCCGCTGATCGGCATCGCCATGCTCGGCATGACGATGGGGCTGCGGACGTGGCGCCTGCACCGGGCAAAGGAGCGGCTGTAGCGCGAGTGCTGAGTACTGAGCGGTGAGTGCTCAGTACGGAGCGAGGTGGTGAGAGGCCGGGGTATCCTGAGGGGTGCCCCGGCCTCTCTCATTGGGACACGGCCGGCGCTCTGACCGGTACGGCACCGGACGACTCAGACAGGCGGGCGAGCCGGCACGGCGGACATTCGCGCCAGCGGAGTTGCGGGCGTCGGGCAGGACGGATACAATCTGGGCCGGACAGATAGCGGGAGAGCATTGCCGTGTGGGTGATCGTGGGCCTGGGGAACCCGGGCGAGGAGTACGCGCGGACGCGCCACAATGTGGGCTGGGGCGCGGTAAACCAGGTGGCGCGGCGGCACGGGATGGATTTCAGCGGGAAGCGGGCGAACGCGCGGATCGCTGAGGGGCAGATCGGCGGGCAGCGTGTGGCGCTGGCACGGCCGCAGACCTATATGAACCTGAGCGGCCAGGCGGTGACGGGGCTGCTCCAGTGGTATAAAGCCGACCCGGCGCGCGAGCTGCTGGTGATCTACGACGACACCGACCTGCCGTTCGGGGTGCTGCGGCTGCGGGAGCGCGGGAGCGCCGGCACGCACAACGGAATGCGCTCGATCGTGGGGCAGCTCGGCTCACAGGCGTTCCCCCGCCTGCGCGTGGGCATCGGCCAGAAACCCGAGGGCTGGGACCTGGCGAACTACGTGCTGGGGCGCTGGACGAAGGATGAGGACGCGCAGCTGCCGGACCTGTACGAGCGGATCGCGGACGCGGTAGACGTGATCATGCGCGAGGGGTTCACGACAGCGATGAACCGCTACAACGCGCCCGATAAGCCGCCGAAGCCACCACGTGAGTCGTGAGTCGTGAGTCTTGAGGCGTGAGCGCCGCCACGCGCGTGGCTTGAGTCGTGAGTCGTGATCCTTGCGCACCGCGCTGCCACGCGACTCACGACTCACCACGCACGACTCAGCGTTCGACAGGGCGCGTGATCGAGTGGGCGAAGTCGGCCAGAAGTGAGGCGAGCAGCTCCGGGCGGTGCAGCGGGATATCGTGGACGCTCTGCTCGGCCCAGGCGACGCGGGCGTAGGGTATGGCCTGCTCGGCTGCGGCCACGGAGGCGCGCTTGATCTGCATCCAGCGCGCGGCCTCGTCGTCCATGACGGGGGGCGCGGCCGGGATGATGAGCGCGGGGCAGGCAACGCGCGGGAAGAGCTCCCCTGGCCGCTGCGCGACCATGGCGTCCACCACCTGCATGTGGTTGTCGAAGCTGAGGCGCGGGTGGATGTGGGCCGCCTCGTCCACCTCGAAGTTCGCCAGCACGATCTCCTCCACCTCAGGACTCCACAGCTCCCTGAGCCAGCGCGTGCGCATGCCGTGGACGAACTCGGCGAGCGGCGTGCCGGAGAGGCGCGGCGGCGTGAGGCGGCGGCGGGCGTCCGCGGGCGACATCATGGCGGCGAAGTCGAACGTGCCGCCATCAACGAGGGCGACGCCCGAGAGCGGCACGGTGCAGTCCGCGGCGAGCTGGAGCGCCACCGCGGCCCCCCAGGAGTGCCCCACCACCAGCGGCCGCTCGAAACCGAGCGCGCCGCACACCGCGGCCAGATCGGCGGTGACGGAGGCGAAGTCGTAGCCCGCGTCGGGCTTATCCGAGCGCCCGTGGCCGCGCTGGTCGTGCGCGGCCACGCGGAGCGAGCCGGCGAGGCGCGACGCCACGAGGTCCCAGATGCGGGCGTTTGAAGCCAGGCCGTGGACGAGCAGGACAGGGGGACGGCTCGCGGGCCCGCCCCAGTCGCGCACGTGGAGGCGGAGGCCGCCGGCTGAGACGAACCGCTCGACTGGCGGCATAGCTTCTCCTTGCGCAGACTGAGTCTGCTCGGCCTGGGGCTCTGCCCAGAAGAGTACGAAACGTCGGCGATGGAGGGGCTTGTGCCCCTCCAGGTCTTCCCCGCACTCAGTCGCCCGTCTCGACGCTCCAGGCGTGGACGCCCTGGGTGGTGAAGGAGAACGGGCGGACGTGGACGCCGGACTCGGTGAGGATGCGCTCGAGCTCGAGGCGACGGTCGAAGGGACAGGCGAAGACCATGAAGCCCCCGCCGCCCGCGCCGGTGATCTTGCCGCCCCAGGCGCCGTGGCGCCGAGCCTTGGCGTAGATCTCGTCCACCGCCGGGGGGGCGATGTAGGGCGAGAAAGCCTTCTTGACCTCCCAGGCGTCGTGCAGGAGGCGGCCGAACTCGGCGATCTTGAGCGCGCGCAGGAGCTTGACCGACTCGTCCACGAAGGCCTTGGTCTCATCGTGGTAGCGCAGCGTGTCGCCCTCCTTCAGGCGGCGCACCTGGTCCTCGACGAGGTGGTGGGTGAGGAGCTTGCGGTCGCCGATGTAGCCGATCAGCAGGCAGCTCTCGAGCTCGAGGAGCGCGGTGGGGTCGGAGAGCACCGGCTCGACGATCACGCCGCCCCTGCCGAAGTGGTAGACGCTCATGCCGCCGAAGGCCGCGGCGTACTGGTCCTGGCGGCCGCCGGGGATGCCGAGGTCGACACGCTCAATGCGGTAGGCAAGCTCGGCGAGCCGGTGGGGGTCCATGCTGAGGCCGTAGGCGGTGTGGATGAGCTTGAGCATGCTGACGACCAGCGCCGAGGAGGAGCCGAGGCCGCTGCCGGGCGGGACGTCGGAGAACATGGTGACCTCGACGCCGCGCGCCTCGGGGGTGGCGTCGAGCACGGCCTGGGGCAGGCTGAGACGCCCCTCCCAGCGGCCGGTGAGGTTGCGGCTGACCGACTCGAGGTCGAGGGAGCGGATGGTGACCCCGGACTCGCCGTTGGGCCGGAGCATGCAGCGGACGTACTTATCGATGGTGCAGTTGAGGACCTTTCCGCCGTGCTCCTCGGCGTAGGGGCTGACGTCGGTGCCCCCGCCGAAGAACCCTATTCGCATCGGCGCCTTGGCCTTGTAGATACGCATTGAGAGCCTCCGTCTCGTGTCGGCGGGCAGTATACGGCAATCCTATCGGATTTACAAAGGAGCGCTGCTCTTCTCGGCGTCTGCACCCCCGGGCACTCCGATCCGCCTCGCCGTGCGATCGGTGGGCCGCCTCCCCGACCCAAGCTCGGCGCCCGACCACGCCCGCATGCCTCTGCGGTGGCGCGACCTCCACCCGGCGCACGCATATCTTCCCTGTGCCCGCGCCAGGGCGGGTGTAGGATCGGGGCGACGATACCGCACTGCGTCACATGTTCGGCCGTGCTCAGCGAAGGAGGCTGCAATGAGGCCGAGGACGACGATGTGGCCCACAGCGCTGCTGGCGGCGCTGGCGCTCCTGCTGCTCGTGACGGCGCCCCTCGGCGCGCGGGCGGCGGAGCGGCGGACAGGCGAAACCGCGATAGTGGCGACGGGCGAGGTGATCGCAGACGACCTGGTGATCACAGGCGACCGCGTGGTGATCGACGGCACGGTGAGGGGTGATGTGCTGGCGGCAGCCCAGACGGTGGAGGTGAACGGCACGATCGAGGGCGACCTGATCGCGGCTGGCGCTGCGGTGCTCATCAGCGGGAGGGTGGCAGATGACGTGCGGGTGGCCGGCGGCGTCCTGCGTCTCGCGTCGGGCGCACAGATCGGCGACGACCTCCAGGCAGGCGGCATGAGCCTCGAGCTGCGGCCGGGCAGCGCCGTGGGCGGCGCGCTGATGTTCGGCGGCGGCCAGGGGCTGATGGCGGGCGCAGTGGGCGAGGAGCTGCTGTTCGCGGGCGAGGGCCTGGATCTACGCGGGAGCGTGGGCCGCGATGTGGAGGCGTACGTCGGTGGCGGCGGCAGGGTGGCCTGGCCGGCGCAGGTGAAGCTCGACGGGGCGCCGGCCGCGCCGCAGGTGTCCTCGGGGCTGACAGTGGCACAGAGCGCGCGCGTCGCGGGCAGCCTGAGCTACACCAGCCGCGAGAGCGCGAGCCTGCCGCCGGGCGCCGTGGCCGGGCGGGTGACGTTCAGCGAGCAGCCGAGCGGAGCGGCGGCAGCGCCGACGCCTGTGGAGCGTGGTACGTGGGCGTGGGTGCTGGATCTGGCGCGGCGCTACGCAGCGCTGCTGCTGGTGGGCTTGCTGCTGCTCTGGCTGGCGCCGCGGCTGACGCGCGAGGTCACAGGTGAGCTGGAGTCGCAGCCGCTGGCGAGCCTGGGCTGGGGCTTCATCAGCATCTTCGCGATCGCGCTGGCCTTCCTGCTGGTGCCGCTGGCGACGGTGATCCTGGCGGTGCTGCTGGGCACGGTCAAGCTGACCGGGCTGATGGGGCTGGTGATCGCGATCGGGACGCTGGCGCTGCTGGCGCTGGCCGTGCTGACGATCATCGCGATCGCCTACGTGGCGCAGATCGCGGTGAGCTTCGAGCTGGGGCGCCTGATCCTCCTGCGGCTGAGGCCGGCGTGGACCGAGCGGCCGTACGCGCCGCTGGCCCTCGGGCTGTCGCTGCTGGTGCTGCTGACGGCGATCCCCGGCGTAGGCGGGCTCTTCACGCTGGCGGCGGTGCTGCTGGGGCTGGGCGCGCTCTGGCTGCTGGGGCGGGACTCGGTGCAGCACCGGCCGATCCCGGTGCCAGTGAAAGTGTGAGGTCTGGGGGACGCGCACCCGACAGGCCAGGCGACGATCGTCATCGATCGCCAGACCTGTCGGGTGCGCGCGGTGGACTCGGCCCAGCGCCAGGGACTCCTTCCACGCACCCGACAGATCTTCATCGCGCTCGTCGATCGTCCGTCACCCTTCGTCTGTCTACCGCCTGACGCGCTTAGCGATGACCCCGGCGAGCACGCCCGCACTGGTGAGGCCGAGCGACCAGCTCAGGGCGCGGGCGCGGCTGCGGCGCGAGCGCACGCCCTTGGATGACGCCGGGATAGCCCTGAGCTTCTCGGCGGCCTCGGCCTTGGTGCGCGCCAGGAGCTGCGGGTCGGCGCGCAGCCGCTCGGCGAGGACGCGCCGCCGGGCCACATCCTCATCGGTGATGTAGCGGCCGAAGGAGCGCAGGCCGGCGAGCTGATAGCCGTGCTTCTTGAAGAGGCGGTAGATCTCCTTCACGCGCTCGAGCGTGATATTGCGCCCGAGCGTGTAGTCCTCGAATCGCCCCTCCATCGCCAGCAGCGACGTCTCGGCCAGGCAGGCGTAGACCGTCTTGGGCGGCAGGCCGATGTTGTAGCCGATCTCGACGTCGCCGGGAATCAGCACCTCGCCGCTCTCAATCACCAGCACGTCGGGCCGCAGGGCGCCCTCGGCGGGGCCGATGTCCGGCGGGCGGGCCACATCGCAGATCACCGCGCCGGGCTTGCACTTGGTGATGTCCACGATGCGCTGGCCGAAGGCCGAGGTGGCTGTGACGATCAGGTCACAGTCGGCCACGAGGTCGCCGGCCGTGGTAGCGATCGACACCTGAGCGCCGGGAGTCTCGGCCTCGATCGTGCGCTTGAGGTCGATCAGCTTCTCGGGCTCGATCGAGACCAGCACGACGTTCCCGATCGCCTGGGCGAGTAGGCGGGCGCAGACCGAGCCGATCGAGCCGGTGCCGCCGATCACCATCGCCCTGCCGCGGGTCAGGTCGGTGACGCCCATCTTGATCACCGCCTGCTTGGCGGCCTCGAGCGTGGCGGCCACAGTGAGGCTGTTACCGCTGGTGATGGCGATGTCGGCCTCGTGGGCAACGGTGATGCCGGCGTCCCCCACCACGCTGGTGAAGGCGCCGAGGCCCATGATGCGGGCGCCCATGCGCTCGGCCATGCGGGCGCACTGGTTGAGCTGGGCGTAGGTGAAGCGCTCGCCGCGCTGCATCATCTGGCGCGGGGTGGCGCCGAGCGAGATCAGGTAGCCCTCGATGCGCTGGCCGGTGGCGGGCGACTGGCCGCCGGTGATCTTGCCGACGTACATCGGCGGGGTGTAGGCGGCCGCTGCCTCGACGAGCTCGTCGGGCAGGTGTCTAGTCCATGCGAAGGGCGGGTAGGCGTGGATGAAGCTGATGTCGAGCGGGTGGATGACAAAGGCGAACTTGTTGACACCGGCCTCGTCGGGCTGGAGGTAGCGCACGTGCGGCGCCCAGCGCATGTCGGCCATGAGGTTGAGGTAGGTGTCCTCGTCCAGCGGCTGCGCCGGGTCAGGGCGCAGAGCGGCCAGCAGCGCCTCAACGGTGGCGGCGGACCAGCGGCCGACGCCGCCCTCATCGGCGACCGAGGGCATGAGGGTGACGGCGATCGCGGCGCCGCGCGCGCGCAGGTCCTCGAGGTCGGCCTCGTCGGCGTGCTCGACGACCACGGTCTTGCGGCGCAGGTCGGGCGGGGCAAAGCGGCGGATGGCGCCGATGTCGCCGGCCAGCACGTCGGCCCGCTCGAAGGCACGCTGGGCGCGGGGGTGCGCGGAGCCTCCGGCCGGCGGGGCGATCACGCCGAAGGGGGCTTTTGCGAGCTGCTCGAGCTCGGGGTGGGCAAGCGCGCCGAGAGTCCGGCGCGCACCGATGCCGGGGGCGTCGGGGAGGCCAAAGAAGATGAACAGGTCAGCGTAGCGCAGCTCAGCGGCGCGGCGCCCGAGCGCCTGCGACAGACCGTCGTGGTTGACACCGGGGACCATGAGGACGCGCTTCTGGCTGAAGATCCCGGGCTGGGCGCGGTCAGCCAGGATGACGCCCCAGCGCTCCAGGCCGGCGCGAACGCCGCTGCCATCGACCACCGGGGTCTGCCTCGCGGCGGCGGGGAGCGTGGCGCCGAGCGCGTGGGGGACGCGGGCGCCACCGAGCTCGAGGCGGGCGGGCATACCCTCGAGGCCGATCGCGGCGACGCGGCCGTCGTGGGCGGCGATCAGCTCGCGGGCCTTTGCCGCGTCGCCGCCGCAGCCCGCGCGGCGGAGCCGGACCTGCCGGCCGAGAAACGTGATGTCTGAGCTGCTCTCATCCGTGCCGGTGGTTATGACAAGCACTTGCACCATGCGACACCTCCTTTATACCGGCCCATGGTAGGCCGTAGGGAGGCAGCGGAGGGAAAAGGGGAGGTGCCGCCGAGTGGAGATATCATTACGCGGGCGGGGTAGGGCATCGGCGGATATGGTATACTTCACCACGCATGAACACCCGTTCGTTTCCCTCGCCGACGCAGCTGCTGCTGCTCGCCGCGCTCCTCGGCGCGGCGTTCTTCGTGCTGCGCCCGAGCCAGCAGGACGCCACGGTCTCCCGCTGGCGGCCCGGCGACGCCCCGGCGCCGATCGCGGGCGATGCCCAGCCGATCACCGGCGAGGCCCAGCCGCTGCCTGTGGGACTGCTGACGGTGCGGGCGGGCGACGGGCTATACGCGGCGGAGCGCGCGGAGCTGACAGCCGACCTGGAGCAGGCGCTGGCCTATGTGAGCGCGCGCTTCGGCGGCTCGCTGAGCGGGCCAGTGACCGCGGCGCTGCTCTACGACGCGGGGTGCGGGCTGAGCGGCGTGGCCTACACGGACATCCGGCAGGTGCAGGTGCACAGCTGCCCCAGCATCGCGCGCGGGCGGGCGGTGGCGATCATGGCGCACGAGTTCGTCCACCAGCTCCAGCAGGACCGCTACGGCGAGCGGCACCTGGGCGCCGACCTGATCCTCTCGGAGGGAATGGCGACCTGGGGCGCGGGGAGCTACTGGCTCGGCGGACACCCCGACTTCCGCAGCTACGTGCGTGAGCAGCGCGCCGCCGGGTCATTCTACCCGCTCGCCACGCACTACAGCGGCCTCGGCATCGGCGCCATGAACACGCTCTACTACCAGTGGGCCAGCTTCGTCGAGTTCCTAGTGCAGACCTACGGCCGCGAGAAGCTGGACCAGGTGTATGTGACCGGCGCGGGCGACCCCGGCTCGGCAGACTACGCGGCGGTGTACGGCAAGGGGCTGGACGCACTGGAGCGCGAGTGGGTGGCCTGGCTGGACGGGTAGTGCTGGGCTTCGAGGGCTGAGGAACGAGGGGAGGACTGGAGGGGCTTCGCCCCTCCAGTGAGCATACCACCCTACTCGACGCGATCGAGGGGGGAGCGGCGGCGAAGCGCCTGGAGGCCGAGCGAGAGCGCCAGCGCCAGCACGAACCCCACCTCGGGGCGGCCGCCCGCGCCGACCTGGGCCAGGCTCAGGCCCGCAAACCCCGCGAGCGCACCGAACGCCAGGTCGGCCGTGGTGAGCGGCTCGCGCCACAGCAGCCACGTCACCCCATAGCCGAAGGCCGTCGTCACAACAATCACCGCAATCGTAATCATCTCTGTGCCCCTTTCGTGCCTTCGGATGTACCGATGAGAACCGCTGCACGCCGGGCGGGCCGGTCGCCCAGGCAGCAGATCCGGCGAGGAGATGCTATACTGCTGCCTGCATTTGTAGAACGTCCGTCCGGCGCCGATTTGTTCCCACCCCACGCTGACAGGCTCCGTCGCCGGGCTGACAGCCGAGTGACTGCGCCCTTATGTCGCGTCTGACACAGCCGAGGGCCGCCCCGCGGGCGCGGCCGCGCATCACGCCAGCGCGCTTCCTCTGGCGGCTGGCCCTGGCCTTCGCCAAGCTCACCGTGCTCTTCGCCGCGCTGGCCGCCGCAGGCGCCTTCGGCGTGTACCGCTACTACGGCCGCGACCTCCCCGACCCGCAGGCGATCGGGCGCTACCGCCCGGCCGAGACCTCGCACATCTACGCGCGGGACGGAACGACACTGCTGTTCGAGCTGGTGGACCCGCGCGGCGGCCGGCGCACGGTAGTGCCGTTCGACCGCATCCCACAGAGCCTGAAGGACGCCACTGTTGCGGTGGAGGACTCCGACTTCTACCGCAACCCCGGGGTGGACATCCGCGGCATCCTGCGCGCGCTGCTGCAGAACTACGAGGCCGGCGAGGTGGTGAGCGGCGCCTCGACGATCACGCAGCAGCTCGTGCGCAACGTGCTGCTGCCGCCCGAGGAGCGCACCAGCCTGACCTTCGAGCGCAAGCTGCGCGAGGCGATCCTGGCCTTCCGCGTCTCGCGCGAGTACAGCAAGGACCAGATCCTGGCGCTGTACCTCAACGAGGTGTACTACGGCAACCAGGCCTACGGCGTCGAGGCGGCCGCGCAGGCCTACTTCGGCAAGCACGTCTGGGAGCTGACGCTGCCCGAGGCCACGCTGATCGCCGGTCTGCCGCAGTCACCCACGCTGCTGAACCCGCTGACAAACCCGGAGGGAGCCAAAGAGCGGCAGCGCGTGACGCTGGGCCAGATGGTGCAGGACGGCTACCTCGCGCCGGGGCAGGCGGCCGAGGCCGAGCGGGCCGAGCTGACGTTCGCGCCGCAGACGGCGAGCGTGATGGCGCCGCACTTCACCTTCTACGTGCGGCAGCTGCTCGAGGAGCGCTACGGTCCGGAGGTGCTGTACCAGGGCGGGCTGACGATCGTGACCTCGATCGACCTGCACTGGCAGGCGGTGGCCGAGGAGATCGTGCGGCGGCGGGTGCGCGAGGGCGCGCCCGAGGAGGGGTACGGCCCGCTGCGCGAGCGCAACGCCACCAATGCCGGCGCGGTGATGCTGAGCCCCGGCGGCGAGATCCTGGCGATGGTGGGCAGCGTGGACTACGCCGACCCGAGCATCGACGGCCAGGTGAACGTGACGCTCGCCGCGCGCCAGCCCGGCTCGGCGCTCAAGCCGGTGGTGTACGCCGCGGCCCTGCAGCGCGGCTGGACCCCGGCCACGATCATCTGGGACACGCCGGTGGAGTACCCTGCGGGCGGCGGGCAGGTGTACGCACCGAGGAACTACGACGGCCAGTTCCACGGACCGCAGCGGCTGCGGATGGCGCTGGCGAACTCGCTCAACATCCCAGCCGTGCGGGCGATCGAGTTCGTAGGGGTGGACGCCTTCGTGGAGCTGGCGCACCGCATGGGCATCACCACGCTGGACGACCCGACGCGCTACGGACTTCCGCTGGCACTGGGCGCGGGCGAGGTCCGGCTGCTGGACCTGGCGAACGTCTACAACACCATCCGCAACGGCGGGCGCATGCGCGACCCCGTGGCGGTGCTGCGGGTGACGAACGCGCGCGGCGAGGTGCTGGAGCAGGCCGGCGACGACCCGGGGCGGCAGGTGCTGGGGGAGCGCGGCGAGCAGATTGCCTACCTGCTGACCGACATCCTGAGCGATAACAAGGCGCGCGAGTTTATGTTCGGGCCGGGCAACGTGATGGAGCTGCCCGACGGGCGCCCCGCCGCGGTGAAGACGGGCACCAGCAATGAGTGGCGCGACTCGTGGGCGGTGGGGTTTACGCCGGACGTCACGGTGGGCGTGTGGGTGGGCAACAGCGACAACACGCCGATGCAGGAGGTGGCGGGCTCGAACGGGGCCGGCACGATCTGGCGCGCGATCATGCTGGCCTACCACGCCGGCCGGCCCGCGCGCCCCTTCGAGCGGCCGCCCAGCATCAGCGAGGCGACCATCTGCGGACTGACGGGCGCGGCGGCCTCGCAGGAGTGCCCCAACCCGCTCCCCGAGCGCTTCATCGCCGGGACCGAGCCGGCGGCGAGCGACGTGACGCTGGCGACAGTGCGGGTGGGGGGCGACGGGAGCTGCCTGGCGGCATCATACACCCCACCGGAGCAGGTGCGTGAAGTAACCTTCACGGTCTACCCGCCGGAGTTCGCCGAGTACGCGCGCGCCGCAGGGGCGCCCCTGCCGCCCACCGAGTACTGCCCGCAGCCGACGCCCGCCCCGGCCCCCGTGGGCATCCAGCCGAGCGGCGTGCCGTCGGGTACGGTGGCACAGATCACCCTGCCGACGGCCGGCACGATGATCACAAGCACGCAGGTGCTGGTGCGCGGCACGGCGCGCGGGAGCTACACGCTGGAGTACGGGGCCGGTGGCCAGCCCGTGGAGTGGCGGCTGATCGCGCAGGGCGGCGAGGTGCCCGACGGCATACTCGGCGCTTGGGACGTCGCGCTGCCATCCGGCGAGTACACACTGCGCCTGCGCGTCACGACCGTGGATGGCGTACCGGTGGAGGCCAGGGCGACGGTGCGGGTGGGGATGCCACCGTAGCCGCCGCGCCGGGGCTATGAATGAACCGACATTGACAACTTCACAACCGGCCCGTACCATGGCAGAGAGCCCCGCCTGCGAAGGAACAAACACAATGCCGACCACCGTACTCTACAATGGCCCGATCTACACGCTAGACCCGGCGCAGCCGCGGGTGCAAGCGCTCGCTATTCGCGACGGCCGCGTGCTCGCGGCGGGTAGCGAAGGAAAGGTCACTGGCCTCGTCGGCTCGCGTGCGGAGGCGATCAACCTCCAGGGCCGCGCGGTGATCCCCGCCCTGACCGATGCACACGTCCACCTGGTCTCGCACGCCCTGGCGCGCCGCACCGTGCAGCTCGACGGCGTGGACGACTTCGACGAGGCGCTGCGGCGGATCGCGGCGGCCGCCAAGCGCCTGCCCGAGGGCGTCTGGCTGCAGGGGCGCGGCTGGGACCACACCCGCTGGGGCGGGCGCTGGCCCACGGCCGCCGACCTTGACACCATCGTGCCCGACCGGCCGGTACTACTCTCGCGCAAGGACGGCCACTCCGCCTGGGTGAACAGCGCGACGCTGCGGCTCGCCGGTATCGGCGACGACACCCCCGACCCGGCGGGCGGCGCGATCAAGCGCGAGAAGGGCGTGGCCACCGGTATCCTCCAGGAGACCGCGATCGACCTCATTCGGCGCCACATCCCCGAGGCGACCGAGGAGGAGCGCATGTCCGCGCTGCGCGACGCGGTGGAGGAGGCCCACTCCTACGGCATGGTCGGCGTGCACATCCCCGCCACGATGACCCCGGGCGACGGCGCGATGGTGCTGGCGAACCTCCAGCGGCTACGCGAGCGCGGCGGGCTGAAGCTGCGCTGCCTGGTGTACATCGGCGTGGACGCGCTGGACGAGACGCTGGCGCTCGGGGTGCGGAGCGGCCTGGGCGACCGCTGGCTGCGCGTGGGCGGCATCAAGATGTTCGCCGACGGCACGCTCGGCTCCGAGACGGCCGACATGCTGGAGCACTACGAGGGCCGGCGCCACTTCGGCCTTCCGGTGATGACAGTGGAGGAGCTGAACAACGCGGTGCGTCGGGCGAACGCTGGCGGCCTGGCGATCTGCGTGCACGCGATCGGCGACGGCGCCAACCGCAAGGTGCTGGACGCGGTGGAGCTGGCGCAGATGGAGGGGCACGGCCGCCCGCCGCTGCCGAACCGCATCGAGCACTGCCAGGTGCTGCACCCGCGCGACATCCCGCGCTTCGCCGAGCTGGGCGTGGTGGCCTCGATGCAGCCGATCCACTGCACCTCGGACATGGAGACGGCCGACCGGCTGTGGGGCGCGCGCTGTGAGACGTCCTACGCCTGGCGCTCGCTGAAGGAGGCCGGGGCGGTGCTGGCGCTCGGCAGCGACGCACCGGTGGAGCCGCTCGACCCGTGGCCGGGAATCCACGCCGCTGTGACGCGCCAGCGGCCGGGCGGCACGCCCCCGGGCGGCTGGCGCCCCGAGCAGTGTCTGACTGTCGAGGAGGCCATCCGCGGCTTCACCGAGGGCGCGGCCTTCGCCGCGGGGGCAGCGCACGAGCAGGGCACGCTCACACCCGGGAAGCTGGCTGACCTGGCGGTGCTGTCGGCGGACCCGTTCAAGCTGAGCCCGTCCGAGCTACACAGCGTCCGGGCGGAGCTAACGATGATCGAGGGGGACGTGGTGTGGGAGCGCAAGGGTTCCTAAGGCAGCTCGACACGGACGACGAGCTGATGCGGGGCATCGCCGCGGCGCGCGCCGGGCGGCGCTCCGAGGCTCGCGCGCTGCTGATGCGGGTGGTGGAGCGCGACGAGCGCAACGAGCAGGCATGGCTGTGGCTCTCCGGCGTGGTGGACGAGCCCGCTGAGGTGCAGACTTGCCTGGAGAACGTGCTCGAGCTCAACCCCGGTAACACGCGCGCGCGCCAAGGCCTGGAGTGGATACGGGCGCGGACCAAGGACCAAGGCCCGACGACCGACGGCCGACAGCAGACGACCGACAGCCGACGGCTGACAGCAGACGACCAAAGTCTGATGAGCGCCTCAGCCGTGCCAGCGACGAGCGGCGGCGCCTCCGCCCACGACGCGAGGCTCACGGCTCACGTCTCAAGCGTCGCGGCCCTCCCCTGCCCCTACTGTGGGGCGCCGACGTCCGAACGGCAGGAACGCTGCACGCAGTGCCGGCACAGCCTGATGGTACAGCTCCCGCCGCCCGAGCAGCCCTCACGCTGGCTAGGCGCGCTGGCAACGGCATGGTCCGGTGCGGGGGCCCTGCTGGCCCTCGGGGGTGTGACCTACCTCGGGGCGGCGCTGCTGGCCTACCAGACAGCACGGTTCGGCGGAGCGCAGGAGCGGCCAGACGCGCCGCTGCCGCTCGGCCTCGTGACAGTGGCCGTGGTACTGCTGGTGCTGAGCGGTGCGGCCGTCGCCCTAGGGGGCGCGCTGCGGCGGCGGGCCATGGCGGCGTACTCTGCGGCAGTGATTCTCGTGCCCGTCGCCCTGGTGCTGACCGCCGCCGCACTCATTCGCGAGGCGCCTGCCGCGAACCTCGCGAGCGCAGGGATCCCACCAGTGGCGGTGGCGGCGCTGGGGACAGCACTGGGCGGTCTGCTGGCGGCGCTCGCAGGGGTCCTGCTGGTCGCCGCAGTGCTCGGGGGCATGGCCTACCGCGACTTCTTCGGGCCGGTGGAGCGGCTGAAGCCTGTGCTTGAGCCGGCCGACCCGACGACGCACTACAACAACGGCGTGGGATACAAGAACCGCGGCATGTGGTACGCGGCGACGCGCGAGTGGGAGCGGGCGGTGGCCGGCGCCCCGCGCGACATCAACTACCTGCGGGCGCTGGGGCTGGCCTACGCGCAGCTCGGCCAGGTCGAGCCGGCGCGCGAGATGCTGGGGCGCGCGCTCGGTCTAGCGCCTGGGCACACGCAGCTGGCCGAGGACCTGGCGGTGGTGGAGGAGCGAGCGCAGCAGGCGGCGGCGTCGCGGTGAGCCACAGAGCGCACCGAGAGGGTGACGCTCGAAGCAGACGCCGCCCCGCCGAGCAGCGCGCTGCTTGAGGGCTCCGCGCCCGAAAACGCACTCTCGCCCGCACCTTCCGCGAGGAGCACGCGCGGGGGCTTGGGGCCTCCGCCCCCAAAGAAACTCTCTACCTTGAACATCCGCTAGGATCACACTAAAAATATGGCAGGCAACACATTCGGGCAGGTCTTCAGGCTGACGACGTGGGGCGAGTCGCACGGGGTGGCGGTAGGCTGCACGGTGGATGGGTGCCCCGCGGGCATCGAGCTGGACGAGGCGGCGGTGCAGAAGGAGCTGGACCGGCGGCGCGTCGGGCAGAGCCGGGTGACATCTGCGCGACAGGAGGCCGACCGGGTCGAGATCGTCTCAGGCGTGTTCGAGGGCCGCACCACCGGAACGCCGATCAGCATGCAGGTGCGCAACACCGACGCCAAGTCCGGCCACTACGCGAACATCAAGGACATGTACCGACCGGGTCACGCCGACTACACCTGGGACATGAAGTACGGCTTCCGCGACCACCGAGGCGGGGGGCGGAGCAGCGCGCGCGAGACGATCGGGCGGGTGGCGGGTGGCGCGGTGGCGAAGCTCCTCCTGGCGCACTATGGGATCAGCGTGATCGCCTGGACCTCGCAGCTGGCCGACCTGAAGGCTGACGTGGTGGACGAGGCCGAGATCGAGCGCAACATCATGCGCTGCCCCGACGCGCGGGTGGCGGAGCTGATGGTGGCGCGGGTAGACGAGGCGCGGCGCAGCCTGGACTCGCTGGGCGGCGTGGTGGAGGTGCGGGCGCGTGGCGTTCCCGCGGGCCTGGGTGAGCCAGTGTTCGATAAGCTCCAGGCCGACATCGCCAAGGCTATGTTCAGCATCCCGGCGATCAAGGGGCTGGAGTTCGGCGAGGGGTTCGGCGTGGCCCAGATGCGCGCGTCCGAGCACAACGACCCGTTCGTACGGCGCGCGGACGGCAGTATCGGCACGGCCAGCAACCACCACGGTGGCATCCTGGGCGGTATCTCGACCGGCGAGGAGATCACGCTGCGGATCGCAGCCAAGCCGCCGGCGAGCATCGCGCAGGCGCAGCAGACGGTGGACCGCGACGGGAACGAGCAGACGATCGAGATCCACGGCCGCCACGACCCGACGGTGCTGCCGCGGCTGGTGCCGATCGCCGAGGCGATGCTGGCGCTGGTGCTGGCGGACCACCTGCTGCGGCAGCGGCTGGCGCGCGTCGAGCGCTGAGCCGCGAGTCGTGAGTCCTGAGGCGTGAGCCTTGAGCATCAGGGGCGCGAGCGATGCGGCGCCGCGTCGAGCGCGCCCCGGCCGCACGTGGTGACCTAGGATGCCACGAGCTCCTTCAGGTAGGCGATCGACCTCCGGGTATCCTCCACCATGCTGCGGGTGGCGCCGGTGTCTGCGCGGTGCCAAAGCTCCATCGCCAGCCAGCCGGCGTAGCCTATCTCCGTGAGCAGCGCCACGAGCCCCGCGATATCTACCTCACCCTCGAGCAGGTCCTCGGTAGGGACGGGGCCGCGCTGGTTGCGGAGGTGGAGAGCGCCGACGCGCTCGGGGTAGGCGCGCACCCAGGCGAGCGCGTCGCAGCCGGACGTGTGGGCCCAGCCAGTGTCGACGCAGAGGAGCACCTGGGGCCCGCCGTACTCCACCGCCGAGCGCAGGTCCCCCTCCGACTGAGCGTAGGCGGCACAGTGGTTGTGGAAGCAGAGGCGCACCCCCTCGGCAGCGACGAGGTCAGCTAGGCGGGTGAGGTTCTCGCCCTGGCGCCTGAGCTCGTCCTCGGTCTTGTCGAGTCGTGCGGCCCACCCCCCCTTGGGGTCGGCGTTGACGAGGAAGTCCGTGCCGCCGGCCGCGGCGAGCGTGCGCGCGTGGGGCAGGATGGCGCGCTCGGCGTCGAGGGACTCCCAGGGACCGTGGAGCGGCAGGCCGAGGTAGGAGCCGGAGACGCGCAGGCCGGCGGCGCGGGCCTCGGCGCACCCCTGGGCCATCTCGGGGCCAGCGTTGATCTCGACGGCGTCGAGGCCGGCCTCGCGGCAGTCTCGCACGATATCTGTGAGGGACACGGGGCGCCCGTCGAGCTTGGCGCGCTCGAACCAGCCGTAGAGGTTGCTCGCGTAGCCGTGGATGTGCATGGCGGACTCCTTTGTCGTGGCGGACACGCGGGTAGTATAGCCCGAGCGGGGCGCGGAGCGGCTATAATGGCACAGTGGGTCATCTCCGTGCCCCTACGATAAGCGGATCCTCGCTGTAGTGTAGAGTATGCCAGAGCTTCCTGAGGTACAGCACGCCGCCGACACGCTGGCGGCCCAGATCGCCGGCGCCCAGATCGCGGCGGTGACGCGGCTGGACTGGCCGCGGATGGTGGAGACGCACGGCCCGGAGGAGTTCGCGGCGCTGCTCGCGGGCCGAGCGGTGCGCGGGGCGTCGCGGCGGGCGAAGTGGATCCTGGTGGAGCTGGACGGCGGCTGGACGCTGGCGCTGCACCTGCGGATGAGCGGCTACATCGCGGTCTACGGGCCGGAGGCCGAGCCGGACCGCCACACGCACCTTGCGCTGCGGCTGGAGGACGGCCGGCAGGTTTTCTTCCACGACACGCGCAAGTTCGGGCGGGCGCGGCTGCTGGATGCGGCCGGGGTGGCCGAGCTGGGGGCGGCGCACGGGGCTGAGCCGCTGGA
The DNA here is from genome assembly GCA_039805565.1 of Chloroflexota bacterium. Lineage (GTDB taxonomy): Bacteria > Chloroflexota > Chloroflexia > Chloroflexales > Roseiflexaceae > CALJIC01. The sequence goes on along the minus strand of JBDLTZ010000172.1, from coordinate 7,892 downwards.
GGAGGACTTCACGCCGGAGGAGCTAGCGCGGCGGCTAGGAGGCCGGCGGCGGGCAATCAAGCCGCTGCTGCTGGACCAGGCGGTGGTGGCAGGGATCGGCAACATCTACGCCGACGAGGCGCTATGGCGTGCAGGGATCCACCCGCTGCGGCCAGCGGACACGCTCGGCGCCGAGGAGCTGGCACGGCTGCACGCCGCCATCCAGGCAGCGCTGCGCGACGGGCTGGACAACGGCGGGAGCACGCTGCGCGACTACCGCAACGCCTACGGGGCGGCGGGCAGCAACCAGCAGCACTTCAACGCCTACGACCGCGCCGGGAAGCCGTGCGGGCGCTGCGGGGCGACGATCGTACGGACGGTGGTAGGCCAGCGCGGGACGCACTACTGCCCCGAGTGCCAGACGCTGGAGCGCTAGGGCGTTGCCTCGGACGCACCGATGCGCTATAATCTGGAGCGCGCGCCCCCGTAGCTCAGTGGATAGAGCGATGGTTTCCTAAACCACAGGTCGGCTGTTCGAGTCAGCCCGGGGGCACCACCATCAGGACGCGATCCGCTGAGGGTCGCGTCTTTGCTTTTTGCGAGAACAGCCTCGGGGACATCCCCACCGAGCCTGGCAACATACCCCGCCGCCCCGCAGTCGACGTTATAGATACAACTTCATCTCGATATCGGCTTCGGCTCAATGGCCGCCCTACACACATGTGTGCCTCAGAACAATGTTACTCTAGACGTGCCAACCGAGTTGCCGTTCTCCGGCGAAACCCTTACCATCTCACTGTCGGCGTGCACAACACATTGCCTGCCTGATACATGACGCCAGTACTCTCAGGGTATAGACATCTTCGTACACAATGGAGCACACTCCTATGCCACATCGCCCTCAGCTCGGCTGGATCCCCGAGCGCACCTGGATCTTCGTGGTCGGGACCCTGGAGTGGAAGCACGACGACCTCTGGGCGCCCTTCCCAAAGGAAAACCGCCGCGACGCCGCCCTCGTCGAGCTCTTCCGCGGGCTGGGCGTCCCAAGCTCCCAGATCGCCTACCTGCAGGATCGCCAGGCCTCCACGCGCCGCATCCAGCAGACTCTCGAGGAGCACCTCGCCGGGTCCGGCCCGGACGACCTGCTGGTGCTGTACTACTGCGGCCACGGCGACCGGGCCGACGACGGCACGGCCTACTTCGCGAGCTACGATGCCGACGGCGACGCCAACCAGGGCTGGGTTGTCGACACTATCCCCGCCACCGTCGAGCGCTGCTTCGCCGGGTCGCGCGCCCTGCTGATCGCCGACTGCTGCTGCTCCGGCAGCCTCGCCGACGCGACCTCCCGCCACGCCCGGCGCGTCGCCTACGCCTGCCTGGCCTCCTCGCTCGCCAACGAGACCTCCACCGGCAACTGGACCTTCACCGAGGGGCTCCTGGCCGGCCTCCGCGGGCAGGCGTTCGTCGACGGGGACGGCGACAGCGCGATCACACTGCGCGAGCTAGCGGCACAGATCGCCGACAGCATGGTCTTCGCCGAGGAGCAGCTTACCACCTTCGCCACCGCCGGCGGCTTCAACCCGGAGATGGTCATCGCCGCCGCCCGCCCCCGGCCCGACCCGCGCGTCGGCGGGCGCGTTGAGGTCAACTCGGGCGGGGAGTGGTACCCCGCCCAGATCGTTGACGCGCGCGGCGACCAGCTCAAGGTCCACTACTACGGCTACGAGGAGAGCGACGACGAGTGGGTCGCGGAGAAGAACGTGCGCGAGCCGCAGCCGATGGTCTACAAGCCCGGCGCGGCCGTCGAGGTCCACTGGCGCGGCGAGTGGTACACCGCCAGGGTTCTTGCCGTCCAGGGCGGGGCCCACCACATCCAGTACAATGACTACGGCCCTGAGTGGAACGAGTGGGTGCCGTCGAAGCGCATTCGGCCGAGTGAGTAGGGGTGGCCCCGAGATGCGGCGGGCGCTTCCGCCGCGCACGGATCGCCCCGACCTGAGGCTCCGCTCGCACCGCCGGGGCGCTTGTGTCTCCCGGCCGCAGGGGGTACCATCGAATCAATGTCGTACACCGCTGCCAACCCCAACACGCGGCGCCGACTGCGCGAGCGCCTGCTCGCGCTCACCCCGCGGGCCTTCGAGCTGTTCGCCGGCGACCTGCTGACCTACGTCGGCCTGCAGAACGTGGCCGTGACGCGCTTCAGCGGCGACGGCGGGATCGACGCGCACGGCGACCTGTTCACCGAGTCGGGGCTGGTCCACATACGGGCCGGCGTGCAGGTCAAGCGCTACCGCCGCAACGTCCGGCGCCCGGATATCGACCAGCTGATCGGGGCGTATGGCGGTACGTTCGACCGCGGCATCTTCATCACGACGGCGGGCTACGCCGCGCAGGCGCGCCAGAAGGCCGCCACCTCACCGCTCCTGCGCGTCGATACGGTGGACGGCGACCAGGTGGCGGCGCTGATGCTGCGCCATCGCCTGGGCATCGTGGAGGATGGCGCGGACCCGCGGCTCGACGAGCCCTACTTCCTGAGCTTCGAGGCGCGCTCGGGCCCAGGGTCACCGGCCACGCGCGAGGCCCGCGAGCCGTACATCGTGGAGGACGAGGGCGCGCCCGTGGCCCCCGAGGAGGACCTCATCTCCCTGACGGCGCTCAGCTACGCGCTGCGGGTGGACCGCGGCACGGCGCGCGGCTGGGTCGAGCGCGGCCGGCTCATCCCCGACAGGCAGGTGTCCGCCGGCGCGCGCGACACCTTCTTCTTCCGCCGCGATCGGGTGGACGACCTCCGGCGCCAGCTGCTGCGTGAGCCCGCCCCCGCCTCCGGGGCTGAGTGGCGCCAGGCGTTCCTCGACTTCGCCCGCAGCCGCAACCTCTCCAGGTCCTACAAGCCTGTGCTGCTCCAGGCGCTGCTGGCGCTCGTGGACCGAAGCGGCGAGGCGCGCCTGGAGGACCTCGCCCGCGCCTTCCACGCGTTCTACCTCCAGCGCCAGCGCGACGGGCTGCCTGCCGAGCGCGACGGCATCATGGCCCGGCCCGACGCCGCCACCCTCGAGCAGGTCGCCCAGCTCATCGTGAAGTTTCCGCTCGACCGCTTCCTCATCCAGCAGCTCCTGGAGTACGAACCCGCCTCCGGGCTCGTGCGCGTCGCGCCGCAGCTTTGGCAGGAGCTGCGCGTCTCCGACCTCCGCGACGCGCAGGCCAGCGCGGAGGAGCAGATCCGCTTCTACTTCAGGCGTGGCGTGGCGGAGTAGGCCGAGGGCGAGCGTCATCACGCTGCTCTGGCCCGTGGAGCTGGTGGGCGGGTACCTCGTGACGTTCCGCTGGCTCGACACGGGCGGAGTCGGCAGGGCGCTCGCCTTCACCGCGGTGCTCGCGGGGTGGACGGCGCTCCTGACGATCCGGTGCTACCTGCTGGGGCGGCAGGCGACGTAGGCCGAGGGCGCACTCAGCACTCGTCACTCAGCACTCGGGCTCCGCTCCAGGTACGCCGGCGGGACGTGGTCGGCGAGCCAGACACCGTTCGCCGATCGGTAGAAGCGGTGCCCATCGGCCGCCATCGCGCCGGCCCGCACCAGTAGCACCACAGGCTCACCGTGCCGCCGCCCAACTCTCACGGCCGTGGCGTGGTCGGCGGAGAGGTGGACGTGCTGCCGGCTCCCCCTCCGCAGCCCCTCGCGCACGATGCTGCCCAGAAAGCGCGTCGCCGTGCCGTGGTAGAGCGCCTCGGGCGGGGTCTGCGGCTCCAGCGCCAGGTCCACCGTCACAGAGTGCCCCTGGCTCGCCCGGATGCGCCGCCCGTCCTCGCTGAGCGCAAAGCGCTGCTTGTCGTTCTCAGCCACCACGCGCAGCATCGTCTCACGGTCCAGATCGACCCCGCCGCGTCGTGCGCCCTCCAGCAGCGCGTCCACATCCGCCCAGCCCTGCGGGTCGAGCGTCAGCCCGATCTTGCCCGGGTTGTGGCGCAGCACCTGGCTCAGGAACTTGCTCACGCGCACCAGCCGCTGATCCATGCCTCACCCCTCGTACAGCCCTCGCAGCACCGCGCGCCGCCCGGGGTCAGCGCGCAGGTCGGTGCTGTCGCTCCACTGGTCGATGCTCCCAATCACGCGCCGCGCCGCGATTCGGCTCACCTCGGGGTCCGCGATCTGCTCCACCAGCACCCGCGCCACCTCGCCGCCGAAAATCACCGGGAACGGCCGGCCGAAGAAGCTCGTCGCCTGCTCGGGCACTGGTTGCGTCAGGCCGAGCGCGTTGTGCATCTGCGCCAGCCGCTCGTAGGCCGACGCGAGCGCCGCCGCCCGCTCGCGCCACCCCGCCGACCGCTGCGACTCCCACAGGAGCGGCCCTAGCTCCCCCGCGCAGCGCAGCCGCCCGAAGGCCGTACCGAACCACTTGGGGTAGGGGGCGTAGCGCCGCTCCATCAGGAAGCAGAGCGCCATCACATCGCGCGCCAGCCGCGCGCCGATCAGCGCAGAGCCCAGCTCGTCGCCCACGAAGCCGGCCCGCGGCATCAGATGCTCCTCCTGCCCGATGCGCTGCCAGCCGGCCGCCAGCAGGTAGAGCCACACGTCGCGCGGGTACCACGCCAGCTTCGCGCGCAGCGCCGTGAGCGCGCCCACGCCGTCGTGGTGGACGGCGCCGGCGGTGAGCTCGAGCAGCGCCTGCGAGGGGATGGTGAGCCAGTCCACCGCGTCCAGCGGCGCGTCGTAGTCGTGGGCGATCAGCGCTCGCACGAAAGACCGCAGCGTGGCCGGGGTTGCCCGGTGGTCAGCCCCCGCGTCGTGGCCGGGGGCGTCGGCGCCGCGCGGCACCAGCACCGGGTAGCCGCCGAACGTCGCGGGGAGCCCCGCCCGCAGCGCAGCGTCGATCTGCGGCGCAAGCGCCTCGTCCTCGTCGCGCAGGAGGATCGCCAGCGCCGGCCCCCAGTCGTGGTCGGTGGACATCTCGGTGTCGAAGCCGAGCACCTCGCTGCCGTGGCCGATGCGCGCGGCGGCGTACGGCAGCCCAGGGAAGCGCGCGTCAAGGATCGGCCGCACGGCCGCGCGGTAGAAGCGGCGGCTCAGCTCAAGGCCGGGGACGAAGGCCGGCTGCTCCATCGCTACGCCCCCATCTCCCACGAGGCGTCGCCGTAGAAGGTGCCGTGGTCGCGCGCGAGGAACACCTCGATTGCCGCGCGCCTGTCGCCCAGGCGGAAAGGCGCGCCGTGGCCGGGGTAGCAGACCATGTCGTCCGGCCAGGCCAGCACCACATCGCGCAGCGTGCGGAGCGTGGCCTGGAAGCCCTCCGGCGACCAGGTGCGCCCGGGGCCGCCCTCGAAGATCGTGTCGCCGACGATCGCCCGCTGGTCACCGGAGATCACAAAGCTGAGCATATCGTTGGTGTGACCGGGCGTGGCGTACACCGCAAGCGCGTGGGCGCCCACCGTCACCGTCGAGCCGGTGTCGAGCGCGCGGTCGATGTTCAGCACAGCGCCACCAGCGTGAGGGCCGCGGTGCGCCAGGACGGGCACCGCCAGCTCGGCGCGCATCTGGGCCAGCGCGCCGACGTGGTCACCGTGGGTGTGGGTCAGCAGGATGGCCTGCGGGGCGGTGCCGGCGAGCAGCTCGCGCAGCACCTCGGGCTCCGCGCCGGGGTCTATCAGGACGCTATGGCCGGTGGCGGGGCAGACCAGGGCGAAGGTATTGACCGGCCAGGGCCCGACGGCCCTCGTCCGCAGCTCGAGCCTGGTGACAGTCATCGGCTCCCCCTCTCTAGGCGCCGGCGCAACCGCGAGCGCCGGCCTCGGCGCGGGCATGGTCGCACGGCCGAGGGCGGACGTCAACCGCGCAACGAGATCGTGGTAAGCTGTAGGGGCAGAGCCGCTTGCACAGAGGGAACACGATGACGATGGACTCCCCACGCCTCGGATTCCGCCAGGTCCACCTCGACTTCCACACCGCCCCCGAGATCCCCGACGTCGGCGCCGACTGGGATGCCGAGTCGTTCGCCGAGACGGTCAAAGAGGCCCGCATCGACAGCATGACGGTCTTCTCCAAGTGCCACCATGGCTTCTCCTACCACCCCACCGCGATCGGCACGATGCACCCGAGCCTGACGTTCGACCTGCTCGGCGCGCAGGTTGAGGCGCTGCACCGCGTCGCGGTGCGCGCCCCGATCTACATCAGCGTGGGCTGGGACGAGCTCATGGCGGACCAGCACCCCGAGTGGCGCCAGGTGGACAGCCAGGGTCGCCTCCAGGGCCGAGGCCCGCGCGAGACGATGGGCTGGCGCCTGATGGACCTCGCCACGCCCTACGCCGACTACGTGCTGGCGCAGACCGAGGAGGTGCTGCGGCGCTACGGGCCGGTGGACGGCATCTTCTTCGACATCGTGCGGCAGGACCTGGACGGCAACTTCGGCGCCATCCGGGCGGAGCGCATGCGCCGCGACGGCGTGGACCTGACGAACACGGCCCAGGTGCGCGCCTGGGCGCTGGCCGAGGAGCGCCGCTTCCTCGAGCGCGCCCATCGTCTGGTGGCGCAGCACGCCCCCGGCGGCACGGTCTTCTTCAACAGCCGGCTGCGGGTGGACCGTGACGCCGAGCTCTCCTCGCGCGCCGAGCTGCCGCACTACAGCCACATCGAGATCGAGTCGCTCCCCTCCGTCCAGTGGGGCTACAACCACTACCCGCTCTTCGCCTCGTACTTCCAGACGCTTGGGCTGCCGCTGCTCGGCATGACCGGCATCTTCCACAAGAGCTGGGCCGACTTCGGCGGGCTCAAGCCCCAGGCCGCGCTGCTCTACGAGTGCGCCCGCATGGCCGCCAGCGGCGCCGTCTGCTCGGTGGGCGACCAGCTCCACCCGCGCGGCGCGCTCGACCAGGCCGCCTACCGCCGTCTCGGCGAGGTTTTCAGCCACATCGAGACGATCGAGCCGTATGTGGCCGACGCTGAGGCCGTGCCGGAGGTCGGCGTGCTGCTGGCAGAGACCGGCCCGCGCTTCCACGTAGTGGGCCGCGAGGTAGACGAGGGCGCGATGCGCATGCTGCTGGAGCTGCACCGCCCGTTCCAGTTCCTCGACAGCGCCGCCGACCTCTCACCCTACAAGGTGATTATCGCACCCGATACGCTGACCTTCACGCCGGATCTTGCCGCGAAGGTGCAGGCCTACGTCGATGCGGGCGGCGCGCTGCTCCTCACGCACCACGGCGGCCTCCAGCCCGACCGAGACCGCTTCGCGCTGGATACCGGCGTGACCTACGAGGGGGACGCCCCACACAGCCCTGACTTCCTCGTGGCCGGCGAGGCGCTCGGCGCGCCGCTCACCGACTACCACCAGGTGCTCTACGACCGCGGCAGCCGGGTGCGCGCGCACGCCGGGACTGAGGTGCTGGCGTGGGTGGGCGAGCCGTACTTCACCCGCTCGCCGGAGCACTTCCTCTCGCACCAGCACACGCCCTACGCCAAGACGGCCGACTACCCCGCAGTGACGCAGCATGGCCGGGTGATCTACTGCCACAGCCCGCTGTTCGGCGCCTACCGCGCCCACGCCGTGCCGCAGTACCGCCGGCTGATCGGGGCGCTGCTGGACCGCCTTGTGCCCGAGCGGGTCGTCGAGACACCGGGGCTGCCCACCACCGCCGAGGTGACGCTGCTGCGCCAGCCGCAGGCGGGCGGGCGGCTGGTGCTGCACCTCATCCACGCCACGCCCCAGCGACGCGGCGAGGGGGTCGAGGTGGTCGAGGACATCCTGCCGCTCTACAGCGTGCGCGTTGGGGTCCGGGCCGGCCGACCCGTGGCGCGCGCCCTGCTCGGGACCACCGGCGAGGCCCTGCCCCACGAGACCGTCGGCGACGTGACCTGGGTCACGGGGCCCGAGGTCCGCGGCCACCAGGTGGTGGTGTTCGAGTAGCGCGCAGGGGCGGGCGGCAT
>JBDLTZ010000171.1:0-4077 GCA_039805565.1 Chloroflexota bacterium | reverse complement strand
CAGCGCTGATGTGCTGCAGCATGGCGCAGTATTCGATAGGCGTCAACTACATTAATGTGGGAGGGCGCGCTTCCTCCGCACGCCTGATGAAGATTAAGAAGTAGCTCCGGTATACCCAGGTAGCTGGCGGCTGAAGCAGCAGCTGCCTGTCGGCCAAGCCACCTGCACAGGCTCTACCGGAATAACATCGTACGTTTCATTAGGGGCGGGAGTGTCAGAGCACGCGACAAAAGAAGGCCTTCCCACGAACGCGATCACCATCGACGCCACGGCGCCCCTTGCACGCATCGTCGACATCATCCTTGAGCACGCTAGCCTGGTGTCGCCGTGAGAACAGACGTCTCGTGGAGTCCGCTTTGAGCAGCGAGCTGCGGCATCCCGCACACGCCTCAACCGATGTCAGTTCATCGGCTATCCTTGGGGGGTAGTGCAAAGCGCCCTTGATCGGGCGTGATTGGCGATGTGTGCAGTGGAGGAAGTGGCCAGTGGAATGGGAAGCACTCGCGCAGTGGGGTGACGACGTCGCTCGCATCGAGCGGCTCGCTGGCGGCGTGGCCAACGACGTGTGGAGCGTGCGCGTCAACGGGCGGCTCGCCGTCGCTCGTCGCGGTGTGAGGAGCGACGCGGATCTCGCGTGGGAGACCGAGCTCCTCGTCCGCCTCGACCGAGAAGGCCTGACCGTGCCGGTGCCGATCCCGACGACGGACGGCCGGCTGTTCGCCGACGGAGTGGTGGTGATGACCTTCGTCGAGGGCGGGCCGCCCGAGACGGAGGCCGACTGGCGTCGCGTGGCCGACACGCTCCGCCAGCTGCACCGGCTGACGCCAGGGTGGCCGCAGCGCCCGGGCTGGCGCTCGTCGACCGACCTCCTGCACGCGGAGACCGGGACGAAGGTAGACCTCGGCGCGATGCCGCCCGAGGGCGTTGCGCGATGCCGGGCCGCGTGGGCGCGGCTCGTCGGGCGCCCAACCTGCGTCGTCCACGGCGACCCCAACCCGCGCAACATCCGCATGACCGCAGATCGGGTCGCGCTGATCGACTGGGACGAGGCGCACGTCGACGTCCCCGACCTCGACCTGGCGCTGCCCTACAACGCTGCCGGCCTTGACGAGGAGGCGCACGACGTCGCCGCGCAAGCATCGGCGGCGTGGGAGGCCGCCGTCTGCTGGGACGACGAGTACTCTGCCAGGCGGCTCGCCGAAGTTCGCGCGGTCTGAGCTGCGGCGGCAGCCAATCCAGACACCCCGCCTACTGCCGCGCTCCTCGGTGCACCCCATCGGGCGCGGGACGCGGCGGCAGGGCGTGGCGCGCTTCCTTGCTGGCGGGCAGACGGTACTCGTTGAACGGGCGACTAGCGGTACTGCTCATCACTGACGTGCTCCATCCACTCGACGGCCTTGCCGTCCAGCGCCTCCTGTATCGCGATGTGCGTCATGGCGGTGTTAGGCGACGCGCCATTCCAGTGCTTCTCGCCGGGGTCGAACCAGACCACGTCGCCCGGGTAGATCTCCTCGACCGGGCCGCCTTCGCGCTGGACGCGGCCGCAGCCCGACGTGACGATCAGGACCTTGCCCAGCGGGTGCGTGTGCCAGGCCGTGCGCGCGCCGGGCTCGAACTTGACCGCGTTGCCGGCTGCCCGCGCGGGTGTGTTCGCTGCGAAGAGTGGGTCGATCCGGACCGTGCCGGTGAACCACTCGGCCGGCCCCTTGCCGGATGGCCGCGAGCCCCAGCCGCATCTGGCGATCTTCAAGGCCATCGGCGCCGGCGCTCACACGCTCGACGAGATCAGCAACGCGGCGTTGATCGGCCAGGCACATCTCTCATCGTATCTCCTGCGGCTCCAGGATCTTCGTATGATCGAGCGTCAGCTACCGGCCACAGTGCCGAACGCTGAGCGACTGAAATCGCGCAGAGGGCGCTACCACATCCGTGATCCGTACTTCTGCTTCTATTTCCGCTTCCTGGCGCTGGCCTTCGAGCAGCCGGGGTTGAGCGCAGACCAGATCTGGACACAGATCCAGCAGGACGTGCGCGCCTTCATTGGACAAACGGCGTTTGAGGACCTATCACGCCAATGGGTGCTGGAGCAGGGACAGGCTGGAAAGCTGCCGTTCGCACGCGAGATTGTCGGGAGTCACTGGAGCCGGCAGGTACAAGCGGAAGTGGTGGCGGTGAGCTGGCGGCAGCGGGCGATCTTGATCGGTGAGTGCAGGTGGGGGACGGATCGTGTCGATCGGCAGGTCGTGCGGGATCTGATAGAGGTCAAAGTGCCGCAGGTGGTCCAGGAACTGCCTGATGCTGGTGCGGGATGGACCACTATGCCTGTTTCGCGCGGCGCGGTGTGACTGAGGCGGCACGGCAGCTAATGGAGCAGCGCCAGGGACTGATCGTCGATGCTGACCAACTCGACCGCGATCTGCAGTAGCCGGAATATCCACATTGCATGACATCAGGCGGTGAGTAGAGGACTGCATTTAGGCCTTTGCACCAGCGGGCTTGGTCTCATACCGCGCGATGGTGGCCCGAAGGCGCTCCGCGTGGCGGTAGATGTCGTCGATGGACTCGATCGCTATCCGCTCTTCCTTCGACCCGTCGAGGAACCCGATGTACTTCTGAGCGCCGTTGAAGTGCAGTCGGCAGATCGGCTTGCGGTTGTTGTCGTCCAGCAGGATGCCGCAGTAGCTCTGCACGTCGCGCATCGCGATGCGCCGTGCGTCCACGAGGTCGCGCAGGATGGCCTTGACGATGTAGTAGCCCTCGCGCTCATTATCGGTCGTGACCACCGCGGGGGTCTCAACGAACACGGCCACAGCCTCGCTTGGTGCGGCCAGCGCCTCGGCGGCGGGGGTAGGCGGCGCCTCCGTCGAGAGCGCGGTCTTGAGGCGCTCGTTGATCTGGTCGTTGATGAAGGCGCGGAGCGCCTGGCGGATCAGCTGGGCAAACTGGCCGCGTACGGCCTGGGTGAGCTTCCCAGTGTAGATCTGTGCGGCGAAGAACTTCACGAACTCCTCGGAAGGCTCCTGCAGCTGCTCGGCTATGATGCGCCGGATCTCGCGGGTGTACTTGAGCTCACTTGCCGTGGTGAGGATGTTGTTCAGGTCGAACGCCGACTTGGTGAACTTCTTCAGCTCCTCGACAGCCGACTCGCGGACATCGAGCAGGCTGAACTCGAAGAACGGCTTGGCGTCCATCTTGTTGGGCGCCTCTAGGTCGGTGTAGAACCAGTACTGGATGCCGTTGGTGAGCACGCCGAAGCGGGCCTCGGTGACGCTGAAGTAGCGGTACAGCTGCGAGGCGTGTACTTTGCTCAACTCAGCCGCGTGGTGCTTGCACTCGAAGAGGATGACGGGCTTGCCGTCGCGGAGGATCGCGTAGTCGACCTTCTCGCCCTTCTTGATGCCCACGTCCGCGTTGAGCTCCGGGGTGACTTCTGCGGGGTTGAAGACGTCGTAGCCGAGTGCCGCGATGAACGGCATGATCAGGGCGTTCTTCGTGGCTTCTTCAGTCTGAATCAGGTCGAGTTGCTTGGGGACGCGGGCTGATAACTCACGAATCCGGTCGATGAAATCCACAAGATACCCCTTTCAACCGCCGGCGAGTCCTGTCACTCCATCGCTCGTGCAACCCTTGCGAATATCCTCGCCTGGGCTGTCAAACAGGCTCAGCTGGGCATGAGTCTGCCCGATGTTCAGCACCGCCTCGCGCTCGCCTCGATTCTCGCCAGTTTCTGCAGGCGGCCAGGTATCAGCACGGGAAAAACGAGGGTCTCTGCCAGTAGGAGCCTGTTTTGGGATCTTGGCGCTACAGTACCACAACAAGCAGCCCACATATGCGGACAGATTTGTAAAAGTTCAGATTTTACCTCAGTTTCGGACAGCCGCGCCCGAAAGGCGTCACGATCTGCTCATTCACCGCAACTCACCGTTGCGCGCAAGGGGCTGAGCTACTACGATGCCGGCAGGGGTAAACAGCGCCCACGGACCATAGTAGTTGCAAGCGCGGACGGGAGCCCGGTGATCGAGCAGGTCTTCAGCCTGGTTGCGGTGTTTCTCCCCCTGTTCACACACCCTGATTAAG
>JBDLTZ010000170.1:0-10708 GCA_039805565.1 Chloroflexota bacterium | reverse complement strand
AGCCCGCCGCGCCCGCCGCGCCCACCGCAGCTCCCGCCGAGGCCGCCCAGCCAACCGCCGCCCCCGCCCAGCCCATCGAGCTCACCCTGATCTCGCCCGACCGCGAGCTGGACCAGAAGGTCGTCGCCGTGTACGTGAGCACCTTCAACGCCAAGATGGAACAGGAGGGCAAGCCGTGGCGGGTAAAGCCCATCCTCGGACCGGCGACCGACACAGACTTCTTCACCAAGCTCACCGTCGACGCCGCCGCCCAGACCCTCCCCGACCTGGTGGACCTCCAGTCGAGCTGGGTGGCGGATCTGGCCGCGAGCCGCGCGATCGTCGACCTGGCGCCCTACATCTCGACGTGGGACGAGCGCGACTCGATCTACCCGGTGATCCTCGACGCCGCCAAGATCAACAACACCTACTACTCCATGCCCGGCGGCGCCTCCACCTTCTCGTTCTTCTACCGCAAGGACGTGCTTGACGCGGCCGGCATCTCGACCGACCAGCCCAAGACCTGGGACGACTTCTACGGCGCCTGCGACAACATCGCCACCAAGGCAGGCATCGCTGCCGTCTGCCTCCCCGCGGCAACCCCGTGGGGCGGCGGGACCTGGCAGGAGGGCTTCCGCCAGGTGCTGATGGGCTTCGAGGGGACGATCTACGACACCGCCGACAACACGTGGGTGGTGAGCGGGCCCAACCTCCTGAAGGCGCTCACCGTGTATGAGACCCTGGCGAAGAACAAGTGGCTGACCGTCGATGAGCTGCTCGGCCCGAACCCGTGGGAGCCGACGAAGTACCAGATGTTCCCAGCAGGCGAGCTGGCGCTCTGCACCGGCGGCGACTGGCAGTGGACCTTCGACTGGGGCCCGGAGGGGGCAACCCCGATCGAGGGGCTGTTCGACAAGGTCGCACGCTGGCAGTTCCCGTCCGAGAAGGGCGAGCCGTTCGTGTTCGTGGGCGTGGGCGGTGGTCTGTCGATCAGCGCCAACTCGGCGCACCCGGAGGGCGCCTGGGAGTATCTGCGCCACACCGCGCAGGCCGAAGTGCAGTGCGAGGCGATGAAGATCCACGTCGGCGGCCCGTCCGGCCGCAAAGACATCGCCGAGAAGTGCTCGTTCTACACCACGGCGGTCAACGGCAAGATGGTCGAGGCGACGGAGTTCTTCGGCACCGGCAAGTTCCTCGCCTCCTACACCGGCGAGAGCAAGTACTCCGACGGCATCGCCCGCGCCACCGAGGAGGTCATCACGCTGCAGAAGACGCCCGAGCAGGCGATGGCAGACTTCGCCAAGGCGATGAAGGACGCCCTCGGGGACGCCGCGAAGGAGCTGTAGCTCGCCCGTCGGGGCGCAGCACCGCACCGGCGCTGCGCCCCGACAGGACCGCATGTCCTGAGAGCAAGGAGAACCCTGTGGTCACCAGCCGTCTCGAGCGCACAACAATCTTTCTGTTCCTGACGCCGGCGCTGCTCATCCTGCTGACCTTCACCATCCTGCCGGCGGTGTGGGCGATCTACGTCAGCTTCACCGACCGGGCGCTCACGGGCGTCAAGGCGGTGGAGTGGGGCGTGGTGGGCCTCAGGAACTACGCGCGCCTGCTGGGCGACTCCAGCTTCCACCACTCGATCCGGCTGACGCTGCTCTACACGCTGCTGACGAACCTCGGCCAGTTCACCATTGGGCTGAGCGCGGCGCTGCTCCTGAGCCGGCGCGCCCTGCCAGGGAAGACACTGCTTCTCACGGCGATCGTGCTGCCGATGGCTATCCCAGGCCTCATCCAGGCGCTCATGTGGTCCTCGATGCTGGCAACCGGTGAGTACGGCACACTCAACCGCCTCCTGGGGCTCTTCGGCGTCGATCCGGTCACGTGGCTGCGGAGCGCCCCGCTGTGGGCAATCGTGCTGGTGAACTTCTGGAATAACTCCGGCTTCGCGGCGCTGCTGTTCCTGGCAGGGCTGGAGAACATCCCGCGCGACGTAGAGGAGGCGGCGCACATGGACGGCGCCTCGCCGTGGCAGATGCTGTGGCAGATCAAGCTGCCGCTCATCCGCTTTGTGGTGCTGCTGTGGCTGCTGCTGAACACCCTTGGCTGCCTCGGCGTGTTCGACCTCGTGTTCGCGCTCACCCGCGGCGGCCCGGGGAACGCCACCGAGCTGGTGGGCCTGTTCATCTACAACCAGAGCTTCAAGTACTTCGAGCTGGGCTACGGCAGCGCCGCGTCGGTGATGCTGCTCGGCATTAGCCTGGTCCTTGGCGTGATCTACGTCCGGCTGCTGCGGGTAGACTTCTAGCGACGACGCAGAGGGAGCACCTAACCATGACCACATCACCCCGCGCCGCCGAGCCGCCCCACGCGCGGTTGCGCCCGCGGAGCATCGCCAGCGGCAGCCGGATCGGCGATGCCGGGGCGTACCTCTTCATCATCCTGCTGGTGCTGTTCTGCCTTGCGCCGTTCGTATGGCCGGCCCTCAGCGCCGTCAGCACCAAGCCGGAGAATGTGTCCGGCCTGTACCTGTACTGGCCGCAGTCACTCACGCTGCAGCACTTCGACGAGGCGATCAACGGGCGCGGCGGCGCGGCGACCCTGCTGGTGAACAGCCTGATCACGACCGGCGGGGCCGTGGCGCTGGCAGTGGTCGTGTGCGCGCTCGGCGGCTACACCCTCTCGCGGCTGGACTTCCCGCTCAAGCGCCCGCTGATGTACGCAATCCTGCTTATCCAGGTGGTGCCGTCCACGGCGACCATCCTGCCGCTCTACCTCATCATGAAGGAGCTGCACCTGGTGAACACCCTGCTCGGGGTGACGCTGGGGATGACCGCCGGGCAGATCCCCTTCATCCTGTGGGTGATGAAGGGCTTCTTCGACGACGTGCCGCGCGCGCTGGAGGAGGCGGCCGTCATCGATGGCGCGAGCCGGATGCAGGTGCTGGCGCGCGTCACGTTCCCGCTGGCGATGCCCGGCGTCGGCGCAGCGGTGGTGCTGGCCTTCAACAGCGCGTGGGGGACCTTCTTCCTGCCGCTCATCCTGCTGTCCGACCCCGAGAAGTTCGTGCTCCCGCTCGGGCTGTTCCGCGCGATAATCGGCTACACCAACGTCGACTACGGCATGATGAATGCGATGTCGACGATCTACATGCTGCCGTCGCTGCTGTTCTTCATTCTGGCGCGGCGCTTCCTGATGCGCGGGGTGATGGCCGGGGCAATGGCCGGGTAGGCTGCGGCGGCCTGGGCGCCGCGCGAGCGATGCCCACTCGGCCCTCCCGTCATTCGAGGTAGCCTACGCGCTCCGCCAGGGGCGCCGGGCCGTACGGGTCTAGACTACCCGGCCGCTGATACCAGTAGGCCACGGCGGCGTACAGCGAGACGTTGCCGCCCTCCCACACGTTGCCCTTGTAGCGCTCGATATACCCCTCGAACGCCTCATGGAACGGCACGTCGTCGCAGATGTGGAAGCGGCTCACCGAGGTGTGGCCGTTGGCGTGCAGCTCGATGTACGGCTGGGCCGCGTACGGGCTGTCGAAGGTCGGGAAGGGCGGCTCGGCGGCCCATGCGTAGCCGATGTAGTCCTCCGAGCCGGTGCCGAAGGTGGAGGGGAACTTCTCGCCGTCCACGAAGAACTTCTCGTCCCCCTCGCCCCACCACCAGTCGATCGTCTTGCGGTCCCAGCGGCCGTACCACCAGGTCTCGGGCTGTGCGGCCGGCTCGGCCCAGCGGTTCCAGACGTGCAGGTGGATGCCGCAGAAGCGGCCCTGGCCCTGCACCAGCAGCAGCGGCCAGTCGATCGCGCGCCCCTCGGCGGCCGAGCGCTCCAGAAAGGCGTCGCGGTGCCACTTGGCGTGGAAGCGCAGCAGCTCGCGCGCCGAGCGCTCGAGCGGCCGGTGGTAGATGCTGAAGCTCAGCGTGCGCGGCTCGGCGCCGTCGTTCGTGATCGCCAGCTCGGCGCGCTCGGCGAACGGCATGAACCAGTGGCAGTAGAAGCCGCCGTCGGTGACGCCGAGCGGCAGCGCGCGGTAGTAGTTCGCCCCCGGCGCGGTGCCGAAGAAGTCGCCCAGCGGCGACCAGACGCTCGGCCACTCCTCGCCGTCCCAGCTGATGCTCAGCGCCAGCTCGCGCAGCGGGCGGCGGTCCTCGGGCGGCTCGGGCAGGTCCAGCGACACGCGCAGGCCGGTGATCGCGCGGTTGCCGAGCAACGTGTGGACCGGGACCGTGGCGCCGGGCGGCACCGTGACCGTCACGCGGTCGAGCACGTCGCCGGGGGTGCGCGGCGTGCGCCAGCCGCGGTCGGCCAGGGCGCGGTCGGCGGCGGCCAGGGCCAGCGAAGCGTCACGGTCAAACGCGCCGGTGAACAGGGGCAGCGAGGTGCCCTTCGCGAAGCTGCTGTAGGTGAAGTGGTAGTAGGCGCCCCAGCCGGGCGCGAGGCGCACCGTGCACGAGCGGTTGTAGGGGATCGGGATGAAGCGGTTGCGGCCGCGCGAGAGGGTCGGCGTCAGGCTGGGGAAGTTCAGCGGCGGGATCTCGTCGTTGAAGCGCTCGAAGAAGTCGCGGAACGGCATATCGACGGACGGCTCGGGCGCGCCGTCGATGAAGATCTGGATGTGGCCGGCGGCCGGCAGCGCCGACCAGACGCGCCAGATCACTCCCGGCCCCTCGCGCTCGAAGGCCACGATCCAGTCCCCCTCCTGACGGATGAAGCCTGAGCCGTCGTTGTTGGCGTCCCACTCCTCGTAGGTATCGGTCTCGGCGTCATAGCGCGAGCGGCGGTCGTAGCTCGTGCAGGTGCCGCCCTGCTCGCCGGGGAGCGGCGGCTCGGCCAGGCGCTCCAGGTCGACAAGGCGGCGGACGAGGTCGGCGTAGGTGAGGTTCGTCATCGATCCTGTCCCTTCGTGCAAGCGATGTGAACACCGGATGTTGTGTATGTATGCTCGCGTGCAAGCGCGACGTGCGGCCGCACATCGGCCAGACCGGCGATTCCATTGTACGCCACGAGCACGACGTCACCGCCGCGATCCAACGCCCCTATAATCATCGTGGACCTCGCTCGCCCAGGAGGACACCGATGACCCACAAGGAACCGCGGCGGCTGCGCGTCGGCGTGCTCGGCGCCGGGCCCATCGCCCAGGCCGCGCACCTCGACGCCTGCCGCAAGGCGCGCAACGCCGACCTCTACGCGCTCTGCGACGCAGCCGACGACCTGCTCGCCCAGGTGGCGGCCTCCCACAACCCCCAGGTCACATTCACCAGCTACGACGACATGCTGGCTGACCCGCAGGTCGAGGCGGTCATCCTCGCCACCGCCGACCAGTTCCACGTCCCGCTGGCGCGCATGGCGCTGGCCGCCGGCAAGCACGTGCTCGTCGAGAAGCCGCTCGGCGTCTCGGTGGAGGAGTGCGAGGCCCTGCGCGACGAGGTGCGGGCGAGCGGACTGGTGCTCCAGGTGGCGCACAACCGCCGCTTCGACCCCGGCATCGCCTTCGCGCGCCGCTTCATCCGGGAGCAGGTCGGCGAGCTCCTGGCGCTCAAGGCCTGGTACTACGACTCGGCCTACCGCTACACCATGACCGATAACCTCCAGCCGCTCATGCGCGCCAGCGAGCGCGCCCGCCGTCCCGCCGGTAACCCCAAGGCCGACCGGCGGCGCTACCTGATGCTGACCCACGGCAGCCATCTGGTGGACACGGCACGCGCCCTCGGCGGCGAGATCGTCAGCGTCCGCGCGCGCTACTCGCAGCGGCACGACGCCCACTGCTGGTACGTGGCGGCGGACTTCGCCGGCGGCGCGCTCGGCCACCTCGACCTGATCGTCCCGGTGCGCGGCGACTTCGAGGAGGGCTTCCAGGTCTTCGGCGAGGGCGGCAGCGTCCAGGGGCGCGCCCACCTCCCCTGGTACCACAAGGCCAGCCACGTCGAGTGCTTCTCCGCGGCCGACCGCCAGTACCACCGCGTGCTCGGCGAGGACGCCTACACCTACAAGCTCCAGGTCGAGGGCTTCGCGGACGTGATCCTGCGCGGTGCGGCGCAGCTCGGCGCCACGGCCGAGGACGGCGTGGCCGCGATGCGCGCGATGGTGGCTATCGCGCAGTCCGCCGAGAGCGGTGAACTGGTGCGGCTGGCGGACGTCGCGGGCGGGGTGTAAGGGACTCTCACATCTTCCCCATCAGTTCTGAACAATGTCCTAACAACATCCGAGTATCGTGTGTGGTGTGAGGGGGGCGCGGCCGCAGCGGCGGAGAGACCCGCGGGCGGGCCCTCGGGAACCGTAGCACGAAGGAGCACACGCAATGACATCTCGGAGAATCGCCATCCTGGCGGCGATGGTGGTCGGGCTCACGCTCGGCGTCGTCGTCGGCCCTGCCCTGCGCGGCGCGATCGCCAGCGCGCAGACCCCAGCCACGACGCCAGCCGCCGGCACGCTGTGGAGCCCATTCCTCGACCAGCTGGCGGCCGCGCTGAACATCCAGCGCAGTGCGCTTGACAGCGCCATCGTCACGGCGGGCAACAGCACCGCGGACGCAGCGGTGCAGCAGGGCACACTGACGCAGGCCCAAGCTGACGCCGTCAAGGCCCGCATCCAGGCCGGCGACCTCGGCGCTCTGTGGGGCGGGCGCGGTGGGCGCGGTGGGCACGGCGCCATGGGCGGCCCCGGCAAGGGCGCGCTCGCCGGCGTCCATCAGGCGATGATCGACGCGGCAGCGCAGCAGCTCGGCCTCACCAGCGCCGACCTCGTGACGCAGCTGCGCGGCGGCCAGACCCTGGCGCAGCTCGCGCAGGCCAAGGGCGTCACCGAGCAGTCCGTGACCGACGCGGCCCTCGCCGCGGCCAAGGCGCAGCTCGACGCCGCAGTGACGGCCGGCACGATCACGCAGGCCCAGGCCGACGCCGCCTACACGCACCTTCAGCAGAAGGGCGCGCAGCTCTTCACCCCGCGCGGGCGCGGCGACCGCGGCCGCTGGGCGGCCCCGGGCACCCCGGCCCCCACCACCGTCCCCTCCAGCACAACGTAGCAGGGGCGCAGCAACCAGGGCTCCCGTCGTAGGAAGTAACGCCCGCCCCACAGGGGTGCAGCAGCTCCAGACACCTCTCTGACACGAGAGCTCTGGTTGCTGCTGCGCCCCTGCGGCGTCGCCTGAACAACCGTCATGTACAATGGGGCGAGGCCCCGCCGCACGGCGGCACGGAACCGGAGTGACACACGATGCCACAGACCATCCTGGTCGTCGACGATGAGAAGAAGCTGCGCGACATGATCCGCGTCTACCTCGAGCAGGAGGGGTTCCGCGTGGTCGAGGCCGGGCATGGCCGTGAGGCGCTGTACGTCGCGCGCGCCGAGAAGCCAGACCTGATCATTCTCGACCTGATGATGCCCGAGATGGGCGGCACGGAGTTCGTGCGCGCGTACGGCAAGGAAGGCGCGGCCCCCATCATCATGCTGACGGCGCGCGTGGAGGACAGCGACAAGATCGTGGGGCTGGAGCTCGGCGCCGACGACTACGTGACCAAGCCGTTCAACGTGCGCGAGCTGATCGCGCGGGTGCGGGCCGTCCTGCGCCGGACGCAGCGCAGCGCCCACGAGCCAGACGTGCTGCGCGTGGCCGACGTGGTGCTGGACCGGGCGGGGCGCACGGTGCGCGTAGTCGATCGCCAGGTGGACCTGACGCCGTCGGAGTTCGCGATCCTGGCGGCGCTGATGGCCGCCCCGGGCCAGGTGCTCTCGCGCCTCGACCTGCTCGACCGCGTGTCGGGCGACGCCTACGAGGGCTACGAGCGGACGATCGACGTCCACATCCGCAACCTCCGCACCAAGATCGAGCCCGACCCCCGGCACCCGATCTACGTGGAGACGGTCTACGGCATGGGCTACCGCTTCAAGTCCGAGGGGCCCTCGGCGCGGCGCGGGGAGGCCTGAGGGGCCTGACGAAACGGGGCGGGCAGGAAAGAGCTGCGGGATTGCGATCTCGCGCGCCACAGCACGGCAGGCGCGAGCGGGGTGACGCGGCAAGCAACGACTCAGGCGCGCGCACCCTCGGGTGCCGCAGGCGTGAGCGTGATGGTGAACGTCGTACCCTGGCCGGCGGCCGACTCGACCCCGATCTGACCACCATGGGCCTCGACGATCGCCCGCGAGATCGCCAGCCCGAGCCCCGAGCCGGCGCTCTCCTCACGGTGCCGCGACGCGTCCGCGCGGTAGAAGCGCTCGAACACGAACGGCAGCGCGTCCGGGTCGATGCCGCAGCCGGTGTCGGACACCCGCAGGAGTACTGCGTGCTGAGCGCTGAGTGCTGAGTGCTGAGTGCTGCGCTTCCGAGACACTCCTGGCGAAGCTGGGCGCCCTCGTGGCTGCGGACTGGAGCCCTCCCCCGCAGAGCCAGACCTGCTAAGGAGCGTCGGAGCGCGCTGCTGAGACTCAGCACTCAGCACGTGCCCCTCAGCACTGAGGGTGATTGTACCCCCTTCCGGCGTGTGCCGCAGGGCGTTCGAGACCAGGTTGTTCAGCACCTGCGTCATCCGGTCGGTGTCCACATGCACGGACGGCAGCTGGGCGGCCGCCTCCACCCGCAGCGCCACCCCCCGCTGCTCGGCCTCGACCACGTAGGCCAGGGCGGTGCGCTCGAGCAGCGCCACCGGATCCACCGCCCGCCGGCTGAGCGGCAGCTCGCCCGCATCGGCCAGTGACAGCACCCGCAGGTCCTCCACCAGCCGCTGGAGGTGCTGCACCTCGCCGTGCATGACCTGGTACACCCCCGCCGTCCCCTGGAGCCGCCCGTCCTGCAGGCCCTCGGCGTAGCCGCGCAGGATGGTCAGCGGCGTCCGCAGGTCATGCGCCAGGTCGGCCGTCATCTGCTTGCGGAGCTGGCTGGCCCGCGCCAGGTCGGCGCTCATCCGGTTGAAGGACTCCGCCAGGCCGCCGATCTCATCGCGCGAGCGCACCGCCACGCGCTGGTCGAGCTCGCCGCGCGCCATGGCCTGCGTGGCCGCCGTAAGCTCACGCACCGGGCGCGTGAGGCCGCGCGCCAGCAGACCACCCAGCACCAGCGCGGCCAGCGCCGCGATCCCCGCGCTCACCACTGACGCCCACGCGACCCGCTGGAGAAACAGAAGGTCCGCCGGCTGCGCGCCAGTGCGGTTCCACTCCCTGGGAAGCAGCGGCATGACATACCCGGCCACCTGGCCATCCACCACCACCGGCGTGCTCCCTACCAGAGCCTCCGACAGCACGCGCTCCCCCGGCTGCAGCGGCCCGCTGCCGATGACGACGATCCTCTGCGCGTCAACCAGCACCACACCCCGGCGGGGAATATCCGGCGACGACGTGCTCGCCAGCACGAGGCGTATGCCGTTCCAGGAGCCGCGCCTGGCGTAGTGGTCGCCCAGCACCTCCACCAGCGCCGTCTGGTCACGCTCGGAGAGGAAGCGGTCGAACTCCGAGCGTGTGCGCTGGCCGACCAGCGCCGCCACGAGGAGCGCGCCCAGCATGCCCACCAGCAGGAAGGCCAGCGTCAGTTTGACCGTCAGCGAGCGCATGTTCTCCCCTACCCGTCCCCTTGTGGCGCCGGCCAGTGCAGCGCGTCCGGACACGATCGTAGCAGAAATATCTTCAGAAGTTGTGAAGATAGTGTTGGCAAACTCCGCCTGTCGGCTGCGGGGGTGGCCGGCGCAGCGAAGCATCTTGCAGCGAGAGCAGCGCTCTCCAGCGCAGGGTCCTTCGCTTCGCGCGGAGCGGAAGTGATCGCGCACCATCGCGCTCCTGGTGTGCGCTTCGCTCAGCATGACATCGAATCACGATCAGTGAAAGGGAGTGTCATGCTGAGCGAGGCCGGCCGCCTACACGTGCGGCAGCACCAGCTCGGCGAACTCGCGCAGCCCATCCATATCGTCCAGCTGGAACCACTGGAGGTACATCTCCTGCACACCCGCGTCGGCGAAGACCCGCAGCTGCCGGATCACCTCGTCGGTGGTGCCGACGACGCGCTGGTTGCCCTCACGCAGCGCCGCCACCGTCTCGTCGAGCGACGTGCCGACGAAGCCCTCCTCCTCGCTCCGCCAGCTCAGACGCTCGGCCAGCTGCGCCACATCCCGCCCGAAGAACAGGGCCGTCATCGCGGTGCGGCGCACGTCCCCCGGGGCGCGCCCCTCGGCCCGCAGCAGGTCGTCAAGCCGCGCCGACAGCGCCTGGTAGTCGTCGGGCGCAAGGAACACGCCGTTCCAGATGTCGGCGTAGCGCGCGGCCAGCGGCAGGGTGCGCTTCGGGCCGTTGCCGCCGATCATGATGCGCGGGCCACCCGGGCGCTGCGGCCGCGGCAGCAGCTCGGCGTCGCGCAGCTGGTAGAACTGCCCCTCGTAGTTCGCAGGCCCCTCGCCGCGCAGCAGCAGGTGCACCGCCGCCAGCGCATCCTCGAAGCGCGCCAGCCGCGTCTTCACGTCGCCGAGCGGGTAGCCGAACATGGCGTGCTCGCGCTCCTGCCACCCCGCGCCCAGGCCCAGCACCATGCGCCCGCCGCTCAGGTCGTCCAGGTGCATCGCCTGCCGCGCGAACATCAGCGGGTCGCGGAACGAGACCGGCGCCACGCATGGGCCGAACTGGATGCGCTCAGTGGCGGCGGCCAGGTAGGCGAGCGACACCACCAGCTCGAGCGAGTCCTGGTTCGGCGGCTCCGGGTCGGTGAAGTGGTCCGAGCGGTAGAGCCCTGAGAAGCCGGCGGCCTCGACGGTCGCGGCGAGCG
>JBDLTZ010000169.1:0-48239 GCA_039805565.1 Chloroflexota bacterium | reverse complement strand
AACAACCTGGTCTGCGCTCTCACCGCCCGCGCCGGCGTCACGAACTTGGCCGCTCTCCAGCGCTCACTCGATGCCGCCGTTGACCGCTGGCTCTTCCGCCGCTGACTTTGCATTAGCCCTGACCGCATCGCGGCGGAGGGCGCTTTTTGTAGCCCGCTGTGCTATCATATTCGGTGCAGGCACAGGGCAACAAGGAGGTGCCGTGATGGACTTCGCGCCGACGCAAGACCACGAGCTGCTGCGCCAGACGGTGCGGGACTTCGCCGAGAAGGAGGCGCGCCCCACCGCGGCCGCGCGCGACGAAGCAATGGAGTGGCCCGCCGACCTGATTCGGAAGATGGGTGCCTTGGGCTTCCTGGGCGTGGCCGTGCCCGAGGAGTACGGTGGCGCCGGGCTCGACTACATCTCCTACGCGATCGTGATCGAGGAGCTGAGCCGGGTGGACGCCTCGCTCGGTGTGATCGCCTCAGTGAACAACTCGCTGGTGTGCTACGGCCTGCAGCAGTTCGGCACCGAGGAGCAGAAGCGCGAGCTCCTCACCCCGCTGGCCTCGGGCCGCATGCTCGGCGCTTTCTCGCTCTCCGAGCCGGGCGCGGGCAGCGACGCCGCCTCCCAGAAGACCACTGCCGTGCGCGACGGCGACCACTACGTGATCAACGGCGTCAAGAACTGGGTCACCAACGGCGACCACGCCGACGTGATCATCCTCATGGCAATGACGGACCCAGCCAAGGGTCACCGCGGCATCAGCGCCTTCCTCGTGGACACCCACGAGCCCGGCTGCAGCGTCGTCAAGGTCGAGCACAAGCTTGGCATCCGCAGCGCACACTCCTGCCAGATGGCCTACGACAACTTCCGCGTGCCGGCGTGGCGGCGGCTCGGCGAGGAGGGCCAGGGCTTCAAGATCGCCATGACCATCCTGAACGCGGGGCGAATCGGGATCGCCTCACAGGCGGTTGGGATTGCCCAGGGCGCGTACGAGGCGGCGCTGGAGTACGCCAAGGTGCGCGAGCAGTTCGAGAAGCCGATCATCGAGTTCCAGGCGGTCGGCTTCACGCTGGCGGACATGGCCACCCGCATTAAGGCGGCGCGGCTGCTGACGTACGAGGCGGCCTGGCGCAAGGACCAGCACCAGGACTACGTGGCCGCTGCCTCGATGGCGAAGCTGTTCGCCTCGGAGACCGCCATGTGGGTGGCGACCAAGGCCATCCAGGTGCATGGCTCGAACGGCTACTCGAAGGAGTACCCGGTGGAGCGCTACTTCCGCGACGCGAAGATCACTGAGATCTACGAGGGCACCAGCGAGATCCAGCGGCTGGTGATATCGCGCGAGATCGCCCGCTAGGAGGCGCCCGGCGGGCGGTGCCGGCACTGGAGTCTCTCTCGCCCTACGCAGAAGCTCCCCCCTCCGTGTCTTCCCGCTGCGAAGACACCGGCAGTCCTCAAGCATTGCGGCTGAGAGGAGGCGGCGGTGAGAATCGTTCGAGGAGTGTTGGTGCGCCTCACGCTGCTGCTCACCGTGGCGGTTGCAGCCGGGGCGTGGGCGATGCTGACGGCAGTCTCGTGGGCGCCGCCTAATCCCACCCGGGATGCGGCGCTGGCGCAATGGGAGCAGCGCGGGTTCACCAGCTACCGCATCTCGCTGCGTGTGGAGGCGCTGGGGAAGATCTGCTACCAAGACCTCGAGGTGCGCGGCAAGTGGGTGCGCCAGAGCATCCGCAACACCTGCGACTCGCTCTGGCTTGATACGCTGACGGTCGATCAGCTGTTCGAGCTGAGCGATCAGATCGAGCAGCTGCCCAGCTCGCGCTGCACCCCGGGGTCGCAGCCGTGCCCGTGCCACCGTATCTTCACCCAGCGCGGGGTGTTCTACGACGAGCGGCTGGGCTTCCCGACGATGCTGCTAGCACGCTCGGAGATGCAGTACAACTGGGCCAGCCTGGACTTCTGGCGCAGCCTGGCGCAGGAGAGGGATCTGCCGAGCTGCGGCAGCGGGCGTCGGCGGCTCACGGTGCAGGTGCTGGCGCTGACGCCGATCGAGTAGCGCCCTGCCGCTGTCCGCTAGAGCACACCCCTCAGGAACCGCCCTGTGTGCGAGGCGGGCGCCTGCGCGATCTGCTCAGGCGTGCCGACGGCCACCACGCGCCCGCCGCCGTCGCCACCCTCCGGCCCCATATCGATCACCCAATCGGCGCACTTGATCACGTCCAGACTGTGCTCGATCACCAGCACCGTGTTTCCGGCGTCAACCAGGCGCTGGAGCACCTGCAGCAGCCGCTCGATGTCGGCGAAGTGCAGACCGGTGGTCGGCTCGTCCAGGATGTAGAGGGTGCGGCCGGTGGCGCGACGCGAGAGCTCGGCGGCCAGCTTGATGCGCTGGGCCTCGCCGCCGGAGAGCGTGGTGGCCGGCTGGCCGATCTTGATGTACCCCACGCCCACGTCGATCAGCGTCTGAAGCTTCTCGCGGATGGCCGGGACGCGCTCGAAGAACTGCGCCGCCTCCTCCACGGTGAGCTCCAGCACCTCGGCGATGTTCTTGCCGCGGAAGCGGATGTCGAGCGTCTCGCGGTTGTAGCGCGCGCCGTCGCAGACCTCGCAGGTCACGTACAGGTCGGGCAGGAACTGCATCTCGATCTGCATCAGGCCCTCGCCGTTGCAGTGCTCGCAGCGGCCGCCGGGCACGTTGAACGAGAAGCGGCTGGCGTCGTAGCCGCGGGCGCGGGCCTCGGGGACCTGTGTGAAGAGGGTGCGGATCGGGTCGAAGACCTTAGTGTAGGTGGCGAGGTTCGAGCGCGGCGTGCGGCCGATCGGCGCCTGGTCGATGTCGATCACCTTGTCCAGGTTCTCGAGGCCGTAGAGCGCGTCGTGGGCGCCGGCCCGCTGACGGGCGCCGTGGAAGGTCTGCGCCAGGCGCGGGTAGAGCGTATCGTTCACCAGGGTGGACTTGCCGGAGCCGGAGACGCCGGAGACGACGGTGAGCGTGCCGAGCGGGATGCTGACGTCCACGCCCTTGAGGTTGTGCTCGCGGGCGCCCTTGACCTGGAGGCGCTTGCCGCTGCCGGCGCGCCGCGCGCGGGGCACGGGGATGCGCCGTCTACCGCCGAGGAAGGCGCCCGTGACTGAGCGCGGCTCGGCGACGACCACCTCGAGCGGGCCGCTGGCGATCAGCTCACCGCCGTGCTCGCCCGCACCGGGACCAATATCCACGATCCAGTCGGCGGCGCGGATAGTATCCTCGTCGTGCTCCACCACCAGCACGCTGTTGCCGAGGTCGCGCAGGCGGCGCAGCGTAATGAGCAGGCGCTCGGTATCTCGCTGGTGCAGCCCGATGCTCGGCTCGTCGAGCACATACAGCGCGCCGGAGAGGCCGGAGCCGATCTGGGTGGCGAGCCGGATGCGCTGCGCCTCGCCGCCGGAGAGCGTCAGGGCCGGTCGGTCGAGCGTCAGGTAGCCGAGGCCGACATCCACCAGAAAGCTGAGGCGGGCGCGCACCTCCTTCGCGATCGGCAGGGCGATCTGGGACTCGCGGCCCGAGAGTGCAAACTGCAACGTGAGAGATGGAGCGTCGGCGGTCGGATCGACCTCCTTTTGTACTTTGAGCTTTGCACTATGCACTGCGGCATCAAGAAGCGCTCCGGACCAATCGAGCGCCTCGGCGATCGGCAGCGCGGCCACCTGCGCGATGCTGCTCTCGCCCACAGTCACCGCCAGCACCTCGGGCCGCAGCCGCGCGCCGCCGCACGCAGGGCAGGTGCGCGGCGTCAGGAACTGGTCGAGCTGGGCGCGCTCGGCATCGTCGGCGGCCTCGGAGAGGCGGCGGCGCAGGCTTGGTATCACCCCCTCGAACGGCGCGCTCACCACGCGCTCCTCGCCCTTCACCTGGTAGCGCAGCGGCAGCACATCGCCGTTCGAGCCGTACAGGATCGTCGCGACGGCATCGGGGCTCAGCTCGCGCACGGGGGTCTCGGTGGAGAAATGCATGTGGTCGGCCAGCGACGCGAGCAGGTCCGCGAAGTAGCGCTGCTGCGACTTGCTGACTTTGGCCCACGGCACCACCGCGCCCTCGGCCAGCGACAGGACGCGGTCGGGGATGATCAGGTCTGGGTCCGGCTCGCGCACCTGGCCGAGACCATCGCAGGTGGGACAGGCGCCGGTGTGGCTGTTGAAGGAGAAGTCGCGCGGCTCAAGGGAGCCGATGCTGACCGGGCCGTGGACCGGGCAGGCGTACTGCTGCGAGAAGGTCAGCTCCTGGCCACCGACGATCTGCACCGCGAGCTGTCCGCCGCCCACGCGCAGCGCCGTCTCGACCGAGTCCGTGACGCGGATGCGGTCGGGGTGATCGACCAGCGACGAAGGACGAGCAACCAGGGACGAAGGCGGCTGACTTTGGTCTTTGGTCCTGTGTCCTTCGTCCGCCGGCGGGCGCCGCACCACGAGCCGGTCCACCACCACCTCGATCGTGTGGGGGCGATGTTTGTCGAGCTTGATCTCGTCGGCCAGGTCGAGCACCTCGCCGTCCACGCGCACCCGCACAAAACCCTGCTTGCGCGCGTCGTCCACCAGCTTCTGGTGCTCGCCCTTGCGTTCCTGGACGAGCGGGGCCAGCAGCAGGATGCGGCTACCGTCGGGCAGGGTGAGGATCGCGTCCACCATCTGCTGGACCGACTGGCGCTCGAGGGGGAGGCCGTCGTGGGGGCAGTGCGGGCGGCCGACGCGGGCGAACAGCAGGCGCAGGAAGTCGTAGATCTCGGTGATCGTGCCGACGGTGGAGCGCGGGTTGCGGCTGACGCCCTTCTGGTCGATCGCGATGGCGGGCGAGAGCCCCTCGATCGAGTCGACGTCGGGCTTGTCGAGCTGGCCGAGGAACTGGCGCGCGTAGGCCGAGAGCGACTCGACGTAGCGGCGCTGGCCCTCGGCGAAAATCGTGTCGAAGGCCAGGGTGGACTTGCCGGAGCCCGAGAGGCCAGTGATCACCACCAGCTTATCGCGCGGCATGGCGACGTCGATGTTCTTCAGGTTGTGCTCGCGCGCGCCGCGCACAATGATCTGTCCGCTGGACATAGCACCGCCAGATAAGGCTTTGAGAACGCCTGAGCGCTCATTGTACCATCGAACGTCCGGCGGCGCAGGTCTTGCATCTGCCGAACACACGTGCTATAATACACGCATACGCTACCTCATGAGAGGTAGCAGCGCAGCCATAGACGGGCGGGACGAGACGTTTCTGGGAGCACGAGAGTGCCGGGCTCCACGCGGCGAGCGCGGAGCAGGCAAGGAGACACCATCATGGCGACCTCACGCAAAAGCGAGGACCGTACGGCTGAGCGGACCGTCTCGCGGACGTACCGCGCCGCGGTGCGGCTCGGCGAGGACTTCATCACGCTCGAAGAGACCGTGACGCTGCCGATCGATGCCTCGGATGAGGAGGTAGCGCAGGCAGTGGAGCTGGGCTGGAAGATCTACCAGGCGCAGCGGGCGGCGGTCGAGGCGCAGATAGGCGGCGTGCGCGAGGGGGCGGGCGGCCCCCAGCCGATCACCGTACGCGACCCGGAGGCCCCGGCGAGCGATAAGCAGCGCAACTACATCGCGGCCCTGCAAGAGACGCTGGCCTGGTCGGGCGACCAGCTCGCCACATACGCGCAGGAGCAGAGCGTGGACCTGGTGACGATGAACAAGGGCCAGGCGAGCACCTTCATCGACGGCCTGAAGAAGCTGGCCGAAGAGCGCCAGAGCTACGGCGCGCAGCAGCGGCAGCAGGCGCCCCAGCCGCAGCGCGGCGGCGACGCCGGGCCGGTCACCGACCGTCAGATCTACGCCCTGGAGAAGCTGGCACAGCAGCACGAGCTGGCGATCGAGGCCGAGGTGCGACGCCGCTACGGGGTCCACGTCCACGAGCTCACCGCCGCGCAGGCCTCAGCGCTGATCCGCGAGTGGCAGCAGCGCTCCGCCCCGGCACGCCGCGCGGTGAGCGAGTCCGCGCTGTAAGTTCTGTCTCAGAGGGCTCAGAGGGCACAGGGGTTGAAAAGTCAACCTCTGTGCCCTCTGCTATTGACCCGAGCCGCAAGGCACTGCGCCGAAAGCTTCCCCACTCACGTCTTGGCGAAACTGGGGACTTGGGTTCACAGCACCTCCGACTCTGTCGCATAACCACCCCCCGCACGGCGCGGTTTCATATGTGACGCCGGCGACGTGACCGGCGGCTACCAAAGACAGCCTGAGCGAGCGAGCGAGATGGCAGGCGCCCCACGACCTGCGCGCAGCCCACGAGGTGTCTCAGCGCGAGAGCTAGGCACAGGAGAAAACCATGCGCCAGATCAAGGGGACGGTGAACCGGGTGGAGCTGATCGGCTGGACGGGCGACGAGCCAGAGCAGCGGCTGCTGGCGTCCGGCACAGCCCTGGTGAGCTTCAGCGTCGCCACCAAGCGTATCGGCAGCCGGAGCGATGACGGCGAGCGCACCTACGAGACCGACTGGACCAACGTCGAGGCCTGGGAGCGCGTAGCGGCGAGCTGCGTCCGCTACCTGCACAAAGGCAGCCGCGTGCGCGTCATCGGTACGCTTCAGAGCCGATCCTGGGAGGACAAAGAGACGGGCCAGCGGCGCTACAAGACGGTGGTGCGGGCCGAGGAGGTGCTGTTCCTGGATGCCCGCCAGGACGGCGGCGGTGACGCGATAGCCGAGACTGCCGAGGTCACCGAGGAGGTGCCGTTCTAGCCAGGCGCGGGCGGGCCTCCCGCCGCCGGGCGCCCCCGTCAGTCATCCGGCGCCCGCCCCACAATGACAGCGCGGTGCCCCGGCCCAACGGTGTGGGCCAGGGCACCGCCGTTCTCACAGGTCCTGCGCGCTACGGCACCCCGACCGAGCGGTAGACCGTGCCGTCGTAGTACCAGCCGGTGACGCGAGACGCGGGCGAGAGCGCTTCGATCGGCCCGGCGCCCTGAATGCGCTCCGTGCGGTAGGTCGTGCCGTCGTACACCCAGCCTGTTGCCTGCGCCGCGATCGACAGCATCGCCGGCGGCGCCACGCTCGTCACAGGCACCGCGCGGTAAGCCTCACCGTCGTACACCCAGCCTGTCGCATGCGTCACCCTGTGGCTCACAGCGACCGGCACAGGGACTATAGCCGGCTGGGGCGCCCAGTCCCGGCTGAGCACGAGCGCCAGAGCGAGCGCCAGAGCAACGATCAGCGCGAGCCTGAGGAGCACGCGCTCGATCTTCGAGTGCCCTGTGGTCGGGAGCTTCCCCACATACTGCGTACGCATCGGATACCTCCTCCTGAAGCTCGGTGGCAAAGCCGCTATGCGCCTCGACACCGTTGTCCAACTGTTGTGCTCTCTGCCATGTTCAGTACACACCTTAGAGGGTTGTCCGCGGTGTCTCCCTTTGCTACAATCAGATCCACAAGAAGTGACACTGCGTCCATACGCGCGGCCCGCGCTCCCTCGTCTGCACTGCAGAGGAGGACATCATGGGCGAGAGCTACTCATTCGGCGATTGGGTGCACCGCCGCCGCCACCTGCTGGACCTGACCCAGGACGAGCTGGCGCGCCAGGTGGGGTGCAGCGCGTCGATGCTCCGCAAGATCGAGCTCGACGAGCGCCGGCCTTCGAAGCAGCTGGCGGCGCTGCTGGCGGAGCAGCTGGCGGTGCCTCCCGAGGAGCGCGGCTCCTTCCTCAGGTCGGCGCGGGCAGAGATATCTGCAGACACACTCCCCGCTAGCCTTGCGCAGCGCACCGCTACCGTCGAAGCGCCACTGCCTGCGCCGCTGACGCCCCTCCTCGGGCGCGAGCCCGATGTCGCGGCGCTGCACGCGCTGCTGGACCAGCCGGGCGTCCGCCTCTTGACCCTCACTGGCCTGGGGGGCGTCGGCAAAAGCCGCCTCGCCATCCGAGTTGTCGACGACCTGCGCGCGCGAGGGGCCTCAGTCGTCTTCGTGGAGCTGGCGCCGCTGACCACCGCCGACCAGGTACTACCGACGATCGCGCGGGCGCTGGGGATCACGGGCATCGGCCGCGCACCACTGCTGGAGCGCGTGCTGGCCCACCTGCGTCCGCGGCACCTCATGCTGCTGCTCGACAACTTCGAGCACCTGCCGGCCGCAGCTCCACTGGTAGCCGACCTGCTGCACGCCGCCCCTGGGCTGACCATCCTTGTGACGAGCCGCACGCCGCTCCACATCTCCGGCGAGCACGAGTACGCAGTATCTCCGCTGAGCCTGCCGCCGGCGCCTGAGCCGGGGTTGAACAACCACAATCTCCCGGCAATCGCGGTCGCGGCCGCGGTGCAGCTCTTCGTGGAGCGCGTGCAGGCGACCCACCCAGCGTTCGCGCTCAGCCAGGAGAATGCCGCCACTGTGGCAGCGATCTGCCGCCGGCTCGACGGGCTCCCGCTGGCGCTCGAGCTGGCGGCGGCGCGGGCGAAGCTCCTCTCCCCCGAGGCACTGCTCGGGCACCTCGACCACGCGCTATCGTTCCTGGTAAACGGGCCGCTCGACCTCCCGGCACGGCAGCGAACGCTGCGGGAGACGGTGGCCTGGAGTGAGCGCCTGCTGTCGGAGGCGGCCCAGACCCTGCTCGCGCGGCTCGGAGTCTTCGCCGGCAGCTACACGCTGGCCTGCGCCGACGTCATCTGCGCCGACGAAGCTGAGGGCGGCCGACTCCCACACGACGCTGTCATGCCGGCGATGGAGAGCCTCGTCGACAGCAGTCTTGTGCTGCCGGTGGCTGGTGCGGCCACCGAGCCAAGGTTCCGCATGCTGGAGACGATCCGCGCGTACGCGCTCGAGCGTCTGGCCGATGCAGGCGCCCTTCAGAGCACACGTCGCCGGCACGCCGAGCACTTCACGGCAGTGGCGGAGGCAGCGGAGCCAGAGGGGTACGGGCCAGATGCCGCCGCATCGTTCGCAGCGCTGGAGGATGATTACGACAACCTGCGCGCGGCACTCGAGTGGTGCTGCTCGGCGCAGGGCGATACGGCGCTCGCGCTGCGACTCGCGGCCGCGCTGCGGCTCTTCTGGCTCAACAGCCGGCCGCTCGCCGAGGGGCAGTGGTGGCTCAAGCGCGTGCTGGCGCTGCCGGCCGGGGAGGAGCTCCGGCCAGCGCGGGCGCGGCTGCTGAACGCCGGCGGGTGCATCGCGTTCGACTACGGGGATATCGAGCGGGCCGAGGTGCTACTGCGCCAGGCGGTGGAGCTCTTCCGCGAGCTCGGCGACGCGCGCGGCTGCAGCGAGACGCTCAACAATCTCGGGATCGCGCGGAACGGGCGCGGCGACTACGAGGAGGCCGAGAAGCTCCAGCGTGAGAGCCTGAGGTACGCTCTGGAGGCCGGCGCTGACGATCGGGTAGCCTGGACGCTTCTCAGCCTCAGCATGGCGAGCGCGCTACGAGGCGACCTCGCCGAGCTCAACCAGCACGCGGAGCAGGCGCTGGCGCTGTTCGAGCAGCAGAGCAGTGCGATGGGGCGCGCCGTAGCCCTGCTGGCCCTGGGGTGGTCGGCCTACATACGCCGTGACGATGAGCTGGCGGAGGCGCTGCTGGATGAGAGCGACCGCGTGGCGCGGCTCGAGCTCGGCGCCCCCTCCGAGATCATGCCGCGCCTCCTGTTCGGCGCGATACTCAGCGACCGCGGCGAGTATGAGCGCGCCGAAACCGCGCTGTGTGATTGCCTCAAGCACGCCGAGGCCAAGGGCGGGCTGTGGGACCGAGCAGCGACGTGCTACGAGCTCGGGCGCCTGGCGCTGATGCGCGGCGATGCCGCAGGGGCGCGCAGACAGCTCGGGGAGAGCGTGGAGCTCTACCACGATCTGGGTCAGCCCTGGGATCTCGCGGGTGCGCTCATCGCGTCCGGGATGGCAGCGCTCATGGACGATGACCCGGAGGCCGCAGGGCGGCTGGCGCGTGAGGGACTGGCCCTGCTCCGCGGGCTGCGGGGGGCGCCGCCGGCACGGCTGGCCGGCCAGGCCAGTGGCCTGGCCGTGCTGGCCGCAGCACTGGCCCTCGCACCTGGCGACGCCGCGCATGCCGCTTGCCTCCTCGGGGCCGCCGAGCAACGCTACGCGGCGCACGGGTCAGCGCGCATTGTCCTCACGACGCTGGGACGCTCGGCGCTGGACCCACGGCTGCTAGAGCGCGCTCGGAAGGCGGTGCAGATACAGCTCGGCGACACGGCCTTCGCCGCAGCCTGGGCCGAGGGTCAGGCACTATCGCTGGATGAGGCGACAGACCACGCGCTGAGGGAGATGGAACGCCGCCCCCCCCGCTGACGTCTCTCCAGGGAGAACAGCGTCAACAGCGAGGCTTCGCACTTATGTCTCCTTATACAACCTGGGCCTGGGCGATCCAGGCAATCGCGAGCGCCGTGGCCGGCGTGGTGCTGGCCGCGGTCGGGGGCCATACTGGCCGCCTGCTCGGGCAAGGCGGGCCAGACGGCTGGGGTGATCTTATCGGCGCGGTGCTCGGCTCGATGACCGGCTTTGCGGCGGGGGCAGCGCTAGGGACCGTGGTGACCGCCAGGATGCTGGACCGGCGCGGCGCGTGGTGGGGCGCCGTGCTGGGCAGCGTCCTTGGCGGTGTCATAGTTCTGCTGCTAGCGGAGCCACTGCGCCTCAACCAGAGCTCAGCAGCGCTGATGGCCACGTTTGGCGCGGCATCAGTCGCCGGGTCGCTGCTCGGCCACAAGGGAGGCATCACTCGGCGTCGAGCGCCTCATCCAGGGAGAGGTTGAGCAGGACCTCACGCGGCAGGATCGAGCCACAAGAACTCGTAGGCGTCCAGGGTAAGCGGGGCAGAGGCGGTACGCTCGGCCCCGCTCACCAGATCTGTGAAGCGGTAACCCGGCCCATAGACGCGCATCCGGTTGGCCTCGATCGTCTGCGGCTGCTCGGAGAAGTTCGCCAGCACCAGAAGCCGCCGCCCGCCGTGCTGACGCACGAAGGCGAAGACGTGCGGGCTGCCGCTGTCCACCACCTCCATCCCCCCGTCCCACAGCGCCCCGTGCTCCACCCGCAGCGCCAGCAGCCGCCGCAGCCCCTGGTAGATCCGCCCCTCGGTCGTGCCTGGGTCGTGGCGTCGCTTGGCCCGCGCCCAGTCCATCGCCGGCCGGTGCACCCAGCGGCTGTCGTCGGCCATCGCCGGGTCGGCAGCGTAGCCATAGTCGTTCAGTGTGCCGAGCTCATCGCCGAGGTAGATCAGCGGGATGCCGCCGATACTCAGGATGACGCTGTGCAGCAGCAGGATGCGCCGCACGGCCAGGTCCACCAGCCGCCCGTCGCCGGCCTGCAAGGCCTCCTCGAGCCCGGCGAGCGAGGCCAGCGTGCCCGAGACGCGTGCGTCGCCGGTGTCGGGGTTCTCCTGGAACGGCACGCCGCGCGCGAACGATCCGCGGAAACGGCCGACGTAGAAGGCGTTCAGGAAGCGGCGGTGGCCCAGCGGGTCGGTCCCCACAGCCAGCGCGTCGGCGTCGTCGAAGGTCCAGCCGATGTCGTCGTGCGAGCGCAGGTAGTTGACCCAGGCACAGCCGGGTGGCAGCCGGAAGCGGGTGTGCATCGAATGCGACAGCAGCTTCACGTCGCGCGTGGCGAGCGCCTCCCACAGCAGCGCCATCAGCAGCGGGTTGTACGAGATCTGGCACTCCTGCGGGCTGATATACTTCGCGACCTCGTCGGGGTGGACGATCGCCTCAGACTTGAACAGCAGCGAGGGAGCGGCGATGCGCGCCAGAGCGTTGTAGGCCTGGATGATCTGGTGCGCCTCGGGCTGGTTCTCGGAGTCCGTCCCCATGCGCTTCCAGATGAAAGCCACGGCGTCCAGCCGCAAGAACTCGACGCCGGCGTTGGCGATGGCGAGCATCTCCTCAGCCATGGCGCGGAACACAGCCGGGTTGGCGTAGTTCAGGTCCCACTGGAAGCTGTTGAAGGTGGTCCAGACCCACTGGCGCATATCCTCGCGGTAAGTGAAGCTGCCGCGGCGGACAGTAGGGAAGATCTCGCGCAGCGTGCGCCCGTACTGGTCGGGCACCGTGCGGTCGGGGAAGATCAGGTAGAACTCCTGATGCTCCAGGTCCCCCTGCTGGGCGCGCCTGGCCCAGATATGCTCGTCCGAGGTGTGGTTGAAGACGAAGTCCACCACCAGGCTGATACCCTGCTCGTGGAGAGCGTGGGCCAGCTCGCGCAGCTCCTCGAAGGAGCCAAGCGCCGGGTTGACGTCGCGGTAGGAGCTCACAGCGTAGCCGCCGTCGCTGTTGCCCTCGGGGGCGGCGAAGAGCGGCATCAGGTGCAGGTAGGTGAGCCCGAGCTCTTTGAGGTAGGGGATGCGCTCGCGGACGCCAGCCAGGGTGCCGGCGAAGCGGTCCACATAGAGCACCCCTCCCACCATTCGCTGGGATTGGAACCACTGTGGGTCAGCCTCGCGCCCGGCGTCACGCCGCTTGAGCCAGTCGGGCCGCTCGACCCAGCTGCGCGCGGCGGCGGCAAGCAGACGCTCCAGGTGATAGTAGAAGTCGTACGTCTGGCCGTATAGGCCCACCAGCAACCCAAACAGGCGCGGCCACTCGCGTCGCAGCCGAGCCTCGAACGTAGCCCATGCCGCCGGGTCCGCGCCTGCCTGCGCCTCGAACTCCGCCTGGATGCGGGGCCATAGCCGCTCCAGCGTGATAGCCGCCCGGCCGCGCACACGCTCCTCGTCCGTCATTCAGCCCTCCGCACTCGCCACGCTTGCACCGGGGGATTGTACCACCGCCAGGGCAGGCGACCGAGGGCTAATAGCCGAGGCGCTCGCGCGCAGCCGGTCGACGGACAAGCGATCGGGCTGGTGAAACATACGGGCGCCCCGGCCAGCGATAGCCGGAGCGCCTCGGGCACGTGGACCACGTCGAAGTGGCGCGCGCCCACCTCCCCGAAGATGGTCACCACCTCGAGCGGGTTCAGCACCTCCGGACCACCGAGCTCGATCGTGGCGTCCTTCGCTGCCGGGCTGTCCAGGCTGGCGGCACAGGCGTTTCAGGGGGCGGAAGATGTACGCGAGCGAATGGGTTACAGGTGCCCGAGGAGACGAGCGGGGACGAGGGCTGCCTCGAGCTGCACGCGCACAGTCTCGAGCTCACCGGCCTCCGCAGCGCGGACGGCCGCGGCAAGCATCGACTCCAGCGCGGGCGCCGGCCGCTGCTGCGTCTCCTGTACCAGGATGCGAGCGTGCGCCCCCGCGCTCACCACATCACCTCGCGCCAGGTCGTGGGCGATCTGTGGCCAGCGCGCGACCCACTCGAACATGTAGGGCGTCGGCAGGCTGCGCCAGGCGTCGAGCGCCGCGCCGCAGTGGGAGTAGACGCCGTCCAGGTCGCCCGCGCGCCACGCCAGCCACGCCAGGTTACCGTGCGCCGCGCCGATGTAATCGTGCATGAGGGTGTCCTGCGCGACCCGCAGCGCACGCTCAGCGTACCCGCGCACGGCCGCCGGGTCACTCCTGGTGCGTGCGGCCAGCGCCAGGTAGGTCAGGCAGCGGGCCACCAGCGAGATGTCGCCGCTGCGCTCGGCCAGCTCGAGCGCGTGGGCCAGCTCGGTCTCGGCATCAGTGACGCTGGCGGACCAGAGCAGCACGAAGCCGAGCTGGAAGCGCGCCGCAGGCTCAGCGCTCGCGCTCCCGGCGAGCTGAACCGCCGCCAGGTACGCCCGCGCGTGGCCCACGACCTCGGCGGAGCTGACGTAGCGGTCTCGCCGGAGCAGCGCGATGGCGCTGATCTGATGCAGGCGCGCGCGCTGCGCCTCGTCGCCCAGCCACTGCACCACTGGGCCGATGCGCTCGACCAGCCGCAACATCTCGGACACCTGGCCGAGCCAGTAGCTCATGGTAAAACGCTCGAGCTGAATCTGCGCCCACGTCGGCATCACCGCCTCGCGCAGCTCGGTGCGCTCGCACGGCAGCATGCCCTCGGCGGCGTAGGCGCGGGCGGCCTCCGCGTAGCGATACTGGTCGCGCCAGGCGTTACCGATCTTGCGGTGGAGGTCCGCGAGGCGCACCAGATCTTGCTCACGTGTGTCGGCCAGAGCCCGGCGCCAGGCCAGGCGCGCCTCGTCGTTCCGGCCGAGCAGGTGCAGCAGGTCACCCATGCGCTCGTGCAGCACCCCCGTCTCCGAGGGGTGGTCCGGGCCGAGCAGCCGAAGCGCGTGGCGGTACCGGTCGAGCGCCTCCTGGTTGGCATACACCTGCTGCGCCGCCGCCGCCGCGCGGCGCTCGTACTGCGCCGCCTGCACCACCAGCCCAGCCAGCTCGTAGTGGGCCGCGATCCGCCCGCTCACCCGGTCCAGATCGTCGGCGTGCTCCGCCTCGAGCGCCTCGGCCACCCTCCGGTGCAGCAGCCGCCGGCGGGCGGGGCTGAGCGACGCGTAGGCAGCCACGCGCAGCTTCTCGTGTGTGAAGTCGTAGTCATCCGCGCCGTGCTCGCGCACAATCCGCCGCTGCCACAGCTCTTCCAGGCCGCGCACCACCGCGCCCTCGCGCGCCTCGGCCACGCGCCCCAGCACGGCCAGCGTGAACGAGCGCCCGATCACTGCGGCCACGCGCAGCAGCTCGCGCGCAGGCGGCGACACCTGCATGAGCCGCCGGTCCACCACCGCCTGGATGGCGGGCGATATGACGCCGCGCCGCTCCCGTGGCGGAGGCTGCGCGGGGAGCGGCTGTCCCACTGCGGCCGACAGGCCACCGGCGCCGTCCACCTCGCCCCCCGCCCACCAGCTCTCCGCCGCCCCCTGCGCCCCGAGCAGCACGGCGCGGGCGTGCTCCACCACGAACAGCGGGTTGCCCTCGGTCTCCTCGTGCAGGCGCGCGGCTTGGGGGCCGGTGAGGGGTCGCCCCACGATATGCTCTGCCACCGCGGCGGACTCCTCCCTGCCGAGTGGCCCGAGGTCGATCTCCGACAGCCGCCCCTCGCGCCGCAGCGCGCCGAGCAGCGACGCCAGGGCCTGGGAATCCTGGGCCTCCTCGACACGCATGGTGCCCACCACAATCAGCCGGCCCGCCCCCTCGTAGCGCAGCAGGTAGTGGAGCCACCCCAGCGTCTCGTGGTCACACCACTGCATATCGTCCAGCAGCAGCATCAGCGTACGGGAGGTTGCCGTGACGGCCAGGGCCAGCGCCTCGAACAGGCGGCGGCGCTGCCACTCGCCCGCCGCCGGCGCGGCCTGCGTCGCCCCAGGGCGGCCGCCGAGCAGATCCGGCGCGAGCCGACCGATCTCGGCGAGCCATGGCGCGTCGAGGCGGGTGAGCTCTGGGCGCAGGGCGTCGGAGCGCAGCCACGCAACGACGGGCGCGTAGGCCAGCTCCCCCTCGGCGGCGTAGCAGTGCGCCTCGGCGGTGGCGGCGCCCGCGCCCCTGGCCCAGCGCAGCAGGTCGTTCGCCAGCCGAGACTTGCCGATACCGGCCTCACCAGACAGGACGAGCATCCGCGGCCCGCCCTCCTCGGTCAGGCGCCAGGCGTGCTGCATGCAGTGCCACTCGGCGTCCCGCCCGATCAGCGGCGCGTCGTCGGGGCCTGGGGCGCCGATCGCCGGAGGGTCATCCACCAGGCGCTCGTAGGCGGCGCGTAGGGCGTGTCCGGGCGCGGCGCCCAGATCCTCTTTGAGGCGAGTGGCGCAGGCGTGGTAGACCCGCAGCGCGGCCGCGCGGTCGCCGAGCAGATCGTGGAGCCGCAGCAGCGAGAGGGCGGCCGCCTCGTTGAGCGCGTCCAGCGCCACGAGCCGGCGGGCGTGCTCCAGGGCCAGGGCGTAGTCACGCCGCTCGTCCAGCAGCGCCACGAGCCGCCCGAGGGCGTCGAGCAGCAGCTGGCGCAGGCGCTCGCGCTCCGGGACGACCCACTCATCGTAGCACTCGGGCAGCAGGTCACCTCGGTAGCGGCCCACCGCGCGCTCCAGCGCCCCACGGGCCTCCGCCGCTCGCCCACCCGCCTCCGCAGAGCGGGCCTGATCCAGATCAGCCTCAAACTCGGCGGCGTCGACGGAGAGCGAGGCGGCAGCGCTCCAGCCAATGTGCAGCTGGTCGGCGTGGAGCAGCCGCTCCGCGCCGGGGATAGCGGACTGAAGGCGGTGGAGCAGGGTTCGCAAGTTCGTCTGCGCCTGCGCCTCAGAGGAGTCCGGCCAGAGGGCGAAGGCCAGACGGCGGCGCTGCTGGGTGCGGTGAAGCGCAAGGTAGGCCAGCAGCACCTGGACGCGGCCCGAGAGCACGGGGGCGGGCGCGCCATCGACCATCAGCGCGAACCCGCCGAGGAGCTCGATGGAGATAGCCGTTGTCATCGGCTGGGCCTCCCATCGGCAGCGCGCGGCCGGCCTGGCCGCGCGCTGCTCCTCAGAGGTAGACAGCGTCAGCCTGCGCGGCGAGTGAACTGCTCGGACTCACGCTCCGCCATCCAGTTGCAGACCTGCCACAGGTCAGCGACCGGCATGCGCGTGTAGGGCAGGGTGTGCAGGTAGCCCGGCGGCCCGAACTCGGGCGTCAGCGTCGTCTCTGCGTCGCCGCGGGCCTGCTGGGCGTCCCAGATCATTCCCCACCAGCGCTCGTGGGCCTCGAGGTGCCGCGCGTACTCCGGCGCGCGGGGGTCCGGCACCTGCGGGCCCTCCTCGAAGCCGACGCGGGCGTGCAGATGGATGCAGCGCTCGGCGCAGCGGCGGATGATCTCAAGCTCGTCGTCGAGCAGGCGCTCGCAGACGCACACCCAGTGGCTCAGATCACAGCACAGCCGCAGGCGGTCGAAGCGCGCCAGCAGACGGTCGGTGACCCACGGGTTGTACAGCACGCGGCCGCGATGCGTCTCGTGCGCCACCGGCAGACCCGCCTCGGCCTCGATCGCCAGCGCCGCCTCGAAGAAGCGCGCGCTCTCGGCCTCGTCCCAGCCGTCCCTACCGCTGTGCGCGTTGATCAGGCGCGGCCGGAGCTCGCTCGCCGCCGCCACCTGCTCGCGGAACGACTCGATGTGCTCGTCCACCGTGCGGCCTGCCGTGAAGATCATGGCGATATACGCAAAGCCGTGCGCGTCGAGCAGCCGGCGCAGCTCCTCCCGGCGCTCCGGCACCGGCACCGGCGCCTCTATCCCGTGATACCCGCTCTCCTTGACGCGCGGGAACGTCGCCTCCCAGGGCCCGTCGACCCCCCAGAGATGGCGGAACAGCCTGAGCCTCATCGCATCACTCCGTCTGCTTCAGTGCGCTGGTACAGGGTGATCATAGCACAGCGGGCAAGCGGCGCAGACCGGATCCGTTGACGCCCGCGCCACTTGCTGCTATCCTCCGGTGACGAGACGCTTTGAGTGTGAGTTGACACAATGACCACGATTATTGATGACCTTCGGTGGCGCGGCCTGCTGTACGACTCGAGCGAGGGCGTGGAGGAGGTGCTGGGGCGCGAGCGCGTGACGCTCTACAACGGCTTCGACCCCACCGCCGACAGCCTGCATGTTGGCAACCTCGTGCCGCTCATGGGATTGGCCCGCTTCCAGCGCTTCGGCCATGTACCGATCGCGCTCGCCGGCGGCGGCACCGGCCTGATCGGCGACCCGAGCGGCAAGACGGCCGAGCGCCAGCTCCTCAGCAAGGCGCAGGTCGAGACCAACGTCGAAGCTATCAAGGCCCAGATGTCGCACTTCCTGGACTTCGACGCAAAGGACAACCCGGCGCAGATGGTCAACAACGCCGACTGGCTTGGGCCGCTCCCGCTCATGGATTTCCTGCGCGACGTCGGAAAGCACCTGACGATCAACTACATGACGGCCAAGGACTCGGTGAAGTCCCGCTTGGCGAGCGAGACCGGCATCTCGTTCACCGAATTCAGCTACATGCTGCTCCAGGCCTACGACTTCGCCTACCTCTACGAGCACCACGGCTGCAAACTACAGGCCGGGGGCAGCGACCAGTGGGGCAATATCACGGCAGGCGTCGAGCTCATCCGCCGCAGCCTCGGCCAGAAAGCATACGGCGTGGTCTACCCGCTGATCACCAAGGCCGACGGCAGCAAGTTCGGCAAGAGCGAGGCCGGCAACGTCTGGCTTGACCCGCGCCGCACCTCGCCCTACCGCTTCTACCAGTTCTGGTACAACGCCGATGACGCCGACGTGGCGCGCTACTTGAAGATCTTCACCTGGCTCTCGCAGTCCGAGATCCAGGAGCTCGAGCAGTCGCTCGCCGAGCACCCCGAGCGCCGCGAGGCGCAGCAGCGCCTGGCGCAAGAGATGACGCGCACGGTCCACGGCGAGACAGCGCTGGGCAGGGCCGAGGAGGCGTCGCGGGCGCTGTTCGGCGGGGACCTGGGCGGGCTCGGCGCCGACGATGTGCGCGATATCTTCGAGGAGGTGCCGGCCAGCACGCTGCCGCGCCAGGAGTTCGAGGGCGAGGGTATCGCGCTGGTAGACCTGCTGGTGCGCGCCGGCGTGGCGAGCTCGAAGGGCGACGCGCGCCGCACCGTCGAGGGCGGCGGCGCGTATGTGAACAACCAGCAGGCCGGCGACGCCGCGCGCCGCGTCACCCTGGCAGACAGCATCGAGGGTCAGTTCATCGTGCTGCGCAAGGGGCGTCGAAACTACCATCTGGTGAAGCTGGTCTAGCACTCAGTCGGGCGCAAAGGGCACAGGGCGGCCACAACGGCCGCTCTCTGTGCCCTCTCTGTGTTGTCCCAAACGCACGGCCTACAGCACGATGCAGATCTCTTGCGTATTGCTACCATTGTGCTCAAATCGATCTGTGATTGCACAGGTATAATAACAGTTGAAATCGCGACACCGCTTCTGCCTGTCATGCCTCGTGCGCCACGTGTCACCGCTGCGGAGCCCGCATGTCCGACATACTCATGCTGCTCGTCGCCCGGGAGGATGTGTCCGCCCAGAACGCCACCAACAGCCTCACCCCGCATGAACGCAGCCAGCTCGATGTCGTCAGCTTCTCGAAGGCGGATGCGCTCGAGGGGCTGCTGGCCGACCCCAAACCGATGGTCCTCCTGGGATCGATTGGCCCAACGGACAACATGTGGCGCGGCCTGCTCGGCGCCGGGCAGGCCCATCATGTACCCGTAGTGCTGCTGGCTCCACCCGGCGCCACCGAGGATGCCGTCGAGGCGATGCGGCGCGGAGCATCCGACGTGCTCGTAATGTCGGAGGGGTTCGCCGCGCGCCTCCCCAGCATCGTGCGCGCCGCCTCGCAGCGCGCCCGCCTCCACGCCGAGCACCAGCAGCTCGAGCGCTCGCTGGCGGCCCACGCGGCGATCACAATCCCCGGCGCGTGTCTCCACCAGGTGATGGCCCAGGAGCTCGAAGCCCGACTACAGGCCGAGCGCGCACTGCGCCAGAGCGAGGAGCGCACGCGCGCGCTGCTGGACGCACTCCCGGACATGATGTTCGTCAACCGCCCCGATGGGGTCTTCATCGGCTACCACGCCCCCCAGCTGGCGGAGCTCGCCGCCCCGCCCAAGCAGTTCCTCGGCCGCACCATCCACGAAGTCCTGCCGCCTTCGATCGCCGACCGGATCGCCGCCAGCCACGCCCACGTGCTGGACACAGGAAGATCGGAAGTCCTCGAGTACGGTCTGATGGCAGGCAGTGAGATACGGCACTTCGAGGCGCACTTCGCCGCCAGCACCCACGACGAGATCATCTCGCTGGTCCGCGACATCACCGAGCGCAAGAATGCGCAGACCGAGGTCGAGCAGCTCAACCGGACCCTCGAGGAGCGGGTCAGCCAGCGCACCGCCGAGCTCGCCGTCGCCTACGAGCAGTTGAGCGCGGTCAGCCGTCTGCAGCAGGCCATCCTCGACAGCACGAGCTACGCGATCATCACAACTGCGCCAGACGGCACCGTCCGCTCCTTCAACCCCGCGGCTGAGCAGTTGTTCGGCTATTCCGCCGCGGAGGTGGTGGAACGCGCCACACCGCTCCTCTGGCACGACCCCGACGAGCTGCACGAGCGCAGCGAGGAGTTCAGCGCCAAGCTCGGCGTCACGATCGACCACGATAGCGGAAGGTGCACCGTCGTCGCGGAGACACACACGCCCCACGAGGACGAGTGGAGATTCGTGCACCGCGATGGCCGGCGCTTCCCGGGGGTGCTCTCCACCACGCCGCTGCACGACGAGCAGGGCGCGCTCAGCGGCTTCCTGGGCATCATCCGCGACGTCACGCAGCGCAAAAAGACCGA
The DNA here is from genome assembly GCA_039805565.1 of Chloroflexota bacterium. Classification (GTDB taxonomy): domain Bacteria; phylum Chloroflexota; class Chloroflexia; order Chloroflexales; family Roseiflexaceae; genus CALJIC01. Next base: position 28,078 of record JBDLTZ010000169.1, on the reverse strand, counting down.
GGAGCAGCTGGCGCAGAGCCTACGGTTTGCCCAGAGCATCGCCGAGGCAACACCAGATATCATCTACGTCATGGACCTGTCTGCGCGCCGCATCACCTACGCCAACCGCTCGCTGCAAGACCTCCTCGGCTACACCGACGAGCAGCTGCGCACGATGGAGGACGCCTTCTACGAGCTCGTCTTGCACCCCGACGAGCGCAGCCAGCTGGAGGAGCACCTCGCGAAGTGTGCCGAGCTGGCCGACGGCCAGGTGCTCGAGCGCGAGTACCGCATCCGCAGCGCGTCCGGCGAGTGGCGCTGGCTGAATGGCCGCGACGTCGTCCTCGAGCGCTCACCCGAGGGGCGGCCACCGCTCGTGCTCGGGATCGCCAGCGATGTCACCGCCCGCCGCAAGGCCCACGACGCGCTGCAACAGGCTAACGCCGAGCTCAGCCTGGCCAACACCGAGCTCGCGCGCGCCGGTCGCCTCAAGGATGAGTTCCTCGCCAGCATGAGCCACGAGCTTCGCACCCCGCTCAACGCCATCCTCGGCCGCGCCGAGACCCTGCAGGAGCAGCTTCACGGCCCGCTCAACGACCGCCAACTGCGGGCCGTTCGGAGCATTGAGGAGAGCGGCAGGCACCTGCTCGAGCTGATCAACGACATCCTCGACCTCTCCAAAATCGAGGCCGGAAAGCTTGAGCTCAACCTGACCACTGTGGCCGTCGGCCAGCTCTGCCAGAGCAGCCTGCGGATGGTCGCGCAGGCGGCCGCGCAGCGCGGCATCTCGATCTCCTCGCGCATCGAGCCGGGCCTGCGAGATATCCTGGCCGACGAGCGCCGGCTGAAGCAGATCCTGGTCAACCTGCTCTCGAACGCCGTCAAGTTCACACAAGAGGGCGGCTCCGTCGGCCTCGAGGTAACGAACGAGCAGGATGACACGCTCCAGCTGACCGTCTGGGACACCGGCATCGGCATCGCCGCGCAGGACCTGCCGCAGCTGTTTGAACCGTTTGTACAGCTCGACAGCCGCCTCTCGCGCCAGTACAACGGCACCGGCCTGGGGCTGGCACTTGTGGCGCGCATGGCCAAGCTCCACGGTGGCTATGTGACGGTCGAGAGCACCCTCGGCCACGGCAGCCGCTTCACAGTCTCACTGCCGCTACGGGAGCCCGATGTGGCGCAAAAAGCCCGACACAGCCTTCCCGAGCGGCACGCTCGCCCGGACCTGCCAGTGAGCCGGCCCCGCGTGCTGCTGGCCGAAGACAACGACGAGAACATCGTCGTGATGCAGGAGTACATCACCCGGCACGGCTACGAGGTGGTGCCGGTGAAGACCGGTACCGGCGCCGTAGCCGCGGCCGCCGAGCTCCACCCCGCCATCATCCTGATGGACATCCAGATGCCCGAGATGGACGGGCTCGACGCCATCGCCCGCATCCGTGCCATGCCCGCACTGGACAGCATCCCGATTATCGCGCTCACGGCGCTCGCCATGCCGGGGGACCGCGAGCGCTGCCTCGCCGCCGGAGCCAACGACTACCTCAGTAAACCCATCGGCCTCAGAGAGCTCATCCGCGTGATCGAGAGGTTCCTGCGCGCCGGCCAAGAGAATCAATCATGACGAACACGTCACTCAGCACCATCCTGATCGTCGACGACCTGCCCGACACGCGCGAGATCCTCGAGGAGATCCTCAGCGAGCCCCACCACCGGCTGCTGCTCGCCTCCAGCGGCCCCGAGGCGCTCGAGCAGGCCGTCGCGCACGCCCCTGACCTCGTGCTGCTCGACGTGATGATGCCCGGCATGGACGGCTTTGAGGTCTGCCGCCGCCTGCGCGCCGACCCGCGCACGGCCGAGATGCCGGTGATCCTTGTGACGGCTCTCGACGACCGCGCCGCCCGCCTGCGCGGCTTCGAGGCAGGCGCGGACGACTTCATCTCCAAGCCGGTGGACCGCATCGAGCTCCGCGCCCGCGTCCGCACGATCACGCGCCTCAACCGCTACCACACGCTCATGGAGGAGCGCCGCCGCTCAGCCGAGCAGGCCATCCGCGCCGCGGAGGAAGTGGCCCGCGCCTACGACCTGACGCTCGAGGGCTGGGCGCGTGCGCTCGACCTGCGCGATAAGGAGACAGAGGGCCACAGCCGGCGCGTCACCGAGCTCTCCGTCCGGCTGGCGCGGGCGCTCGGCATGCCCGAGGAGGAGATCGTCCACATGCGGCGCGGGGCACTGCTGCACGACATCGGCAAGCTCGGCATCCCCGACCGCATCCTGCTGAAGCCTGGCGGGCTCACCGAGGAGGAGTGGCAGATCATGCGGCTCCACCCGACCTACGCCTACGAGTGGCTCACGCCGATCGAGTACCTCAGCCCAGCGCTCGATATCCCGTACTACCACCATGAGCGCTGGGACGGCACCGGCTACCCCTGCGGCCTTGCAGGCGAGGCGATCCCGCTCGCCGCGCGCATCTTCGCGGTGGTGGACGTCTGGGACGCAATGACAAACGACCGCCCCTACCGCAAGGCACTCGATCCGGAGCTGGCCCGCGAGCACATCCGCGCGCAGGCCGGCTTGCACTTCGACCCGCGTGTCGTCGAGGCGTTCCTCCGACTATAGATGGTACAATGCAGCCCCTTCCACTACCGAGGAACAGAGAAGCAATGCCGAGCAACGACAACCAGACTATCTTCAGCCTGATCCAAGAGCTGTGCGCTATCCCCGGCCCCACCGGCCACGAAGAGGGTGTCCGCGCCTGGCTCCGCAGCCGCTGGCAGCCCCGCGTCGCCGAGTGGCACGAGGACGCCGTCGGCAACGTCCTCTGCAAAGTCGGCGGCAGCGGGCCGCGACTGCTTATCCAGGCGCACATGGACGAGATCGGCTTCGTGGTGCGCCACATCACACCCGCGGGATTCCTGCTGCTGGACACAGCCCAGGGGCCACGCCGCCAGTCGCCCGACCGCCGCTACATGGTCGGCCAGGTGGCGCAGGTCGTCGGCCGTGACGGGCTCGTGGCCGAGGGGATCTTCGGCGCGGCCACCGGCCATGTGCTCACCCAGCAGCAGATGGACAAGGCCCATATCGACTTCGACGACTTCTTCGTGGATATCGGCACCACCAGTCGCGCCGAGGCCGAGGCGCGCGGCGTACACGTCGGCGCAGGTGTGATCTGGAGCTGGCCCGCACGCCGCTTCGGCAGCCGTATCGCCGGCAAGGCGATGGACGACCGGGCGCTGCTGGCGGTGATGGACCTGCTGCTGGAGGAGCTCGATCCGGGGGCACTGCACCACGAGCTGTGGCTCGCCGCCACGATCCAGGAGGAGAACGGCCTGCACGGCGCACGCGCAATCGCGGCGCACCACCAGTTCGATGCGATGCTGGCGCTCGACGTGGGGCTGGTGGGTGATGTGCCTACGGTCCAGGAGAAGGACTACGATGCACACCTCGGCGGCGGCCCCACGCTCGTCCACAAGGACGCCGGCATCAACTACGACAAACGGCTGCTGTGGCGCCTGGCCGACGCAGCCCGCGCCGCCGACGTGCCCTTCCAGCACGGGGTGTACGCCAACTACGGCTCCGACGCCATACCGTTCATAGGGGCCGGAACACCTGCGGTGCTCATTGGGCTTCCCTGCCGCTATACCCACACCGCCTTCGAGATGATCGAGGAGCGCGACGTCCGCGCCACGGTGGACCTGCTGCACACGTTCGTCACGCGCGCCTGATGCGCAGCGCCTGACAGGTGGAGCAGGCGTGCCTCCTGCGGGAGTTTCCTGCCGCACCTGTCAGGCTTCCTCAATCCCTACCCCTTGATCCCCTCCTCGCGCAGCTTCGCGAACACCGCCGCGTCGTACTTCAGGATCGGCTGCCGCGCCGCCCGCACCTCGTCCAGCCGCCGCACCGGCGTGGTGCTCGGCGCCTGACGCAGCTTCTCAACGTTCTGGGCCGCCTCCTCGGCGATCTCCAGCATTACGTCGCAGAACATATCCAGCGTACGCTTCGACTCGGTCTCGGTCGGCTCGATCATCAACGCCTCAGGCACGATCAGCGGGAAGTAGACCGTCGGCGGGTGGAACCCGTAGTCGATCAGCCGCTTGGCGATGTCCAGCGTGCGCGCGCCGGGCGCCTCGGCCAGCTTGCCCATCAGCACCGTCTCGTGCATGCAGGTGCGGTCCATCGCCACGGGATAGACGTGGCGCAGCTTGGCCTGCACATAGTTCGCGTTCAGCACGGCCGTCTCGCTCACCTGGCGTAGGCCGCGCTCGCCCAGCGTGCGGATGTACGTCCAGGCACGCACCAGCATGCCGAAGTTGCCGTGGAAGGTCTTCATGCGGCCGATGCTCTTCTCGGGCGTGAACAGCTCGTAGCTGTCGCCGACCCGCCGTGCCCGCGGGCCGGGCAGGAAGGGAGCCAGCGCGGCTGTGCAGCCCACCGCCCCCGAGCCGGGGCCGCCGCCGCCGTGCGGGGTGGTGAAGGTCTTGTGCAGGTTGTAGTGCATGAAGTCGAAGCCGAGCTCGCCCGGCTTGGCGATACCCAGGATGGCGTTGAAGTTGGCGCCGTCGCCGTACATCAGGCCGCCCGCATCGTGCACCAGCCGCGTCACCTCCATCACCCGCTCCTCGAACAGGCCCACGGTGTTGGGGTTGGTGAGCATCAGGCCGGCCGTACGCGGCGAGAGCTTCGCTTTCAGGTCATCCAGGTCCACGTTGCCGCGCGCGTCGCTCTTGACCTCCACCACTTTGTAGCCCACCATCGCGGCGGTGGCCGGGTTGGTGCCGTGCGCCGAGTCCGGCACCAGGATCTCGCTGCGCTCGCCGTCGCCGCGGTCCGCGTGGTAGGCGCGGAACACGAGGATGCCGGTGAGCTCGCCCTGCGCGCCGGCCGCGGGCTGCAGCGAGACCGCGTCGAAGCCCGAGATCTCGCCCAGGTACTCCTGCAGCTCACACATCAGGCGCAGCGCCCCTTGCGAGAGCTCATCGCCCTGCAGCGGGTGCGCCGCCGCGAAGCCTGGCAGCCGCGCCGCCTCCTCGTGGAGCTTAGGATTGGCTTTCATGGTACAGCTGCCAAGCGGGTAGAACTGTGTATCAATGCAATAGTTCCGCTGACTGATGCGCGTAAAGTGGCGAATCACCTCCGGCTCGGTGAGCTCGGGCACCGCTGCGAGATCATCTTTCCGCAGCAGACCACCCGGCAGCTCGGCCTCCGGGACATCCAGCTCCGGCAGGTTCACGCCGATCTTCCCTTCACCCGAGAGCTCAAAGATCGGCGGTTCGTAGTTATGCATCATGGTATCCTCAGGCGGCGCGCGTGCGCGCCGTTACGCTCAATGACTCTGCGCCTCACAACATGCCAGCGCGCACTCAAGACTCAAGACTCGGCCCCGCACTCACCAGCCCGAGCAGCGCCGCCCTGCGCCGCGCCCCCTCGGGGCCGGGGCCCAGCGTGCGCAGCCGCTCGAGGCTCAGCAGCGCGCGGTACGGCCGCAGCGTCGCCTCGCGCACCTGCTCGTAGGCCCGCCGGGTGGCCTCATCGTAGGCGTTGCCGTACCCCACCCGCAGGCTGAAGTACCGGCTGGCCCCGGCCGCGTCGAGCAGCAGCGCGTGGTCCCACAGCGGGCTCCACCCGAGCGCGCCGCCCCACTGCGTGACGCCGCTTAGCGTCCAGCTCCCGCCGCTCTGCCGCACCAGGATTGTGGCGGGCGTGAGCCCGCCGCACACCAGCGCGGCGCGCCCGCCCACGGGAATGAACTCAGCGTCGAACCAGGCCCGCACTGCGTCAGCCTCCTCGGGCCGCAGCAGCTCATCAGCCACCACGCCCTGCAGCGCCGCCGCCAGCCGCCCGAGCACATAGCCGCGCTCGTCGTCAGCCGCCAGCGGGTCATCGCCCGCCAGCGCCCCGTAGCGGTCGCAGGCTACCCGATGGACGCGGTGCATCACCTCGCCAAGCCGCCGGCCGAGCTTGTAGAGCTGTTCGTCGGGGATGCGCTGCGCCACTGTCTCCAGCGGCTCGCCCGGCAGGTCGCTCGCCAGCACCCAGGCGACACCGGCCCCTGCCCCGGGGTTGCTCGCGCGCACCTGCGGCAGTGGCAGGTCCACCTCGGCGCGCAGCAGCGACAGCGCCGCCGCGGCCGTGCGCGCCTCATCGGGCGTGTCGAAGGTCAGCAGGCAGCGCCGGTCGCCGCCGGGCAGGCCCAGCGTGTAGCGCCCCCCGCCGTGCACGCGGTGCTCCTTGAGCCGCTCCCCGGCGATGGCCTCGAGCTGTGTGCGGGTGAGTTCCACGGTCCCTCGCTCCCTCCAGAGGAGTGCACAGGCGTTGATCGCGCATGTCGGTCCTGCCAGGCGTTCGGATGCCCGAAGCCTCAGCCTTCAGCGTGCTGCGCTAGGCGGCCTCCCGGAGCCCATCTACCAGCGCATCGATCTCCTCGCGGCTGTTCATCTCCGTCACCGCCAGGAGCATCGCGTCGCCGAGCTGCGGGTAGTCCTGCGCCAGGTCATAGCCGCCCACGATGCCGCGCTCGCGCAGCGCCGCGTTGATCTCGGCCACGGGCCGGGGGCAGGCCACCGCGAACTCCTTGAAGAACGGCCCGCGGTCCAGCACGCGGTAGCCGGGGAGCTTCGCGGTCTCTGCGGCGGCGTAGTGCGCGCGGTGGTAGCACAGCTCGGCCACCTTCCGCATGCCCTGGCGGCCCATCAGGCTCATGTACACCGCGGCCGCCAGCGCCATCAGGCCCTGGTTGGTGCAGATATTACTCGTGGCGCGCTCGCGGCGGATGTCCTGCTCGCGGGCGCGCAGCGTCAGCACGTACCCAAGCTGGTTCTCCACGTCGCGCGTCACGCCCACCACGCGGCCGGCGATCTTGTGGACGTACTGCTGCTTGCAGCAGAAGATGCCCAGGTATGGCCCGCCAAAGCCCAGGCCCGCGCCGAGCGGCTGCCCCTCGGCCGTGGCGATGTCCGCGCTGGCCTCGCCGGGGGTCTGGAACAACCCCAGCGCGATCGGGTCGAAGTGCGCCACCAGCAGCGCCCCGGCCCGGTGCGCCGCCTCCGCCAGCGGCTTCCAGTCGTGCAGCGCGCCGAAGAAATCCGGGCTCTGCACCACCAGCGCGGCAGTCTTGTCGTCCAGCAGCGCCGCCACGTCGGCCGGACTCGCGCCCAGGTCCTCGTCGCCCACCAGCGTGATCCCCGCGCCCTGGAGCAGCGTCCGCATCACCGCGCGGTACTGCGGGTTGACGCTCGGGTGGACCACCACCTTGCGCCGCCCGCGCAGGGCCGACACAGCCATCACCGCGGCCTCGGCCAGCGCCGTGCCGCCGTCGTAGTGCGAGGCGTTGGCTACATCCATGCCGGTCAGGCCGCACACCAGGCTCTGGTACTCGAAGATCGCCTGGAGCGTGCCCTGGCTGACCTCCGGCTGGTACGGCGTGTAGGCGGTGTAGAACTCGCCGCGGCGCAGGATCTGGTCCACCGCCGCCGGCACAAAGTGGTTGTAGGCGCCGGCCCCCAGAAAGATGCTGTGGCTGCCGGCGTTGGCGTTGCTGCCGGACAGCCGGCCCAGCTCGCGGCGCAGCTCGATCTCCGACATCGGGCGCGGCAGGTCCAGGCGCGGGAAGCGCACCTCATCCGGCACCGCCGCAAACAGCTCCTCGACCCGCCCGACGCCGATCGTCCTCAGCATCTCGGTGCGGTCTGCGTCCGTGATAGGAATATAGTGAGACATCTATGCTCCATCTGTGAGCCGTATGTCCGGAGGGCAGGGTGGCCCAGCTCAAGGCACACGGCTCAAGACTCAAGACCCCGTCAGTGCTTGACTGAGTCGACGTGCTTCTCGTAGGCCTCGGCGCTCAGCAGCCCGCCGACCGCGCCCGAGGGGATGCGGATCTTGATCATCCAGCCCTGGCCGTAGGGGTCGGAGTTGATCAGCTCCGGCTCGCTGATCAGCGCGTCGTTGACGGCCGTCACCTCACCCTCCACCGGCAGGTACAGGTCCGACGCGGCCTTGACCGACTCGACCGCGCCAAAGACGGCACTGGCCTCAAGCTCGGTGCCGACGTCGGGCAGATCGAGGTACACCACGTCGCCCAGAGCATCCTGCGCGTAGTCCGTGATGCCCACCGTCGCCTCGTCGCCCTCGATCCGCACCCACTCGTGCGACTTGGTGTACTGAAGGTCCTGGGGGGTGTTGTATGCCATGGTCGTTGCTCCTCCACCTTCTTATCGTGAGCGGCGACTCGTGAGAGGCCGGGCCTCTTGCTCAAGACTCACCGCTCAAGACTCACGACTCACTTCTTGTATCGCGGCTTATAGAACGGCATCTTCACCGCGCGCGCCCGCACCGGCTTCTCGCGCACCATCACGTCGAACTCGCTCCCCTCGGCCGAGAGCGCCGTGGGCACATAGCCCATGCCGAGGTTCTTGCCCAGCGTCGGCGCGGGCATGCCGCTCGTCACGCGGCCGACCGGCTGACCCTCGGCGAAGCGGATCTCATACTCGCCGCGCGCCACGCCCCGCCCGACCATCTCGAAGCCGGTGAGGCGGCGCGCCACCCCCTCCTGCTTCACCCGGCGCAGCGCGTCGGACCCCACAAAGTCGCCCTTGTCGAGCTTCACCACCCAGCCAAGGCGCGCCTCGTAGGGGTTGGTCGTCTCGTCGAGCTCGTGGCCGTAGAGCGCCAGGCAGGCCTCGAAGCGCAGGCTGTCGCGGGCGCCGAGGCCGCACGGCTTCAGGCCCGTGCCTTGCCCGATCGCAAGCATCCCCTGCCAGAGCGCCTCGGCGTCCTGGGACGCCACGAACACCTCGAAGCCGTCCTCGCCGGTGTAGCCGGTGCGCGCCACGGTCGCGGGGATACCGAAGGCCGCGCCCTGGCCCACACCGTGGAACGGGAGCGTGGCCAGCTCGGCGCCCGTCGCCTGACGCAGGATCGTCTCGGCCGCAGGCCCCTGCAGCGCCAGCATCGCCGTGCGGTCCGAGGCGTCGTCGAGCGCCACGTCGAAGCCAGCGGCGTACTCGCGCATCCAGACCAGATCCTTGCCGATGTTCGAGGCGTTGATCACCACCAGGTAGTGGTCGCCCAGGTTGTACACGAAGGCATCATCCACCACGCCGCCGTCGGGCCGGCAGATCAGCGCGTAGTTCGACTGGCCGGCGGCGATCGTGGCAATGTCCTGCGTGAGGAGGTGCTGGAGGAACGGCAGTGCATCGGGGCCGCGCACCTCGACCTCGCCCATGTGGCTGATATCGAACAGGCCGGCGGCGGTGCGCACGGCGGTGTGCTCGTCGATGATCCCGGAGTACTGCACCGGCATCTCCCAGCCGCCGAAGCCCACCATACGCGCCCCAAGCGCGAGGTGGCGGTCGTACAGCGGCGTGCGTCTCAGCGTCCCTGTGTCGGCCATGGCGCCTCCTTCTCCCCGTCACCCGAGGTAGACGGGATTATAGCAACTTTGTCTCGCTGGCGCCCGCCCCGCCGCTCACGGACACAAAAAAAGCGGGCAGAGTCAGGCGAGATGCCTGAGCTCTGTCCGCTGACCTGAGAGATGCCTCGCCGCGGCGAGTTTCTCCGTCGGTGTTACGCGCAATGCGTAACTCTCCAGAGTGCCGTCAGGGCGCAGTCCATGAACCTGAGAGATTCGCACGGGGCTCGGCGACCCCGGCTTGCTCCTTCGGCGACCATCTGCGGTGCTCTCCCGCGCCCATCAACCGGCGTATGCTGTTACAGGTACTATACCATATCTTGAATCACTGTCCTCGTCCATGGTTTGCCCACTCACCGCCGCTTGAAGATCGACGTGCGGATGTGGGTCTCCTCACCGCAGGCGGCGCAGCGACTGCCGTCCAGCCCGCTTGTCCTGACGCTGCCGCCCGCACGCTCGATCAGGGCCGCGCCGCAGCCCGGGCAGGTGGTGGGCTGCCCCGGCTCGGGCCCGTAGACGAAGTGCAGCCCGGCCTCGTGGCCCGCCCGCCGGCCGCGCGCCACCGCCGCTGCCGCTTCAGAGCCCGCGTCGCCGGGGAGCACATGCCAGGGCGTGTGCTTACCCAGTGCGTCCCGCACCCAGCTCGCCAGCGCCGCCAGCTGTTCGGGGGAGTCGTTCACGCCGGGGTGCAGCCGCGTCGTCACCTCGACGTGCACCCCCCAGCGCTCGCGCGCGTGCGCAGCCAGCTCCGTGATGCCGCGCCACTCATCCACCCCTGTCAGGCGCCGCGAGGCCGCGTCATCCAGGGCCCGCAGCTCAAGGCTCATGCCGTCCAGGTAGTGGCCGATCGCGTCGAGCGAGGCCACCGTGCTGAAGCCCGAGGTCACGAGAGCCGTGTAGCGGCTGGTCGCCCGGCTGGCGCGCAGCAGGTCCAGCACATACTCGTGGGACACCGAAGGGTCGCTGTAGCTCCACACCACCCCGCGACAGAGCCGCTCCAGCGCCACGCTCGCCACCTTCTCAGGGTCGAGCAGGCGGCGCCGGGCCTCCTCCTCGGGGACGCGGGCGTACAGGCCGCGCTGCTGGTCCGCGGGGAAGGCGTAGCCCCAGCTCCCCACCGACAGCACCGGCGTGCCGGGGAAGAAGTGCCACAGCCGGTGGTCCTCCACCGGGCCGACGTTGGCGGCGCTCGCCAGGCTATCGTTCAGCGCTACGATCCCCTCGGGCTCGTGCATGCGTACCAGGCAGCGGCCGGTCTCCCCCGGCGTGAGCGCACAGCGCCACTGGCACACACCGCAGCGCAGCCGCCCGTCGGGCATCGGCTCCACAAGTTCCGTGAGGCGCATATCATCAGGCTCCTGCTAGATTTCCTCTGGGCGATGGGGTATAATGCCAGGGCTGAAAAGCACAACACACGAAGGTATCAAAGCTTCAATGGACGAAACACCGCTTCGGCGCAGGCTCGGCCTCGAGGACTCGCGCGGCGCGGGAGATGAGCAGGCCGGCCAGCTGGACATGAACCCCGCGGCCTTTCCCAGCTCCGAGCGGGTGACGCCCGGCGTTCGCAGCGTGGTGCGCGAGCTGCTCGAGACTGCGATCTTCATCCTGCTCGTGTTCCTGATCGTTCGCGGCGTGGTGCAGAATTTCAAGATCGAAGGCCAGAGCATGGAGCCCAGCCTCCACAGCGGCCAGTACATCCTTGTCAACAAGATCGTGTACTTCCACTTCGACCTGAACGCGCCGCTCCGGCTTCTGCCCGGCAACGTCGACCTGTCGCCGCGCGTGGTCTACCCCTTCACCATGCCGCGCCGGGGTGACGTGGTGGTGTTCGAGTACCCCAAGGACTTCAGCAAGGACTATATCAAGCGCGTTATCGCCCTCCCGGGCGAGACAGTCGAGGTCCGCGACGGCCGCGTGTACGTCAACGGCCAGCTGATGGACGAGCCCTACCTCCAGGGCGCGCCTACCACGTGCCGGATAGAGGACGCTTGCGCGCGTGGGGCAGTCACTGTGCGGCCCGGCACCATCTTCGTGATGGGCGACAACCGCTCGAACAGCAGCGACTCGCGCGAGTGGAATGAGCTACCGCTCGACCGCGTCATCGGCCGAGCCTGGGTCTCCTACTGGCCGCAGGACCAGTGGGGCGTGATCACGACACCCACATACGCGGCGCTCCCGTAAACAATTATAAGCCCGTTACGTCAACAGGCAATAGGTAACTGGTCATGCCCCGGACCGTGTCCCCGCCTGTTGCCTGAGCCACCCTCTCCAAACCATGCACATCGCCATCAACGCCCACCTGCTGGCCCACACCCGCAGCTACCGCCGCGCTGGGGTCTCGAACTACGTCGAGGCGCTGCTCACCCACCTCGGCCAGATCGACCGTCAGAACCGCTACAGTGTCTACACCACCCGCGGCCTCGGGCGAGGAGCACTCGGGCTACCGCCGAACTTCCGCGTGCGGCCGAGCCTGCTGCCCACCATCAACCCGCGCGTTCGCATACCCTGGGAGCAGCTCCTCGCGCCTGCGCTGCTGCGCCTGGGCGGCGCCGATGTCTACCACGGCGTGCTGAATGTGGTGCCGCTGGCCTCCCCGGTGCCGAGCGTCGTCACCATCCACGACCTGAGCGCGTTCCTCTTCCCGCAGACCTTCCGGCGCGTCAACCGCACCTACACCCGCTGGGCCATCCGCGTGGCCGCCCGGCGCTCCGCCCGTATTCTGGCTGTCTCAGAGTTCACCAAGCAAGAGATCGTGCGCTGGCTGTGCGTCCCCCCCGAGCGCGTGGTCGTGACCTACGACGCGTGCGACGACCGCTTCGCGCCGCCTGACCCGGCCGAGCTCGCGGCTTTCCGCCGCCAGAAGGGGCTCCCCGAGCGCTTCGTGCTGTTCCTCGGCACGCTCGAGCCGCGCAAGAACCTGCGTCTGCTGCTCGACGCCTACGCCCTGGCCGCGCGCGACATCGACGCCCCGCTTATCATCGCCGGCTCGAAGGGCTGGCTCTACGAGCCGGTGCTGGCGCGCGCTGAGGAGCTCGGCCTCGGGGACCGGCTGCGCTTCGTGGGGTATGTGGACCAGGCCGAGCAGCCCCTGTGGTACGCCGCCGCCACCGCCTTTGCCTTCCCCTCGCTCTACGAGGGGTTCGGCATGCCCCCGCTCGAGGCCATGGCCTGCGGCACGCCCGTGGTGGTGAGCAGCAGCAGCAGCCTCCCCGAGGTCGTGGGCGACGCCGGGCTCGTCGTCTCGCCCAGCGACCCCGAAGAGCTGGCCGATGCCCTGCGCCGGGTGGTCACGGACGCCGAGCTGCGCACCGAACTGCGGGCGCGCGGGCTGCGTCAGGCGCGGCGGTTCTCCTGGCGTGAGACTGCCGAGCGGACCCTGGATGTCTACCGGCAGGCCGCGTTTGGTTGACAGGATGCCACGGCTGCGTATAATATCGATTACGTTATATACCCGTTCGCGCTCAGAGTCCTCGATGGCACACTGGTGCCACAGCGTGGTGTCGCGCGACCTACTCAAGGCGTAAAGGAGCGAGTCATGCCGAGCCTTGGTGTGCCGGAACTGCTAATCATTCTGGTGATCGTGCTTCTGCTCTTCGGGGCGAGCCGCATCACGGGCGTCGCGAGCGCGCTCGGTGGGAGCATCAAGGCTTTCCGCCAGTCCGTGAAGGACGAGGATAAGGCCGTGGATGCGAAGAAGATCGAGAAGATCGAGACGATCGAGAAGACTGAGACGACCGAGACGAAGGCGTAAGACCGCGCGGCGTGGCTGGCCTGCTCAGACCGGGCACGAATACCGCATCGCGGCCGTCGTCCTGAAAACGTGCCAGCGCAGCGACACGGTCACTGCGTCTGGCACGTTTTCATGCTCTGATGATAGGCGAGAACTATGTCCGGTGAACTCTTCGACCGTGCGCGAATCACGGTGCAGGCCGGCGACGGCGGCGACGGGTCGGCCACGTTCCGACGTGAGAAGTACATCCCCCACGGCGGCCCCGATGGCGGCGACGGCGGGCGGGGCGGCAACATCTACCTGCTGGCCGACCCGCACCTCAACACGCTGCTGAACTTCAAGGAGCGCGCGAAGTTCAAGGCCGAGCGCGGCGGCAACGGCGGGACATCCCGCAAGCACGGCCGCAACGGCCGCGACGTGACGATCCGGGTGCCCCCGGGTACGGTGGCTCGCACCACCATCGACGGCAAACCCTACGAGATCGATCTCGACGCCCCCGGACTGCGCCTGCTGGCCGCACGAGGCGGCAAGGGCGGGCTCGGCAACGTCCACTTCGCCACCTCCACCTACCAGGTGCCGCGCATCGCCGAGCTGGGCGAGCCGGGCGAGTCGGGTGAGCTAGACCTCGAGCTCAAGATCCTGGCCGACGTGGGCCTCGTCGGCTTCCCCAACGCCGGCAAGTCCACCCTGCTGTCGGTGATCAGCGCCGCGCGGCCGAAGATCGCCTCCTACCCCTTCACCACCCTGCAGCCGAACCTCGGCATGGTCGCGGTGGATGACTACAGCTTCATCGCGGCGGATATCCCCGGCCTGATCGAGGGCGCACACCGCGGCGCCGGCCTCGGCTTCGACTTCCTGCGCCACGTCGAGCGCACCCGCCTGCTCATCCACGTGGTGGACGCGGCCGGCGTGGACGGGCGCGACCCGCTCGAGGACTTCCACAAGATCAACGAGGAGCTGCGCCTGTACCAGCCGGAGCTGGCCGAGCGGCCGCAGGTGGTGGTGCTCAACAAGGCGGACCTCCCCGAGGCCCAGGAGAACCTGGCGCGGCTGCGCGAGGGACTCGGCGTGCCTGATGAGGACCTGTTCAGCATCTCAGCCGCGACCCGGGAGGGAGTCGAGCCGCTGCTGCGCCGCGTGGTGGTCCGCCTGCTCGAGATGCCCGTGCGACACAGCGAGGCGCGCGAGGAGACGATCACTTGGCCCGTGCCTGAGGTGGACGAGCGCAAGTTCATGATCGAGCGCGAGCGGAACGGCTTCCGCGTGCGCGGCAGGAAGATCGAGCGCCTGATCTCTATGACGAACTTCGCTCAGTCGGACGCGCTCATGCGTATCCAGCGCGTGCTCGAGGCCAGCGGGATCAGCGCCTCGTTGCTGGCCGCCGGCATCGAGGAGGGCGACCACGTCTACATTGAGAAGGCCGAGCTAACTTGGTCGGACGAGTACGCCCCCGAGGACTAACCAGTGATGAGTACTGAGTACTGAGTACCGAGCGTGCCAACCTCTTTCTCAGCACTCAGCACTCACCCTCTCAGCACTTGCCAGTGGAGCAGCGCGTGGCAAAACTCCCGGACATTGTGCCAGCCAGGACGCCGGCGCACGGCCATCCCGCCCGCACCACCGCCCGGCGCCCGCAGCGCCGCCTGCTGCTGCCGCTGATTGACGCCGCGCTGATCCTCACCGGCTTCGCCATCGCCTACTGGATGCGCTACCTCGTCCGCTGGCCGCCGCCGCTCGACAACATTGTGCGCGAAGTGCTCACCGAGAACTTCGTGCCGATCACAAACTTCCTGCCGATCGCGCTGCCGCTCACCCTGCTGCTCCTGGCCCAGTTCGCCGCCAAGGGGCTCTACCGCATGCCGCGCGCCGCGGGCGTGCTGGACCACGCAGGCATCATCCTCAGCAGCGTCACCACCGCCACCGCGCTCCTGATCGTGGTGGTCTTCATCTACCGCCCGTTCTACTACTCGCGCCTGATCTTCGCCTTTGCCTGGTGTACCGTCACGCTGCTGCTCTGCAGCTGGCGCGCCGTGCTGATCATCGTGCAGCGCTGGCGCTGGACGCGCGGCTTCGGGCAGGAGCGCATCCTGGTGGTGGGCGGCACCGGCCTCGCGCGCCACGTGATGGAGGGCATCGTCGCCCACCCGTTCCTCGGCTACGCGCTCGCCGGCTACCTGGACGACCGCACTCCCTCAGTGCCGGAGCGCCCCAGCCAGCACTTCCGCCACGTCGGCCACATCCGCGAGCTCGAGTCTATCCTGCGCGCCGGCAGCATCGACCAGGTGATCATCGCGCTCCCATTCTGGGAGCACCACCGCCTGCCCGAGCTCGCCGACGCCTGCCGCGCCGCCGGTGTCGAGTTCCGCGTCGCCCCCGACCTGTACGAGCTCAGCTTCGATAGAGTGGACGTGGGCGAGCTGATGGGCATCCCGCTGATCGGGCTCAAGGATGTCACGCTGCGCGGCTGGAACCTGGTGACCAAGCGGGCGATGGACCTGGCGCTGGTCGTGCTCTCGGCACCGGTGGTGCTGCCGCTCTCACTCCTGATCGCCGCCGCCATCCGCCTGGACTCGCCCGGCCCGGCGTTCTTCTGCCAGCGGCGCGTCGGCAAGGACGGCAAGACCTTCACCTGCTACAAGTTCCGCACCATGGTGGCGGATGCCGAAGCGCGCAAGGCCGAGCTCCAGGCGCTCAACGAGGCCGACGGCCCGCTGTTCAAGATGCGCAACGACCCGCGCACTACCCGCATCGGGCGCTGGCTCCGCCGCTACAGCATCGACGAGCTGCCGCAGCTCTGGAACATCCTGCGCGGCGAGATGAGCTGGGTCGGCCCGCGCCCCTCCACCCCCCAAGAGGTGGCGCAGTTCGAGGAGTGGCACCACCGCCGCTTCGAGGTCACGCCCGGGCTCACCGGGCTCTCGCAGGTCCTCGGCCGCAGCGACATGTCCTTCGACGAGATGGTGCGGCTCGACATCTTCTACGCCGAGCACTGGTCGCCGGCGATGGACGTGCGCATCATGCTCCAGACCGTGCCCGCAGTGCTGTACGGCCGCGGCGCGTACTAGTGAGGTAATCAACCCCATGCGCGTACTGATCACCGGCGGCGCCGGCTTCCTCGGCTCCCACCTGAGCGACCGCTTCCTGGCCGAGGGCCACACCGTCATCGCGATGGACAACCTGATCACCGGCAACACCGATAACATCGCCCACCTCGCCGGGCACGAGCGCTTCAGCTTCATCAAGCACGACGTCACCAACTATATCTTCATCGACGGCCCGCTCGACGCCATCCTGCACTTCGCCTCGCCCGCCTCGCCCGTGGACTACCTCGAGCTCCCCATCCAGACGCTCAAGGTGGGCGCGCTCGGCACCCACAAGGCGCTCGGCCTGGCAAAGGATAAGGGCGCGCGCTTCCTGCTGGCCTCGACCTCCGAGGTCTACGGCGACCCGCAGGTCCACCCGCAGCCGGAGAGCTACTACGGCTACGTCAACCCGATCGGCCCGCGCGGCGTCTACGATGAGGCCAAGCGCTTCGCCGAGGCCATGACGATGGCCTACCACACCTACCACAGCGTCGAGACGCGCATCGTTCGGATCTTCAACAGCATCATGGCTGACGAGACCGTGGCGCTGTGCGACGAAAGCGGCACGTTCATCGGCACCGCGGAAGAGTATGCCGCACGTATCGAGGGCGAGCGGCTAACAACGCCGCGCCGCATCTTCGTGCCGGCCTTCGATCCTCAGACACACTGCATCGAGATGCACCTGGCAAGCGCCTTCATCAAGCACCCCGTGATGGGCAAGGATGCATTCCGTATCACAACGCGATACGGCCGCAGTGTACGTGTGACGGGTGATCACAGCGTGTTCCGGCGTGGCCAGGATGGTTCCCCCGAGGCCGTCCCAGTGCGGCAGTTGACCGTGGGCGACCATATCGCGCTCCCAGCGAAGCTTCCAGTGGTGGAGCAGGACCGGGCGCATGTCAATGTTGCCGAGCATCTCATTCAGACCTGCGGCGCTGCGGACGACTTGTGGGAGTACGCGCTGATCTCTCCCGCGCTGGCCGAGGTGGTACAGGAGCAGAAGGAAGCAATTACCGACTTCCTCACCCGCTCCACCCGCTTCCCGAATAGCGCCAACCATCGCAACACAATCGGGGGCGCGTGGCGCAAGTATCATCGACAGGGCCTTATGCCGCTCGCAGTCGCCGCTATGCTTTGGCGCCAGGGTCTGCTCCAGTGGCCGTCCGACGCGCAGCTTCGCCCGTATAAAGGCGGCGGCGGTACGCTGGTGCTGAACCACATCACCATCAGCGCCGATGTCCTGTGGCTGCTTGGGCTGTACCTCGCGGAGGGGTGCCACGTCGCAAACGATGGTGACTTCCGCATCATCCTGAGCTCGGACACAGCTTCGCTCCAGCGTGCGCGGCAGGTGCTCGAGCAGTCGTTCGGCGTTGCGTCCACGCTCAAGCCGGCCGACGCCACTCGGTCGCCATCGCTGTACGTGGACTCGCTGCTGCTCTACCGGCTATTCGCCGATGTCTTCCAGATCACGGGGACTGCCAAGACGGCACGCGTACCGTCGTGGATCATGCAGCTTCCGCTCGCACGGCTGAAGCATTTCCTGGAGGGGTATCGCGAGGGGGACGGCACACACACGAACCTCCACGAGAAGCGCGAGCTGGCGTTCAACACGGTCAGCGAACGTCTCGCAACCGACTTAGCATACCTCCTGCTGCGCTTTGGGATCGTCGCGTCTGTCGGCAACTACACGACGACCTACAAGGAGCGGTACGGCGACCGGGCGTTCCCATTCTGGCGCGTGACTGTATGCGAGGTATCAGACTTTGACATCCTGACGTGGGACCGCGGCGTCCAGCAGACCCTCAACGCGCAGCGCCTGGGTGACCTGGTGTGGGCGCAGGTCAAGACGATCGAGCCGATCGAGAGCACGGCATACGTGTACGACTTCTCTGTGCCTGAGTGTGAGAATTTCATCGCCGGGAACGGCGTGAGCTGCCACAATACCTACGGCCCCCGTATGCGCCTGCGCGACGGACGCGTGGTGCCGAACTTCATCCAGCAGGCGCTGCGCGGCGAGCCGCTCACGGTGTACGGCGACGGGCAGCAGACACGCTCGTTCCAGTATGTGGACGACCTGGTGGAGGGGATCTACCGTCTGCTGCTGTCCGATGAGGTCGAGCCGGTCAACATCGGCAACCCCGGCGAGTTCACGATCCGCGAGTTCGCCGAGCTCGTGAACCAGATGACGGGCAACCCCGCCGGGATCGCCGTGAAGGACCTCCGCACGCAGGACGACCCACAGGTGCGGCAGCCGGACATCGGCAAGGCGCGCGCGGTGCTCGGCTGGGAACCACGCGTCTCGCTCGAGGAGGGGCTGCGGCGCACCATCCCCTGGTTCGAGGAAGAGCTGCGGCGGCGCGGGGAGCTCCCGTGAGCGGAGGGCCGACGACCGACGCGCGACAACACAGCATCTCTCCACCCTGGCCCGTCGTCGCTGGTCAGTGGTCTACGGCTGTTCTGGCCGCGCTCGCCATCGCTCTGCTGCCGCTCCCGCAGCTTCTGGCAGCGGTCGGCCTGACCCTCGCCGTCACCCTGCCGCTGCTGAACCCGGTGTTCGGCGTCTACCTGGCGGTGCTCTCAGTGCCGGTGCAGGATCTGGTGACGCTCCCGGGTGGCCTGAGCTGCACCCAGGCCGCCGTGCTGCTCGCACTTGCCGGGTGGGGGCTGCACCTCGTACGTGCTCGAACATGGCAGACGTGGGGCGCGGCCGGCACCGCACACACGGCGCCTCGTGTGCCGCCCGCTCGGCTTCTGGCCCTCTGGCTCGCGCTGCTGTGGGCGCTGCTGCTCTCGGCCAGCCTGACGCCCTACAGCCGTGCCGAGGGACTGAAGGAGACCGCGCGCTGGGGCGGGGCGTTCCTGATCTGGCTGATCGGCGCCAGCACCGTGCGCCGCCCCTGGCAGATCTACGGGCTCGCCGCCTGCCTGATCGCCGCGCCGACCGCCGAGGCCATCGTCGGGCTCGTCCAGTTCGCCACCGGCGACGGCCCGCCCACCTTCCGCATCGCGCCCGACTCCTCTTTCGTGCGCGCCTACGGAACCATCGGCCAGCCAAACTCCTTTGCGGGGTACATGAACATGGCGTGGCCGGTCGCGGCGGCGCTCGCGATCGCGAGCGTTCGCTTGAGGGGTGTTGGTCCGGCGGCCCAGCTCGCGCTCAGCGCCGCGCTATGGTGTGCCGCAGCCCTGCTCCTCGCCGCCCTGATCGCCTCGTTCTCGCGCGGCGCGTGGCTCGGCGCAGCACTTGGCGCGCTCGGGATGGCCGCGGTGCTGGGGCGGCGCGCGGCGCTGGCCGCGGGGCTCACGCTGGGCGCAGGGGTGCTCGCACTTGCGCTTGGGGGCGCCGGGCTCCTGCCCGAGTCTGTGGCGACCCGCATAGCCAGCATCAGCCGCAGCGTAGGGCTGTTCGACGCGGAGGGCGTGACGGTGACGCCCGAGAACTTCGCGGTGGTCGAGCGCATGGCCCACATCCAGGCCGGCTGGCGCATGCTCCAGGAGCGGCCGGTCGTCGGGGTCGGGCCGGGGAACTACAGCATCGCCTACCCCGAGTTCGCCGTGGGCACGTGGTACATCTCGCGGGGGCACGCGCACAACTACTACCTGCACATAGCCGCCGAGGCCGGGCTGGCCGGATTGGCGGCCTACCTGGCGCTCATCGCCGCTATAGCTGCCCGCGCCGTGATCGCAGTCCGCGCCACTTCCGCAACCGTGGCGCGCTCAGTGACAGTTGGATGTTGTGGTATGATCGTGGCGGTTGCGGGGCACAACCTGTTCGAGAACCTCCACGTGCTGAACATGGGCATCCAGCTCGCGGCGGGGTGGGTGCTGGCCGAGGCTGTTGTGCGCCTACCAGCCACCGGTGGAACGGCAGCGCAGCTCGGCGCTAGCCCCGCCAACGTTCACCAGGGGAAGTGACGACACTATGCGCTACCTTGTCACCGGCGGAGCCGGCTTCATCGGCAGCCATCTCTGCGACGCGCTCCTCGCGCGCGGCGAAGAGGTCATCTGCCTGGACAACTTCAACGACTACTACAGCCCGGCGCGCAAGCGGCGCAACGTCGCCGGCAACCTCGGCCGCCCCGGCTACACGCTCGTCGAGGCCGACTTCCGCGACCAGGCGGCGCTGGCGGAGGTGTTCGCCACCCACCGGCCCGAGAAGGTGGCGCACCTGGGCGCCATGGCCGGGCCGCGCCCCTCGATGGAGCGCCCCGAGCTGTACGAGGACGTCAACGTGCGCGGCACGCTCAACCTGCTGCACCTCGCCGGCCGAACCGGCGCGCGCGGGTTCGTGCTCGCCTCCACCTCGTCGGTGTACGGTATGTCGCCCACCCCCTGGAGCGAGGAGTCTCCCAGCGACCGGCCGCTCTCGTACTACGCGGCCACCAAGAAGGCCGCCGAGGTGGTGGCCTACACCGCGCACAACCAGTACGGCACACCCACGCGCGTCGTGCGCTTCTTCACCGTGTACGGCCCGCGCGGGCGGCCCGATATGACGCCGTCGCTGTTCGTCGAGCCGATGCGCGCCGGCCGGCCGATCACCCTCTTCAACGGCGGCGTGGGCGTCTACCGCGATTGGACCTACGTGGACGACATCGTGGCAGGGGTGGTGGCGGCGCTCGATGCCGACCTGCCGTACGAGGTCTTCAACCTCGGCAACTCGAGCCCGGTGGAGCTGCGGAGCTTCATCAGCGCGCTCGAGGGGGTGACGGGGCTGCGTGCGCTCATCGAGCCCCGGCCGCTGCCCCCCGCCGACCCGCCCACCACCTACGCAGACGTCGGCAAGGCGCGGCGGGTGCTGGGGTTCGACCCGCGGACCTCGGTGGAGCAGGGGCTGGCGCGGTTCTGGGAGTGGTACCAGCGCGAGGTCATCGCCGCGCGCTGAGCGTGGTAGAGTGGCGCACCCCGCGGCTGTGAGCACGGAGTCTAGGCCGGCAGAGCTATGGCCGGGCGGAAGGCGGAGCAGGGAGCAGACATGGTCAACGAAACGACGAACGAGCGCACCCAGCCGGAGAACGCGGCCCAGCCGCAGGAGCCCGCAGCCCAGGAGGTGGAGCGGCGCGGCTTCTCGCTCGGCGCATCGCTGCGCGATCCCAGGACGCTGATCTCGTTCGGGCTGGCGATCGCCATCATCCTGTTCGTCTTCCGCGGGTTCAACATCGACCTCGCTCAGACCTGGCAGTACATGCGCGGCGCCGATCCGCTGCTGCTGCTCACCGCGCTGGGCGTGTTCTACCTGACCTTCCCGCTGCGAGCCCTCCGCTGGCGTATGCTGCTGGTGAACGCCGGCGTGCCGGTGCACCAGGGGCGCACATCGTGGGCCTCGATGCCGGCGCTCATGGAGTACATCTACCTCTCCTGGTTCGCCAACTGCATCGTGCCCGCCAAGCTCGGCGACGCCTACCGCGGCTACCTGCTGAAGCGCAACGGGCAAGTCTCGTTCTCCTCAACCTTCGGCACGATCTTCGCCGAGCGGCTGCTCGACATGCTCGGCCTGTTCACCTTCCTGGTGATCTCCGGCTGGTTCGTGTTCGGCACCCACCTGCCGCCCGAGACGCGGATCATCTTCATCTCGGGAGTGGTGCTGGTGGCGATCATCATGGCGGGGCTGGCAGGCATGCGCTGGTTCAGCCCGATCCTGCGCCGCTTCATGCCGCAGCGGCTGCACCGCGTCTACAGCCAGTTCGAGCTGTCTGCGCTCAGATCGTTCCAGCCGAGCATCCTGCCGCGCCTGATCCTGCTCACCGCAGGCGTCTGGCTGCTGGAGGGCTTCCGGCTCTACTTCGTCATCCAGGCGCTGGAGGTCGAGGGGCTGCACCTGCCACTGGCGGTGGTGATCTTCGTGGCTCTGGCCTCCTCGCTGCTCACCGCGGTGCCGCTCACACCGGCCGGGCTCGGCGTGGTGGAGGGTGCGGTCACGGCGGTGCTGGTGCTCTTCCTGCCGGCCGCCACCCAGGTCCAGGCCGATTCCAGCCACAGCCTCGCGCTGGCGGTGACGTTCCTTGACCGCTCGATCAACTTCTGGAGCATCGTCATCTGCGGCCTGGCGCTGTATATTTTCAGCAAGCGCAAGTAGACTCGGCCCTGCAGAATCTCAATGAGGGGGAGGGGTTGTTTTTCAGGGGGCTGCGCCCCCAAACCCCTGCTCTGCGCTGACGCGCTCCTCGCTGCCTCCAGCGCTGTCTGAGCTCTGACTCGCGACTCAAGACTCACAACTCACGACATGCATATTGGCATCGACTACACCGCCGCCGCCTGGCAGGGCGCCGGGATCGGCCGCTACACCCGCGACCTGGTGCGCGCCATCCTGGCGCAGGGGCGCGAGCACCGCTACACGCTGTTCTACGCCGCGGGCTGGCCGGGGGCCACAGTGCCCTATGCCGAGGAGCTGCGCGGCCTGTGCGCCGAGCACCCCAACGTCCGCGCAGCGCCCATCCCGCTGCCGCCACGCCGCCTGACCCAGCTCTGGCACCGGCTGCGCGCCCCCATCCCGGTGGAGCTGTTCACCGGCCCGCTCGACGTGCTGCACGCTCCCGACTTCGTGCTGCCGCCCACCACCGCGCGCCGCCGCATCGTCACTATCCACGACCTCTCCTACCTCGTACACCCCGAGTGCGCCCTGCCCAGCGTGGCCCGCTACCTGCGTGGGGCGGTGCCGCCGAGTCTGGCGCGGGCCCACGCGGTGCTGGCCGACTCCGAGGCCACTAGGCGTGATCTCGGGCGGCTGCTTGCCGTGCCGGCCGAGCGCGTCAGCGTCGTGTACCCCGGGATCGGGCCGCAGTTCCGCCCCCTGCCGCCCGAGGTCACCGAGCCCGTCCGCCAGAGACTCGCTCTCCCCAAGCGCTTCATCCTGTTCGTCAGCACGATCGAGCCGCGCAAGAACCTCGTGCGGCTAGTTGAGGCGTTCGCCCGATTGACGGCCGACGACCAACAGCCGGCAACCGACGCTCACGGCTCACCGCTCAGCCTCGTCATCGCCGGCCGGAAGGGCTGGCTGTACGAGCCGGTGTTCGAGACGATCGAGCGCCTGGGGCTGCGCGAGCGCGTCAAGGTGCTGGACTTCGTGGACGACGCCGACCTGCCGATGGTGTATAATCTTGCCTGGGCGTTCGCGTACCCCTCGATCTACGAGGGCTTCGGCTTCCCACCGCTCGAGGCGCTGGCCTGCGGCGCCGTCGTCGTCGCGTCGAACAGATCGAGCTTGCCGGAGGCGCTCGGAGACGCCGCACTGCTCGTCCCGCCGGACAACGTCGACGCCATCGCGGCAGCACTAGAGCGCGCCGTGAGCGACGCGGTCCTGCGCGAGCGCATGCGCGTCGCAGGGCCACAGCAGGCGCGCCAGTTTACCTGGAAACGTGCCGCTGAGCAGGTTCTGGAGCTATATCGGAGCTAACCCACCATGGCGCACCGGCACGACCTCACGAACGACACCCTGCCAGCCAACGAGACCAGAAGCCTCGCCCTGGCGAGGCTGCTGTCGGTAGTGACCAACCCCCTGTTCGCCGGGATCGCCGCGTATCTGGTGGTGGGCTACTACGCCCCCGGAGGCGGCCCCGACGGCATGGCGTGGGCCGGCCTCGCTATCCTGATGCAGGTGACCCCCCCGCTCATCTTCTACATCATCCAGCTGCGGCGCGGCGTGTTCAGCGACATGGACGTCTCTGTGCGCGAGGAGCGCAACCAGCTTTACCTGTTCGGCAGCGTCTCGGTGCTGCTCTCGATCGCCGCGCTGGTGGCGATCGGCACGCCGCGCCCGCTGCTGGCCCTGGCCATCGGCACCCTGGTGGTCGGCCTGATCTGCGGCGTCATCAACCTGACGTGGAAGATCAGCATGCATGCCACCGGCATGGGATCGCTGGCTACCATCGCCCTGCTGTACGTCCCGCCGCTTGGCCTCGCCCTCTGGGCGCTGTCGGCGGCCGTGGGCTGGGCGCGCGTCCGCACACGCAACCACACGCCGCTGCAAGTGCTGGCCGGGTTCGTCGCCTCCGCCACGACCATGGCGCTGGCATTCGCATTCATCGGGCAGTGAGTCAGCGGGGGCCCGGGGGCGTGTCGCCCCCGGGCATACCTTTCTGCGATCTGTTGGAGGGGCCCTGCCCCCCGCTCCTCCCCGCGAAGGGGAGATGAGGAGGAACCCATGGCGAAAGTTCGCATGACCAAAGGCAAGTTCGATCGCATCAACGCCACGGCGGACAAGAACGGCGTGATCGCAGCGGCCGCGATGGACCAGCGCGGGTCGCTCAAGAAGGCGATCGCCAAGGCCCGCGGCGAGGGCGGCACCGCGACCGACCAGGATCTGTCCACCTTCAAGACGATCGGCACGCGCATCCTCACCAAGTACGCCAGCGCGATGCTGATGGACCCCGAGTACGGCCTCGAGGCGATCAAGTCGCGCGAGCCCGGCACCGGCGTGCTGGTCTCCTACGAGAAGACAGGCTACGACGCCAGCGTGAAGGGGCGCCTGCCGGACCTGCTCTCCGACTGGAGCGTCCGGCGCATCGTGGAGATTGGCGGCCACGCCGTCAAGATCCTGCTGTACTACAACGCCTTCGACGATAAGGCGATCAACGAGGTGAAGCACGCCTTCATCGAGCGAGTGGGCGCCGAGTGCGCCGCGAACGACATCCCGTTCTTCCTCGAGCCGCTGGCCTACGATGATGCCGTGGGCGCAGAGAGCAGCGCCGAGTTCGCCAAGGTCAAGCCGAAGTACGTCACGGCCTACATGCAGGAGTTCTCCAAGCCGCAGTACGGCGTGGACGTGCTGAAGGTCGAGGTGCCGGTGAACATGAAGTACGTCTCCGGCACGCGCGCCTTCGCCGGCCAGGAGGCCTACACCCGCCAGGACGCCATGCGGCTGTTCCAGGAGTCGGCGGCGGTGGCCAAGAAGCCGTTCATCTACCTGAGCGCGGGCGTCACCGACGAGATCTTCCGCGAGACGCTCGAGCTGGCCGCCGAGGCCGGCACGCAGTTCTCGGGCGTGCTCTGTGGCCGCGCCACCTGGCAGGACGGCATCCCGGCCTACGCCAAAGAGGGCCCCGCCGGCTTCGAGGCGTGGCTCGAGGACCGCGGTGTGAAGAACATCCAGGCGCTCAACGAGGTGCTGGCGCACGGCGCGAAGCCCTGGTGGAACGCCTACGGCGGCAAGGAGAACATCGAGGTCGTCGAGCAGGTCGTGAGCTAGCGCGACACCCTTGGGGAAACACGGCCGGGGGGCGCTGCGCCTCCCGGCCGTCTCCGTCTCATGGGAGAACCATATGTCCACCCCCGCCGAGCAGGCGCTCTACGAGCGCATCTACCTTGTGGTGCAGCAGATCCCGCCCGGCCAGCTCGCGAGCTACGGCGACGTGGCGGCAGTGGTAGGCGGCGGCTGCGATGCGCGTACGGTAGGCTACGCGCTCGGTGAGCTCCCGCCGGCCCGCGCCGCGCTCGTCCCCTGGCAGCGCGTCGTCAACCGCGAGGGCGCGATCAGCACCCGCGGCCTGGAGCAGCGCCACCTGCTCGAGGGTGAGGGTGTGACCTTCGACGAGCAGAGCCGCGCGCCGATGGCCCGCTTCCGCTGGGGCGGGCCAGATGCCGCGTGGGCCGCCGAGCACGGCTTCCAGACTCTGCCGCACCGCGAGGAGGGTGAGCAGCTCAGCCTGTTCTGAGCGTGTCCCACGCCGACGCTGAGTCTGCCGCAGCTATGGCGTCACTGGCGGTATAATGGCCTGTGAGGCCAAGAAGGGCATGGGGGTGTAACCACCTCTGTGCCCTCTGCGTGCCCTGCGGCAGGAAAGCAGCGCCAGACCCAGAAAGAAGGTCGCCCCCGTGGCCGAGTCAACCCCAACCACCGCCTTCGAGCGCGAGATCGAGCGTAACTTCCGCTGGAACTTCGGCGTGAACCTGGTGGACCTCTCGTTCATTATGTTTGGGATCAGCCTCATCTCGCGCGAGACCGTCATCCCGCTGCTGGTGAGCCAGCTCACCACCTCCACCGTCGCGATCGGCCTCGTGCCGGCCGTGTACAGCCTCGGGATCTACCTGCCGCAGCTGCTCGGCGCCAGCGTGTCCGAGGCCATGCCGCGCAAGAAGCCGTTTGTCTCGCTGGTGGGCGGTGTAGGCGAGCGGATGCCCTTCCTCTTCGCCGGCATCGCCGTGCTGTTCCTGGCCGTGCCAGCCCCGGAGCTGGCCCTGGCGGCGCTGGTGCTCTGCTTCGGAATCTCGGGCGCGTCGGCCGGGTTCGCCACACCGGCCTGGTTCGACATGGTCTCCAAAGTCATCCCCGTGCGCCGACGCGGCCTGTTCACCGGTCTCAGCTTCGGGCTCGGCGCGCTGATGGGCGTGGCGGGGGCGGCGGTGATCGGCGTGGTGCTCGAACGCTGGCCCTTCCCGGATGGCTTCGCGCTGCTGTTCTTCCTGGCCTTCGCCTCGATGGTGATCTCATGGGTCGGCCTGATTCTGAACCGCGAGCCGCCCAGCCCGAACGTGCGCCCGCGCACCTCGATGGGCGACTACCTGCGGCGGCTGCCGTCCATCCTACGCGAGAACCGCAACTTCACGCGCTACGTCACCACGATGGGCGTCGGGCGGGCGTCGATGATGGCGGGCGGCTTCTTCATGGTGTACGGCGTGCAGCGCTTCGATCTGGGCGGGGCCGAGGTGGGCCTGCTCACCGGCGTACTGATCGGGGCGCAGGCGCTGCTCAACCCGCTCTGGGGCATCCTGGCCGACCGGCGCGGGCACAAGGTGGTGCTGGTGGGTGGCGCGGCGGCCCTGGCACTCGCCGGGCTCACCGCCGCCATAGCGCCCTCGTGGCACTGGCTGGCGGTGGCCTTCGCGCTGATGAGCGCGTTTCTGGCGGCTGACTCGGCCTCATTCCTGACGATCATCCCCGAGTTCTGCGCCGACGAGGACCGCCCGACGTTCATCGGCCTGACGAACACGCTGCTCTCGCCGATGTCGGCGCTGGCGCCGCTGGCCGGCGGCTGGCTGGCCTCACAGCTCGGCTACCCGCCGATGTTCGCTCTGGCAGCCGCGCTGGCGCTCGTCGCCGCCGCGATGCTCGCGCTGTGGGTGCGCGAGCCGCGCCACACCCCGGCGGTGGGCCAGGAGCCCGCCCCGGCGGCGTAGGGGGAGGTGGGTTTCAGGGAGGGCCTTGCTCTCCCTGACCCTCCCATATCTTATACCCCTCGTGAAACCTGCGCCTGCAGCGCGGCCATGCGCGCCTTGGACTCAGCCCTGGCCTCGCGCAGCTTCGCGGGCGTGGCATCCCCGCCGCGCATCGCCTCCAGCACCACCAGCTCGGCTGCGACGAACGGGTCGGCGATGTCCAGCAGCTCGGGCACGATCTCCGGCGGGATGGATGTGACGCCGTTGCGGTCGGCGTGCAGCAGGTCGCCGGGCCGCACCACCAGCCCGCCGACGTGCACCGGCACGTGCAGCTGCAGGACCTGGGTGTAGCCGTGGGAGCAGATCGTGCCGCCGGTGAACACCGGGAAGTCGATCGCCCGCACCTGGTCCAGGTCGCGCCCGGCCCCGCTCGTGATCAGCCCGGCGGCGCCGAACGCCTGGTACACCGTGCACATCACCTCGCCGAACGTCGCCGCGACCGCCGGGCTGTCGAGGTCCTGGAACACTACCAGCGCCGGGCCAGGCAGCTCGCCGAAGCGCTCGACCTGCGCCTCCATGCCGGAGTAGCTGTCCCCGGCGGCGGGCGGGGCCGAGGCGCGAAATGTGGCCGTGGCCGCGAAGCCCACCGCCGGCGGGAGGTCCGGGAAGGCCGCCTGGATGCGCGCATCCATGTAGCCAGCAGTGCGCGAGCGGACGTCGAACAGCTCGATCAGGTTGCAGATCGTGGGCGTGTCGTAGCGGCGCAGTCGCTCGAGGTGCGCGCGAGTG
>JBDLTZ010000168.1:0-2902 GCA_039805565.1 Chloroflexota bacterium | reverse complement strand
CGCGCTTCGAGCCGCACCGCACCGACCGGCGCGAGGGCGCGTCGCGTCGCTACCTCGATCACTGGCGGCCGGTCCACCAGTGGAGCGACGCTGAGGTGTGGGACATCCTGCGCCGCTGGCGCATCAACCCCCACCCCGCCTACCGGCTCGGCTGGGGGCGAGTGAGCTGCGCGGCCTGCATCTTCGGCTCACCCGACCAGTGGGCGAGCCTCAAGGCCGTGAACCCCGCGCAGTTCGCGTGCGTCGCCGAGTACGAGGCCGCGTTCGGCGTCACCATCCGCCGTGACGGGACGGTCGTGCACGCGGCCGAGCGCGGCACACCGTACGAAGCCATCACCCCGCGTGACGTGGCCGCGGCCTTGAGCGAGACCTGGGACGAGCCGATCCTGCTCCCTGAGGGAGCCTGGCAGTTCCCGGCCGGCGCTTTCGGTGACACGAGCGGCCCCATCTGATCACCACCAAACGGAGCACATCCATGCGCCTACTCATCCTCGCCTGCTCGGCGACCAAGCGGCACGACGTCGGACTGCTGCCGGCGCTCGACCGCTACGACGGACCGAGCTACCGCACGCTGCGCCGCTTCCTCACGCACCACCCTGAGAAGCGCGACGCCCTTGCCGTGCTCATCTTGTCGGCCGAGTTCGGACTGATCGGCGACGACACGTTGGTCCCGGACTACGACCGACGGATGGACGCCGCACGCGCAACCGAGCTGCGCCCGTCGATCGCGGACGCACTGACGGCGCAGCTCAACGGCAGACACTACGGCGCGACGTTCGTGAGCCTGGGACGCGACTACGCTGCAGCGCTCGTGATCACCGACGAGGTGCGCTCGTGGCTGGGCAACCTGACGGTTGCCTCCGGCGGCATCGGCACTCGGCTCGGGCAGCTCCGCCGCTGGCTCGTCGCCGACAGGTAGCCCGGCAGCAACACGAACACTCGCTTATACGCCCACCGGGGACGCCGCGCCCTTGGCGGGGGCATCCCCTGGCTCACACCACGGAGACGCCCGTGCCCCCGACGTTCTACTTCGCTATCGGGGCGCGGCCGCGGCGCCGTGACCTCGACGTGGCGCTCGCTGCCGGCCAGCGGCACTTCCTGGTACCAGTCGGTTCGACCGCTATTCCCTGGCTTCGGCACCGGCCCGGCGTCCGCGTCGCGCTTGACAGCGCGGCCTGGCCGCCGGACAACCCGAGCCGCCCGACGCTCGCGGCCTACGTCCGTTCGATCCTCGCCTGGCAGCTGCCCGACGGCTCGTGGGGCAACCTCGACTGGGCGGCCAGCTACGACCACATCGGCAACCCGGATGCTACACGCCGCGACCACGCCCGGTTGCTGGAACTGCTTCGGTCCTACGGCGCCGGCGATGCGCCGATCGTCGCGAGTGTCCAGTATCCCGAGGACGCCGGCGCGGTCGTCCTGCGCGATGCCGAGGGCAAGCTCCGAGATGGGGCGGCAGCCCGTCCTCGCTTCGGCGTCGGCGGCCTCGTGCCGCATCTCAGCCCCACGCAGCCTCGTGCAGTGTTCCGCGAGGCGGACGCCTGGTTTGACGCGTTGCTCGCTGACCTGACGTCGGCCGTCGACGCCGGCGCGGACTCGGACTCGGTCGCGCTTCACCTGTTCGGCATCGGGCGGCCGGGCTTCGTCCTGCGCTCGCCGCTGATCGTCAGCTGCGACTCGAGCGGCCCAGCCCAGATAGCAATGCACGGCTGGCAGACGATTGCCCCGCGCTATACCCCGGCCTACGGGCTCAGCGCCGAGAAGCTGCAGACCTCGCGCGAGGCCCGCCTCGCCTACGGCCTGCTCGCCTACCGCGCAGCCCTCGGCCTCCCCTGGCGCCCCGTGAACGACATCGACTTCCAGGACGACCCGGCGCCCTCGCCGAGGATCCAGCTCAGCCTGGACTCGCTGCTCGCCGCATAGAAGGACACCCACATGCACACCACATCCTCTGACGACCTGGCCGAGCTGATCGCCCGCGGCAGGGCGCGGATTGCGGAACTGAGCGCGGAGATGGCGCGCCTCACTGAGCGCCTGGCAGCGCTACGTGCCGAGCGCACCCAGCTCACCCTCGAGGTGACGCACGCCGAGCTCGTTCTCGACTGGCGCGCCCGCGCCGGCGTCGCCTTGGGCGATGTGTTCGCCGACCTCGACGACGTCGACTTCACGCTCAGCACCTTGACCCGCGTGGCAATCTCCGGCGACCTGTTGCTGCTCACCGTACAACTGCGCGACGGCGGGCATGTGCGCGTCGCGTTTGCCGGCGCGCCAACCGATACCGATCTGGAATACCTGCGCGCCTACGCAGCGCGCCGCGCGGAGTGCTCGGGCATCGTGCTCGACGGCGACGGCTATCGCCTGCTCCTGATTGACGGCGATGCACTCCTGGTCGAGGGGTGTCTGCTCGCCGGCGAGCTCCTCGCAGTCCAGTTCCTACGGGAGGGCGACGATGCTGCCACGGCTTAGCCGCTCAGCCGTGCTGACCGCCATCTGCCAGTTCGACATCGAGCTACGCGCGACGGAGGCGTGGTCAGGCTGGGAGAACAACCGCGCTCACCGCTGGGCGATCGAGTACGACGGCCGGCGCTACCCGGTGAAGCAGATCGCTGCGCTGGCCTCTCGCCTGTCCGCGAGCGCGTTCAGCGGCGGTGAGGCGCTCAACACCCGCGTCGCGCGCCTCGGCTTCACCATCCTGGCACTCCAGCCGGCGTCGGAACCTGGTGAGGCACCCGGCTCATCTGGGCCGGACCTCCAGCAGCGGGGCGAGGCGCTCGAGCACGAGCTTGCCGCAGCCCGGCTGCTCGCCATCACAGAGCAAGCGCGGCTGCGCCTCGCCCTCATTGCGCTTGCGGAGACACGTGCGTACGCAGGGCACGCCGCCGGCTGCCCGATCTCCCCCTGC
>JBDLTZ010000167.1:0-58672 GCA_039805565.1 Chloroflexota bacterium | reverse complement strand
GCGGGGGCAACTCGTAGTAAAGCACCTCAAAGGGGTACGCCTCGTCTGGCGTCGGCGCGATCAGCCAGTGGGTGTAGTCATACTCGCCGTAGAAGATCGGCTCGCCCGTCTCGCTCTCGTCGGGCCAGTATGCGCGCATATACTCGTAGTCGCGGGTGAAGAGCGTCTTGCGCTTCGTGTTGTTTGCCCCGGTGCCGATGTTGATGGAGACCGTGTCGCGCCAGCGGTCAGGCTTCTGGTAGACGGACTGGCCCGGCGTGAGCGTGTCCGTCACGACATTGATGAAGCCCTGCACCTTCAACTCGCGCGCGATGCGCCGCTCTGCGAGGTTGATCAGGCGCGGTATCTGCTCAAAGACGATGGGGTCCGACGCAAACGTGCTGCCGCGCTCCAGATAGCGCTGCACGTCTTGCTTCAGCGTCTCAAAGGTCATCGTCGTAGCCATGTCGACCTCATATCAGCTTTTGGGGTGAGCTTCCACCGCCAAGCGGTGCTTGGCCGCGCACTCCCCGTAGGCGGCGAATACGTCAACCAGCCACAAGTCAAGCTCAGGGCTGACGAGCGGGTTGGGGATTGGCGGCAGCGTCGGGCATGGGGATGCGAGGTTCGCCGGAAGCTGCGGCATTGGCGTTATCGCGCGCCCTGTCGAGCAGCCCCCGAGAAGCAGGATCAATGTCGCAGCCAACGCGGACGACGCGATCGCGGTATATAGTCCGGATCTCCCGCCGCGTGGCAATGGCGTCTTGGTCGTTGACATCTCTGTAATCCTCCAACCGCCCGGCGGCCTCGTTGGCGCGCTGCGCCTGCTTCTCTGCCGCCTTCATGGCCTTCTCGATGACGTCGGCCTTAGCCGCGTCGCAGAAGGCGTCCCGAACAACCCAGCCGCCGACAGAGCCGACGGCCAGCGCGCCTGCCGCGGCGTAGAGCCAGACGGGCACCGCTACAACCCACGCAGGCATATCTTGCGCTCCGCCTCTCGACGAGCCCGGAGGCCCTTGACCTCACGCCCGCCCGCCTTGGTCCACATCAGGAAGGCGTCACACGCTCCGCGCCAGTCACCTGCCGAGAAGCGGCGCGCGACGGTCGAGCGGTTGTAGGCACGTGTGCCGATGTTATACGCCAGTGACGTAGCTGCGATCAGTTGCGGGTCGCGCCCGCGCAATTCGGGATTGCGGGCCAGCACAGGGCCCGCGAAGTCTGCCAACCCATGTGCGAGCATATCCTTACACTCTGCGTCGGTATATTTCCGCATAGTCGTGCGCGTCTCACCATAGCAAACTGTCCACACGCCAATGATGTCACGATATGGATCGTTGCTCTTGCCTTCCCACTGCGCGACGACGGCGATCAGGCCGGCGACTGCGCCCGCGCCGACGATCTTGGCCAGCCTCGCGCGCCCGCTCGTTGGCTCCTCCATCGGCTGAATGCGCGGCGGCGAGATAGGCTCGGCGCGCCCGTCGGCACGCGGGCGGAAGTAGTCAAGCAGGCTCACGGCTTGCGATCCAGCCTAGGCTGCACGACGAGGCGCGCCAGCATGGAGAGGCCGAAGAACAGCAGGCCGACCACCGTGACAAAGTTAGGGGGCAGCGCGGCGCGGACTTCGGAGGGCATCATCGCCCAGACGGCAAGCGCGCCGACCGGGTCGATCTGCACCCACGCGAGGATGGCGAGGCCGATGGCGTTGAGGCGCACGGACCACAGGCGCCACCACTTGCGTGCCCAGTCGTCGATGAGGTGCAGCTTCATTTGGCCTTGTCCTCTTTGCCGTCGATCTTCTTGAAGATGGTGCCGAGGGTCTTGTCCAGCTTGTCGAAGCCAGAGCGCATCTCCTCCTTCATCTCCTTCATAGCGTCGCGCCAGTCGTCCTTGGAGACGTAGGTGTGAGGCATGGCGCGGACGTCCGCATCAAGCCGCTCGATAGACTTGGCTAGGTTGTTCAAGACCCACCCTCCCAGAAAGCCGGCGACGGCGAAGACGATGTTGAACAGCACTTGATAATCCACGTCGTTCATTTCAGGTTCCGCAGCTTGTAGATGGTGGAGAGGTACGTGTCGGTCACGCCGTCAACCAGATTGCCCACGGCGCGGTTCTTCTTGCAGATGCTCTCGTGGTTCTCCTCGATCCACGCCGCGTCTGCCTCCAGAAGCTTCAGGACGTCACCCGTCTTGGTCTCCGGCGCGGGTATGCCGCCGACCAGCTCAAACGCGCCTTGGTAGGCCTCCACGAGGCTGTCCAGCGCGTCGATGACGTTGTCGTAGAAGTCGCCCAGAGCCTGATGCTTGGCGTAGCTGCCGCTGCCGGTCGCGCGCCAGTGCTCGAAGTGGGCGACGTTGCGGGCGTAGAAGACGCGGGCGATGAGTTGCTCGATCACAAGTCGATCCTTTCCGTGACGACAAGCGCCGAGGGGATGGCCGGCGCAATCGCGCCCGCGAGGGTGTGGTTCAACGTCACCAGCACGCTCTCAGGCAGCCACATGACTTCGATGTACTGGCCCGCCGTGACTGTCACGTAGAAGACCGTGGCGAAGAAGGCAGAGCCTCCGTCAGCCGCCTTGGGGACTGTGACAGTGGTAGCTGTGGCCGGGATGGCGGTGCCGTTCTTGGCGAGCCACACGGTGGCGTCGTGGTCGCTGCTGTCCGAGTTGGCGAACTGCAGGCTGGGCGAGACCATGTACGTCCCCGCCGTCGAATACGTGATGCGGGTCAGGGCCGAGCCGTTGGTCACGACGGTCACGCCCTTGGTGTTGATGTCGTTCGTGCCTAACTTGACGGCCGTGGCGGCGCTTACGCTGCCCGTCTGGTCCGTCACGTCGTAGAACGAGCCGTACTTGGTCCCGGCGAAGGCGACGTCCGCCGCATCGGCCTGCACGCTGGCGTAGACGCCGCCTGCGAGTTGAGACAACTCTATCAGCTCCGAGCCGGCTAGTGGCGTCGTCGCCGGGTCTAGGTCAGAGATCTTCTTGTTGGCCATGTCTTATGTCCTGTGAGTGATGACGCCGGCGGGGAGGAGGTCGCGCGAGTACCCGCCGGCGTCGCCACGCGGCAAGGGGAGCGATCCCGCCAGCATGGTCTCGGAAATGCTCCTGTGCATCTCGCCTAGGCCCCGTCTAGCGGCGTGTCGGGCCGAGGGAAGCGGAGGGCGATATTCTCCGTCTGCCGTGCAGGCAGGCGGTAGGGGTCGAAATCGTCCCGATCGACCGCACATACGCGCAAGCCGGGGTAGTTGGGGTCGGGCATCAACTCGTCAATCGGGAACTTGCGCGAGCACCTGCCGCAGATGCCGATCGCAAGGGATGCCTTGCCCGTGGTGTCGAGGAACACGCTCATCGTGTGTAGGCCCCTATGTTCGGCGCGATGTTGAGCGGGCTGTCGTCCCGCTCCTCCTGCTGCGCGATGTACAGCGCCTGCTGCGCCTTGGCGTCGAGCATGGGCACGATGCCCGGGTCGACCTCGATGTACTCCATGGCGAGCTTGGCGGCCAGCATCGAGACGACGGCCTCATACCAGCGCTGCGGCAGCTCAAGCTCCTGCGTCATGCTGCCGACGTCCATGATCTGGCGCTGCGCCCAGACGACGATCTGCATGACTGTGGCGGCACTGTTAGGCACCGGCCACAGGTTCATGACCGGCGAGAGCGACTGGCGGTCAAGCCAGTATTGGAGGGGCCTGTTGCTCTGGAAGGTCTTGTTCGGGAGGTTGGTGTAGTCGTCCTTGTTCAGCCTCGCCAGCGGGATCTCCGTCGGCGTGTTCCCGAGATATATCTGGCTGAAGTCGAGGGTGCCGCTGGTTGCCCGGACGCGGAAATACTTGGCGGAAACGCTGCTGTCGAGATCGTACCAAGACCACTCCCCGGTGCCTGCGTTCGGCACTTCACTCTGAATGATCGTCCAAGTCAAGCCGTCATTTGAGCGGGCGAGTTCAATAGGCGCGGCGGCCGCCGACCACTTGACGCCGACCGTGCTCACGGCCGCCGGGCTGGCGAACTCGGTGACGCTGCTCGTGGCCGTCACGACGTCGGTGCCGCTGACCTGCTGCAGCCAGCGCAAGTTGGCGTTGAGGATGTCGACCGTGCCGCTGAAGGTGGTGACGTAGGGCGTGCCGTCGTAGAGCGGGTATATGCTCTTCTGGATACACCACAGGGGTGTGCCCTGATTGGCGAGATCCGACAGGAGCAGATAGAGCAGGTCGTTCGCGATGTCGACGTGCTCGGCACTCAGGCTCTGCGCAGGCAGCTTGCATCGGCGCGCGGCGTGTTCGATCACGCGCCGCGTGTCGAAGACAGTCTGAGATACCGTGCCGGAGTAGGCCATAAGATGTCGCTCGCTGGTTCAGGGCAGCAGCTCGCCACGTGGGGCAAGCATCTCTGGCAGCCTCGTCTTATCAAAAAGCGCGGGCGCTGTAAACTTGTCAGCCCGGCTCCACCGCATTTCGCGGGAGCTGCTGTATCGACATGGCATCGCGCGGCAACTCGGTGACCACCATCGCGCCGCGCGACATCTCGCCAACCAGCATGTTGCCGCGTTGGTCGCGCGGGTAGTACGGGACCGGCACCGGGCTGCCGCCCGTGAGCAACGCGGCGTAGAAGACGGTGGCGTTGGCGTAGCGGCTGGCCGACAGCGTCTGGTCGAACCCCAGCGTGGCTGCGTAGAACGTGTTGGCGTTGTCGTATCGGGTCGGCGTAATGTCGACATTGCCCGTAGTGATGGCGGCCGCGTAGAACGTGTTCGCGTTGTCGTAGCGTTCCGGCCGCAGCGTATCGCCGGGGACTACCGTAGCCGTGTAGAACGTGTTCGTGTTGCCGTAGCGAGTTGGCTGAAGGCCGACAGCGCCCGCAGCAACGGCAGCCGTGTAGAACGTGTTCGTGTTGCCGTAACGGCTTGGGGCTAGGCCGTACGTGGCGCCGATCGACGCCGTGTAGAAGGTGTTCGAGTTGTTGTAACGCGTGGCCGTCAGGTTGACCGTTGTTACGGCTGTGTAAGTGATGATGAGCGCACCCTGCGCGCCCACGCCGCCAGCTTCGTTTGAGTCGTAACCGCCACCGCCACCGCCACCACCATACAGGCCACCCGCGCCGCCCGTGAACAGGCCGGAATCACCGTAGCCGCCGCCGCCGCCACCGCCGCCGGAGCCCGCCGTGCCCCCCGCCGTGATAGATGTCTCGGTGCCAGCGCCGCCAGCGCCGCCGAGACTCAAGGTGACAGCGGCGGCAGAATAGCCGCCTCCGCCACCCCCGCCGTTGTTGCCAGCAGAGCCGGAACCTGTCGTGCCGCCAGCGCCACCGGCGGCGCCAGTATAGGTTAGGCCGCCAGCGCCACCTACCCCGCTAGTGGTTGTCGCGCCGTTACCCCCGGTGCCGCCGCCGCCGCCCCCGCCGTATCTTACACCGGCGCCAGAGGATCCGCCATTGCCGCCGTTGCCGAGTGACGAACCTGCGGAACCGCCACCGCCGCCGCTATAGTTTCCACCAGCGCCCCCACTGCCACCAGAATACTTCGTCGAGCCTACGCCAGACGCGGCCGCGCCGCCGGCAATGGTAGCCCCGGTTCGCGTGCCGCCGAGGCCGCCTTTGGCCAGCGCGCCATCTGTGGCTGATGCGGGCGCGGCGTTTGAGGTTTTGTTGAACCACGTATCGCCGCCGGGTCCACCATTGGCGCTTGCCGCAGCCGTGCCACCCGCGCCGATGCGAATGTAGGTGCTGGAAGTGCCGGGCGTCAGCCCTGAGAGGGATACGCTGCTCTGGGACCAAGCGCCGCCTCCCCCGCCCGAGCCGGCGTACGAGCCAGAAACCCCGCCACCGCCGCCGCCGCCGCCGATCGCCGTGACGGTGACGCTGACGGACGTGTCTAGGTCGCTCGGGAGAACCCAAGTTGTGCCGGATGTGAGGAGGACCGTCTTAGTGGCCACGACAAAGCCCCTCGGCAGGAATTAAAAGGCTCAGAGCGAGAAGATGCCAGTCGCATCCCACGTAATTGAAATATCCCCGCCATTCGGTGTCACAGGGAGGTTGGTTATGCCGGTGTCGAGGAACGCCACCAGTGGAGACGTGGCGGGGTTGCCGCTGTCGATGTAGAGCACGATGGCCACGACCTGAGAGCCGGTGACGGCCGTGAAGGTCACATTCGCGCCGTCAAACACGCCGTTGGTGAATGTCTTGCTGCCGATCGTCTGGGGCGTGCCTACGACAGACGCGCTGGCGCTGTTGTAGAACTGGTGTGCTGCCGAGTAGGTGTAGCCCGCCGTCACCAGAGCCGCCTTGACGGTCTGCCCGTCGAGGTCGTTGCCGGCGGTGAACTCCAGCAGGGCCTGCTTCCAAGACGGGTACAAGGCGTTTGCCATAGTCTAGACTCCTGTCAGCACTTCTTGCCGCGCGGCATGACGGCGAGGCCGCCCGTCTTGCGGCTGATCATGGGCTCGCCGCTGAAGCCAGCTCCGGCGGGCCCGCGGCGGATGAGGACACGCTCGCCTGCCTCTGCGGCCGAGGCGCGGTTGGCGCGGCCAAGCAGCGCCTTAATCTCAGCGTCGGTCATGTCGCCGAAGTCACGCTGGCGCTGGCGCATCTCTGCCTCAGTCGCGGGCTTGCCCGTGCGCTTGCTGATGGGGCGCGTCGAGACGCCCTCGCGCGGCACGCCGCCGCGGTTCAGGTCGACCGCGCCGCCCATGGCCTTCTTGACCGGCTTCGCCTTGCCTGCCTCGCTCATGGCGATGGCGACGGCCTGCTTCTTGCTGGTGACCTTCGGGCCGCCCTTCGAGCCGCTGTGCAGCGCGCCCGACTTAAATTCACCCATGACCTTGCTGATCTTGGCCGCGCCCTTGGCGTCGCCGCCCTTGGCGTAGCCGCCCTTGGCGTAGTGGGTCTTGGTGCTGTTCTTGAAGCCGTCCATGTCACTTGCCCTTTTTGCGTGCCGCGAAGGCATTATCTACCAGATTCGGCCAAGGTCGGCCAGCGGCCTTGGCGCGGCGCTTGGCCGCAGCCTTGCGTTTGACCGAGAGGCTCTTGGGCTTTTGGCCCTCGGGTCTCGGCTTGGCCCAGAATGGCTTGTCGCTCATGTCACGCGGCCTCCGCTACGCATCGCCCGGCGCCACAACCGTAAGCCCATTCTCCGCGCAAACAGTGGCAAAGTGATCCACATAGTCCTGCCAGAACGAGTAGATCAGCACGGCCAGCATGGCGTTATAAGCGTCCTGCGTGATGCCTGCATCCTCGACCTGCGGCGGGTAGAAGCCCGTCTCGATCATGGCTTGCAGGTCATCACCGGCCCATGTGTGCAGGCCCCAGTGTGATGCAGGCTCCGAGCCGTCTGCCGAGAGCGGGACAGTGTAGGCAGGCGAACCCCAGCCCATAGCCTCGCTGACGGCGTTGCCGGTATCGACCTGATTGTCGGGGAGAAGGAGTACGCAGGATAGCATTAGTAAATTCCTTAGTTCGTTGTCACCGTCCATCCGCGCGATTGCAGAGTGGCTTTATCTGTCAATCCTGTAGCGGAGGGTGTTGCGTTGCCTGTGCCGCCGAGGTTCAGGTTGCGGGTACCAGTCGTTCTGCCTGCTGCGACAAAAGCAGCGAGAATGGCGTCCACAGCGGCTTGTGTCAGCAAGTTGTTCTGCGCTTGAAAGTCACCGAGCGTGGCGGAAACAGTGCCGCCGCTCCATCCCGTTAACTGGTTGGTGTAGCAATAGAACACCGACAGTGCAGTGTTAGCCGACAGGCTGGGGATGCTGCCCGTTAGCTGGTTGCCGAAGCACCGGAAATCCGTCAGCGCGGTGTTAGCGGTCAGGCTGGGGATGCTGCCCGTTAGCTGGTTGCCGAAGCACAGGAACACCGACAGTGCAGTGTTAGCCGACAGGCTGGGGATGCTGCCCGTTAACTGGTTGTTGTAGCAATTGAACACCGACAGTGCAGTGTTAGCCGACAGGCTGGGGATGCTGCCCGTTAGCTGGTTGTTGTAGCACCGGAAAGCCGTCAGCGCGGTGTTAGCGGTCAGGCTGGGGATGCTGCCCGTTAACTGGTTGTTGTAGCAATCGAACACCGACAGTGCGGTGTCAGAAATAACAGCCTTGGGAACCAGCATTGTAAACGGTGAAGTCAGACCTTGGGCAATAAGGTCGGTCGTGACGTTATTTGCAGTCTGCGTATATGTGACCCCATTCGAGCCGACATAGGTGATCGGATAAGGGCCCGCGCTGCTGACAATGTTGTGTAACACCGTGCTGTCAGTGGTCATGCCAACAAAGTAGTATTGCGGCACGCCGAAATATGAGGTCAGCTGGTCAGCATTAATCTTGATATTGGGATTGACCACATACTGTGCAACCCGGCCCAGCGGAATGCGAGACAGAGTGCCATAGTTGCTGCCCGATGCGCCGCTGACCATCCACCCGTTTTCAGTCACATATGCGCTTTCACACGCCACTGCGGTTGAACCGTTGAAAATAAGGCGGTCGTCAACGAAGTCGCCTGCGAGATAGGACACGCTGGGCTTGCCAGCCTCGGTGACGTTCCACTGGTCCGTTACCTGCTGGTAGGCCGTGGCGGTGGAGCCGGTTTCGAGTTGTGCGCCCCAGACGAAGGTTTCAAATCCCGTTTCTGCGCCGGGGGTATTCCTTCGGACCGCCACTGTGAAAGACGTATTTGCCGCAACCTTTGTAATAGAAAACCTGTTCCACTCTGCTGTGGCGCTAACAGATATAAACGCGCCGTCCAACACCAATTGGACTGTTCGTGGAGATGGGACTTTAATCCATACGGAAAACGTATAGGTTTGTCCAACAGTGGCGCTAGAGAATGTTTGCAATACGGCCCAATCTCCAAGTGCTGTGACTTTATCCGCTGTCAACGTCCCGTCGGGGGCAGTCGTGCTGTCTGCTGTAACAGAAGCACTAAATTTCGCCCAAGCCGAACTCTGAAACTCCTCGGTCCGAACCAGCAAGTTCCGCCGCCCACCGAACGGCTCGATGCCGTAGATCGGCCTGTTTGCCAGAACGCTCTGGGAGGCGTGGTTGCCGGGGAGTTCGCGGACGGAGATGTTGTCGAGGGAGCCGGTGAACACCCCTCCAACAAAACGCAAAGATGCGTCAGCAACTGCAAGCATATACTCGGTAAAGGTGCCATTTGCTGCGCGGCCTACGCCTATAACTGGGGTTCCCCCTGTAAAGCGCGGAGTGACGTTCCCGCTAACGTATCCCGAAACAGTGTATGTCAAAGCATAAGTTTTACCGGCTGCTATTACAATGTCCTGCTCTAGTGTACCGGAAGATGCCACCCAAGACGCAACGCCGCCAGAAACGGTAACAGAAGATGCAGTCCAACCCGTGCTGCCGTTACTAAAATCACCATTCGTGACCAACTCAGGCCCCAGCACCAAGCCCTTGGACTTATCCAGAAGCAGCCCAACCGTCTGCCCCGTCGCCGTGACGGGCGTGGTGCCTGCGCTGTCCTGAAACATCGTGGACAGGTCGGACGGGTCATACCACGCACCCGGCTCACCAGCGGCAAACAGGGATAGGGGCGAGAACGCAGTGCCGCCAAAACCCGCGATGAGACCACTCGAACCGGCCCACAGGCCAGAGACGTCGCGATACAGCCCCCTGCCTAGCGCGAGGCCCGAAGCGCCGCTGTAAAGGCCAACAGCCATATCTTACGCCCTGTTGTCGCCAGACTGGATAATCGTGAGCGTCGCCGCGCCCGCAGTGGCGTTGATCCTCAGGCGCACAGCCGCAGGCACGTAGGCGTAGTTGCCCTGCCGGTTGACGGTCTGCGACACGAGGTTGACGTCTGGGTGATCGAACCACGTCATCGTGCCGGGGGTCGAGGTGAAGGGGTTGTCCAGCGTCTGCTGCACAGTCCACGTCGGCGTGCCGAGGGCCGTGTCCACGACCACCTGCAGCGAGATGTCCGGGCGCCCGTGAATGTCGAGCGGCAGAGGCTCAGTCACGGCGAAGCTGCCGAAGCCGACAGTGATGGCCGTGCCCACCGAGGCGGCGCTGATCGTCACGCGCGTGACGGTCTTGAAGGCCAGCGTGGTAAACACCGTGGTGTTATTCGGCCCGGTGACGGTCTGGCTGATGACGTTGCCCGCGGCGTCCGTGCCGGTCACCGTGAAGGTGCGCGTGCTGTCGT
Source organism: Chloroflexota bacterium (assembly GCA_039805565.1). Classification (GTDB taxonomy): domain Bacteria; phylum Chloroflexota; class Chloroflexia; order Chloroflexales; family Roseiflexaceae; genus CALJIC01. The sequence continues at coordinate 48,559 of JBDLTZ010000167.1, read as the reverse complement.
TGCCGTTGGAAGTGATCGACACGGCGTAGGCCGCCGGGAAAGTCGCGACGCCCGCAGTGGCGTTGGCGCCATTGATGGTCAAGGCGCCGGCGGCGAGGGGCTGTTGCGACGCGCAGACCGCATTGCCGACTGCGGCACCCGTAGTAAGCTTCTTGGTAATCTGGCGCATCTGTCAATCCTCACAAAGTCAGAGGCGGGCCGAAGCCCGCCCCATCAGTTCTCAGCGCTCTTTCGCCGCGTACAGGTAATCGACCGTCATCGTCTTGGCCACAGCCTCACCATTCTGCAGCGCGAAGCTCACGGTGCAGGTGGTGTCAGGCAGGAAGGCCGAGGAGGCGTCGAGCGAGCCGAGCACCGCGCCATTGACCTCATACGCCACCTTGCCCTCGCCGTCGTAGTAGAAGCCGAGGGTGATGTAGGTGTCGTCCGCCAGCGTGGCGACAGACGCCACGGAGGTCGAGCCGGTGGTCGCGTTCTTGCGGCACACGAAGCTGAACGATGTCGAGCCGTCAGCCTTGAGGAAGTACACGCCGTCCGTCACGTCGAGCGGGGTGGTGTCGACGACCTGAAGGCCGATGACGACGTCCGACTGCGTGGCGTCCGAGACCTTGAAGCGGGCGCGGAAGAAGGTCTTCTTGCCTGCCGTGAAGGTGAAGGCCGCCGGGGTCTTCTGCAGCGCGACGAGGTCGTCGTTGGCTGCGGTGTTGGTGACCAGCAGGAGGCCGCCGTCGCCGGCAGTCAGGGCCTGCGTCGCGCCGGCGTCAGTCTCGGTGACGACCCAGTCGCCAGCCGTGTAGGTGTCGAAGTCGTTCCAGTACTCGTGGAAGAGCGTCGGGTCCGGCTGGACCATGTCGGCAAACAGGTTCGTCTCACCGACATTGGTGAGCCCGAACGGGAAACGCGTGTTCGAAATGTTACCCATGGGTGTATCCTCTATGGACAGTGCTATAGCGGCGCGACATTACCACACCGGCGGCGCATTTGCTAGAGGCTCATGCTTTGCGCCAGACCCATCGCTTCTTGCCGCAATCAAACATGCGCTGGGCGCCAAGCAGGTACGTCATGTCGCGCTCGCTGCGCAGGTCCGTGGCCGGGTTGAAGACCTCCGACGCGCCGATGTCGCGAATGCGCGCAGGGATGTTCTTGCGCTGCCACGCCGTCTTGGCCAGCAGGCCAGTCTTGGGGTGGTAGACTTGGTAGTCGGGATCGGTCTCCTCCTCAAGCACAAAGCCCAATTGCTCGTACATCCGCCCAGTGAAGTAGCGGTTGTCAGAGAAAGACTTGACGCTTTCGGGGTCGCGGTCTGCCAAAAACGCCGCGAACAACCTTGAGGCTCCCCCGGGGACCGATACGCGGGTAGCGTAGCGTGTCAGCGTCCACGCGCGCTCGGCATTCGCGCCCCGGTCATTTGCCCCAAAGGCGAAGCGCATACACGCCACCAGCTTGCCGCTGTAGCGCAGCCCGTATGTCTGGCCCCACCCAGCACCACCCTGCGGATGGTAGCGCTCGAAGAATGCCGTTGCCTCGGCGCTGCCGACTGCCTCAACGGCGCATTTGCGGGCCATGACGCGGCCACGCGCCTTGCCCAGTGCGTTGCGGATCAGGCGTCGTATGGCAGCGGGCCTCTCCAACCACTCGCTCTCGTAGACAGTCAGCAGGCGGATACCGGCAGCCTCGCAAGCGCGATGCTTATCGAGGTGCCGGGTGCGGTCCTTGCGCTCCTCATCGGCTGACGACGAGGCGTGCCAGTACTCGCCGCAGTACTCCACAGCCACGTTGGCGTAGGGTGCATAGATGTCCAGTTCCTTCGGCGCGATCAGCTTGCGGTTGCGCTCCTCCACGGGGCCGAAGATCGCCATGAACTTGGCCAGCGCGGCCTCGCCCTTGGATCGGTGGTGCGAACATTCCGGGCAGCCATGCGCGCGCTTCAGGTGGTGCTCGGGTCGCTGCTGAAAGGGTCCGTGAGCGCGACACAGGATAGTCACCGGCTTCTTGCGCCCGGCGTAGACAACGGCGCTGTAGTCGTAGGCAGCGCCATGCACCTTGCGGGCCTCGCGCTCAAAGTCGGCGGCATGCGCGAGCATCTTGGCGTCGGCCGTTTTGCGGGCGGCGCCCGTGACATCCTTGCGGTGCCCGCGTTTGAGCGCGCCACACACCGGGCAGCCCTTGCCGCCTGAGACATGGCCGTTGGGCGTGATGCTGAAGTCGCCGTGGTGCGGGCACGTAACGGTAAACTTGGTGGTGTTGTTGACGTAGACGGCTCGGTCGTAGGTGTAGAAACCACCATGCCGCTCGTGCGCCTGCTGAATGACGTCCTCCTGCGAAGATCGGCGCTTGGCGCGCCGCACCGCATCGCCGCACGCGGGGCAGCCCGACCCGTTCTTGCGTAGCTGCGCGGGGTACTGCGTGAACTCGCCGTGATCCGGGCAGACGATGCCGGTCATGCGCTCCAGTGCGCCGTGATACTCAGCCCGACTGAAATCGTAGCGAGCGAGCATGTCGGGGTGGAACTTGGACAGGACTTCTGAGAGGCTGGCTTTCACATTTCGCTCCTTCGTGACTGGCTTTGTAAGATACAAAACCAGACGCAGGATAGCAAACAAAAAAGTGGCCCCCGTCACTGAGACGGGAGCCACCTCGAAAAGCATTGCTTTTCAGTCTGTTAGATCACAGCCCAGTTGTGCCATAAATGCCGCGTGGATCGGTCCAGCCGAACGCATAGCGTTCCGTGGCTTTATAACGCATTGAATCCGTCTCGAAATCGCCCTCCATGGACTTCTCCAAGCCACGGCGCATGGCGAGCTTGAGGCCCTCCTGCGCGTCGGTCTGGATCCACCATGCAGTCGTCGAGGTGACACGCGACAGGTTGGCCTGACCGTCATCAAGCAGGCCCATCGAGCGGACCGGATTGATGTCGTTGTTGGCGGTGCCTGCACGCAGGGCTGACTTCAGCAGAACTTCCGCTTGGAAGACGTTCGAAGGACCAGTGACGATCTTCTTCGGCGTCAGGCGGATGCGCTTGCCGTTGTTGTCCACAGCGTTGCGGATCTGGATCAGGAGCTGCTCGAGTGAGGTCTGCGACAGGTTGGCTGCCGTGGACAGTTCGTTCGAGAAGGTGCCATTGGCGATCGGATGATCCGTCGCCACCAGTTCCTTGCCGTCACCACCAACGTACGTCGCATTGAACGCACGATTGAGGATGTTGGCGCCGAGGGTCTCCTTGGTCTCGACCAGCGACTGCGCGAGGTGACGCGCATAGGTCTGGCCGATACGGATGTGGTCGCCGTCTTCCACCAGCACCTTGGTCAGGGCGAAGGCGAGGCCATACACCCGGTAGACGTAGCGCTGGATGAACAGCGTGCCGCCCGACTGGTAGGTGACCGGCATGCCGTCCGGAAGTTCCGGGGCGGCACCGAAGCCGAACAGGACAGGCTCTTCGTGGTAGTTCCGGGGGATGCCCTTGAACTCCTTGAAGACCTGCGACCATTCGTCAGCGCGCTGGTCATAGATGCCGTTGAACTCTTCGTTCAGGATCGGCTCAACACACTTCTGTTACTTTCAGCTTTCGCTTACTGACCTACCTCGCGGCAGGCGGGGAAACCTCTTCGGATCTCCCTCCCCGGCTTCTTGGGTTATACCGGGGTTCAGACTATCGCATCACCTCTGTTACCAGAGGGCCACCTCGCTTAGTCGTTCAGGCTGCACAGCTTTCGCTTGCTTGCCCCCTGTCGCCCGCTTCCGGGCTTCCAAGTCAATTAGAGGCGGTTATTCAACATACCTCGCGGTATGAGGGCACTGTCACTTAATGCTGCGGAAATCGGTTGAACGCATTGGCGTTGCCATTTTATAATTCCTTTCTGGGAGACGATCTGCGCCCCTTAGTCCAGCCAATAGCAAGCAGTTCTTCTACTTGCTCGGGCAGCACATTGCGCTCTTCCACTCCGTTAGTCATACGGACGCGCCCGCGAGTTCTTGCGGACACTTCCTTTCTGCGATCCACATCCCACAAAGCGGCGTGCCGCTTCTTCATCGCGTCCTTGAACGCGGGATCAGACCACATGGCCCGTGACTTCTCGGCGTTTATAAGTCTGGCCTGTTCGCGGACTTCCGGGTTCTGCAAAGCTGCTCTCGCCACTTCCGCATTGCGTAGAGAGGACGCCCGCTTCTTCTCAGTGAAGTTAGCGGGGTTCTTCTGCGCGAGCTTCTGCGCTTCAGAGACCTTTGCCCGATACTCGGGGTTGGACCACTTGCGACGGAAAGCTTCGCCGATCTTGGCTTTGGCTTCTTCCGTCGGGACGTAACCGGAGGAGCCTTCGCCCCCGTCGGTCAGGTTGACCAGTTTAGCGCCAGAGCGCCGAAGGCACTTGATAAGGCCGCGCTCAAGTGCGTGGGCGATGTCCTCGCTTGAGCACTCAATTACGCCAACCAAGATGTTCTCGGCGCCGTGCTTGGCAACCACATTGCTGTGGTGCCTGTTCCGCCTGATACTCGGGCGGAACCGCCTGCCTGCACCCTTGCCAACATAGAACACGCCGAGAGCATCTCGGGTGTCTGGGCGGGCGTGAATGTAGGCGTAGTGGCTCATGGGGCTACAAATCAATAATCAACCACGTCAGCGACGTTCTGATGCTCGCTGATCTGGACCTGAACGATCACGTAGGTGTCGCCCCAAGCGTTGTTCGCGCCGGGAGTGATACCAATAACGCGAAACGCGGCGTTGTTAGCAACAGAGGCCACGTCGAGCATCTGGGTAGAGATGCCAACGGTGGCGCTGCCAGAGGCGGCGGTAAAGTCGTACTGAGCGCCAATGTCGGCGGCGGTGAGTGCCGCGTTCGACTGGATCTCGTAGACAATGCTCGGGTCGAGCGTCGCGTAGGCAACGATGTCGGTTGCGCCCGACTGGGCGACCCACTTGTTGCTGACGCGGCGGCGGCCGTCGCTGTCAGTCCACTCCACGCCTTGGAACGTGCCGATAAAGCGGTCGTTCACGGCGGCAGCTTCGAGGTTACCGTCGACCAGCTTTACCGGCTGGTTCTGGTAGATGGTGGTCGCGTAGTTCCCGGCAATCGAGTAGGCGGTGGGGCGAACCACACCGCTTGGCGAGTACGAAGGGCGCAGACCAAACGGGGCAGAAATAGAAGCCATCGTTAGGTTCCTCTAAAGGAATTGCGTTTACCCTCGCCTAGTTGAATATACCTCGGCGAGGAGCGTATTCACGCATCTCCGACATGCCATCGCCTTCCAATAGCGTAGTACCGGCTCTCTCGGCCTGCTCGCGCATCATCTCCGCGACTTCGGCCAATTTGTTCTCTTCCCGCAGCGGAGCCTCGTGGTGAGCTTCCTGCATGAACTTCTCGTAGAGGCTCAAGGGCAGCTTAAACGCGAGCATCTCGTTGACCCCGAGCATCCCGGCATACTCGCCGGTCTTGACCGTGGCGTGGGCCATCCCGGGCATCTCCTCCGCCTTCACAGGCTCGTATCCGAGCTGCATGCGGCGATAGATCGGGTCGCGCGGGTTGGTAGTTGTGAGCCAGCACATATGATAGCCCGGAAGGTCCGGCAGGTCAGGTAGTGCGTCGTTAAAGAGCTGATTCCGGAACATCTCCAGTCGGTCGTCTTCGCTAAGCTCCCTGCTCTCGGTAACCTGCCGGTCCTGAGAGTGCCGGGTAGCCTCGCGGCGTCCAACAACATCAAATTCCTTCTTCAAGCGGGCGTCTTCACGTTCTGTAGTCATGTGTCACACTCCAAGTTTAGCGTGCCGAATTTCCGCGATCATATTCCTGATAAGCTTTCAGGTAACGATTGCGGGCTACAGGGTCGTCCCATACGCCCGCCTCAATCATAGCCTGTTTGCGTTCAGGTGTCACGTAGATTTCTTTTTTGGTGCTGGCGGGCGCGTGCTCGCGCGTGTTGCCCGTCGGCGGTGCCTTGCGGCGCGGAGCCCTCGCGGCCTCGTCGCCACCCTTCTCGGACAGCGCGTCGGCGACGCGGGTAGTCAGTTCTTCCCAGTAGATTCGGCTGGCAGGGTCATAGCCCTCGCGTGCCAGCTCGTTGTCGATCGCCTTGGTCAGGGCGCTGTCGCGGTCCCCCGCGTTGGGGTCATACCACGGGTTGGCCTGCATCCACTCCTTGGCGTAGTTGACCACCTGCGGGTCGACACGCGGCTGGGTGGCCTGCTGCTTGGCCTGCTGGACCTGCTGCCGGTTGTACTGGAGCTGCTGCGCCTCCTGCATGGCCTGATCGCGGATCTTCATGGCCGCGACCATGTCGTCACCGTTGCCGGCCTCCGCCGCCTTGGCCATGATGGCCTCGGCCTGCTGAATGTCGCGCAGGGTCTGGGCGAGGCGCTGCTCGATCGTCTGCTCGGCTGTAGTCGCGGCCGCCGTGGCGGACTGCGTCTCGGTCTGCGCCACGCGCTGCGAGAGGACGGCGACGGTGCGCCGCAACTCCTCCAGCTCACGCTGTGCCGCGTCGCGGGCCTTCTTCTGGATCTCGCGGCGCTTGCGGCGGCGGTCACGGTTGCTCGAGGATGCTATGTCGTCCTCGTGGTCATCCTCGCTCTGCGCGAGCCGCTCGTCCTCCTCGTCCTGATCGTCGTCCTCGGCTTCCTCAGCCTCGGGCGGCGTCTCTACGGGGATCAGCTCGTCGGTGTCGGGGGTGTTGTCGTCGTCTTCAGTCAACGTATTCATGACCGGCTCCTTTCAGCCTTATCGAGTTACAGGAACGCCTTCACTGCGAGCGGGTCGCCAGTGATCTTGCCCAGCAAGTCGAGGTCGTTGAAAATGACGAAGAGGATCTCCTCCCCGTCTTCGGTACGGACAGACCAGCGGTCTCCCCCGTATTTCGGCGCGCGGACGTAGTCGCCCACGTGGACCCAAGCGCCCTCAGGCCAAGGCTCCATGGTGTTGCGGTTGTGGAAGGCGAGGGGGCCCATGGCAATGACCTTGGCGACCTGCGTGTTCCACATCTCCGTGTCACGCGTCTCGCCGGCCAGAAAGATGCCGCCCTTCGTCTTGGTCTTCGCCCGCCGTATCTGCAGCAGCACGCGGCTGCCGAACGGCTGGACGCCCGGATCCATAACCGGGAATGCGTCCTCCTCGCCATCAAAGGCGAACTCTACTTTGTTCATTTCATACGCCTGCATGGTCGCTCCTTCTAGCAGGTTAGAGGTTGAAATCTCTCCTATCCTTCTCGGCCACGAGGTCGATCAGGACGCGCTGGGCCAACTCGAGGCCCGCGTACATTCCTACAGCCTTGCCGTAGTTGAAGTCGCCCGGGAGGGGCTGCTCCAGCGTCTGCTGGGCGAGCTTGCTCTGCTCGTCCTTCAGGCACTGAAGCAGGGTCTCCAGTCTCACGCGGGCGTCTTCTTGCCGCCGCCGACTTCAAGCTTGGGCTGCTGGCCCATCTTGAGCAGCTTGTGCATGTTGGTGTTCTCGGCGTTGATGCTGCCGGTCTCCTTGCCCTTGCTCAGGGACGCGTCGTTCTTTGCCATTGTCGTCAGTCCTTCTTCTGGCCCATGGCCAGCAGGCGCGCACGCTCGCTGGTGTCAGGCTTGGCGTTGTCGGTGGTCTCCTCAACAGCCAGCGGGGGCTGCTGAGGAGTAGTTTTCTGCTTGGGCGTTCGCGCCATCGGTCACTCCTCACTGGCTCAAGGGTTCGGGTTTATCCCCGCCCCTGTGGACACGGCGACACGCTCGCCGCTTGCGATCTCTGCGGCAGCCAGCCGCATCGCGGTCTGGTTGTCCTCTGCGTTCATGGCCAGCTTGGCGTCGATATCCGCCGCCTTGCGGGTGTCCTCTGCCTCTTGGCGCTGCGCCTCGATCTGCAGGCGTGCCTGCAACTCTGCCGCCTTCTGCTGCGCCTCCATCTGCATGCGCTGCGCGTCGGTCTGGGCGTCCATGGCGCCCTGCTGCGCGTCGGCCTGCATCTTGGCCTGCGCCAGTTGCATCTGCTGCTGGTCGCGCTGGGCCTGCATCTGGAGCTTCTGGCCCTCAAGCGCCAGCCTCGGATCCTGCGGGGCGGGCTGACCCTGCTGCAGTTGCGCCATGATCTGCTGCGCCTGCTGCATGACCGCCGGAAGCTGGCTGAAGACTTGGCTGCCCGCGTCGCTGACGACGTTCGACGCCTCGGCGAGCATGCGGTCGAGGGCGCGGCGCTCCTCGTTGTCCTTGCCCATCTCCTTCATCACCTTGCCGAGATCCTCGCCGATCGCGTCGTTGCTGATCTCGACCACCTGCGCCGCATACCAGAGCACCATGTGCTCCTTCATGTGGTTCAGGATGGCCGGGATGAACGTGCCGGCGAACAGCTCGCTGCTGCCGAAGATCGGGTTGGTGAGGAACGACACGTGCGTCTGCAGGTGCGCGAGGTGGTCCTGCTCGGGGAAGGCGAGGATGGGCCTGCCGAGCGACGCCGCGACGTTCTCGTTGACGGCGTTCTGCTCCTTCGGCTCCATCGGCGGGACCAGCAAGTCCTTCGCGTTGGGCACCTTGAGCGTCTCGAGGATGCGCTCCTCGACCTTGCGCAGGTCGTAGAGTTGCGGCAGTTGCGCCGCGCGCTGGGCGACGGCCTGCATCTGCGCAAAGCGCTGCGTCTCGCTGAAGATGTTCGGGTCGGACACCGGCACCACGTCGAGCGGCCCCTCGAAGTCCTTGCGCTCGGCCAACTCCTCGCCCGCCTCGTTCTCCAGCGCCTCGTCGTCGAGATACATGGCGTTGAGGCGGTGCAACACGCGCAACATGCGCGCCATGCTGTCGTGCAGGCGGCTGTGGATGGCGCTGAACACCACCATGCCCTGCTCAAGCTTGGCCAGCGTCGTGCCGACAGGCGCGTTGGGGTTGCCGTCGGCGATGTCCTCCAGCGCCGTGCGCACCACGCCCTTGCCCGCGTCGATCAGGAAGCCGAGCAGCGAGAACAGCACCGGGGATGGTGGGTTGTAGGGCATCGGCATGAACAGCTTGCGCACGTCGTCGACGTTCAGGCCGCCCTCGATCTCCTTGATCTCGCCCGGCACGGGGCTCTCTGACTGGCCGCCGATCTTGGCGCCCTTCAGCTTGAGGCCTGATGGCGTGTTCTGGATGTGCGCCGCGTCAAGCAGCGCACGCAGCGCGCCGGTCGCCGCGCCGGAGAGGCCGCCGATCATGTGCGGCAGGCCGATCGGGTACGCGCCGCGCCACGGGATGAAGGGGAACTCGACGAACCACTGAAGCTCCTCGCGGGTCTCGTCTTCCTCGTCCCAGTTGCGGTAGATCGACAGCACCTTGCCGGTCGGCTTGTCGATGCTGATGATGTAGGGCGCCGCGTCCTCGTCGTCGCCGATCTGCGCGATGGCGTAGACCTCGTAGACGATGCGCAGGCCGTCCTCGTTGTAGCTCGTGGCGCTGCGGCCCTCGATCTTGTCGTTGGCCTTGCCTGCGCCTGACAGCTCCGGCTCCATGCCCGGCGGCGTCAGGTCGACGTCGCGATACATGCCGCTCTTGACGCGCTGCTCGTAGTCAAGCTGCGTCAGGTACTGTACGTGCGTACGGCGCTGCGCCGTATAGAAATTGGTCGCCGCGTAGGGCAGGTACATGTCGTCGATCGCGACGAACAGGAACGTCGGGCGGTTGCGCTTGTCGTCCCAGCCCAGCTTCATGTACTGCGCGCCGCCGAGCGGCACCTGCGTCATGAGCTGCTCGAGTTCCGCGCGCACCTCGGGGCACTGCACGGTCATCTGCCAGTTGAGCAGCGTCGTCTTGCGCTTGGCCTTGAGGAGCTTGTCCTCGGTCTGCTTGCCCGGCACGAAGTCCTTGGCCGGACCCATGGGCGGGAACAGTTCCTTCATGGCCCGCGCCGCGAAGTCGATGCACGCCTCGGTCAGCATCGGGTGCACGACCTTCGACGCGCCGGAGAACTGCGCGCCGCCGGGTGCCTCGTCGCCGAGGCCGGTGCGCTTGATGCCCTCCTCGTACTGCTGGTCGCGCTTGCTGCGCGCCTCCTTGTCCTTGCTGATCAGGTCCAGCAGGCTGCTCGACAGGGTGTTCAGCTCGCTGTCGGGCAGCGTCTCGGCTAGGTTGGCGTAGAACTCGCTCTCGCCCTTGGCCGGGCCGTCCTCGTCGTCGAGGGTGACGATCGCGCCGCCGTCAGGCGTGTCCTCGACGTCGTCCTCCGCGCCGTCCAGCGGCATGTACTCACCCGCGCGGATGTCCTCTTCGCTCTGGATTTCGTCTTCGTCCATCGGGCGTCCTGTCACTGGGAATAGGGGTTGATATACTGCTTCGGCGGCGTGTTGTCGACTGGGGCTTGCTTGATCAACGATACCAAGCCCTTATCCATGCAGAGACGCAGCGCCTGCGTGCAACTGTCGAGGAGGTCGTCGTGCTTGATGCTGCCCTCCCCAGTGAAGGAGCAGAGCTGCGTGACCAGCGGGTCGGCCCACGTGCGCGGCTTGCCCGGGCTCCGGTCGCTCTCGGGCAGCCACACGCGCTTCTGCGCGAAGACGGGGCTGACGATGTGCAGGCGGCTGAGCTTGTCTGCGCGGCCCGGGTTGTAGGCGTAGGCCTCGATGCCCGCCTCGGCCAGCATCTGGCGCAGGCTGATGCCGCTGCCCTTGTCCTCGATGAGCAGGATGTCCGGCTTGCGGCCGGAGGTGAGCGGCTTGCTGCTGCCGAACATCGGCTTGATCAGCGCCGTGTCCTCGTCGTCGCCGTAGGCCGTGTTGAGTTCGCGCCTGACGCGGCGCATGAGGTCGGGCAGGCCGAGGTGGTCCTCCCAGCAGTCGAGCAGGATCACGTTGGCGCGCTTCTCGTGCTGGAAGACGCCCCACACGCTGCACGCGGTCGGATCCGGGTCGCCCTTCGTGTCGACGCTCTTCTCGGTGTAGGCCGTGTCGAGCGACATGATGATCCAGTCGAAGCGCGGCAGCGGCTTTCCGGCAGGCCACAGCCTGAACCAGCTCCGCCTGATGATGCCCGCCTCTTCGGGGTCGATCAGCTCGCCGTATAGCTCCTGCCGGCCGAGGTTTGTCCCGGAATACTTCTCGAGGTTGTCGAAGAAGCTACCTGCAAGGTTCGCCTTGTTGTCGTACGTCGAGCCGCACACGATGAGGCGGCCGGGGCGGGGCGTGGTCAGGTTGCGCACAAGCGCGTTCGGCTTGGGGGTGGAGGTCCACAGCAGGCGTGGCCGCTCCCCGAGGCGGAGGCCCATCTGGAGCATGTCCAGCGTGTACTCTGCGTCCTTGCCCCACGCCGCGATTTCATCACACCACGCCGCAGCATGTTCAGGCCCGCGCAAGCGCTCCGCCTTCTCGGCGCTGAACCCGCGGATCGTCGCGCCGTTCTTCAGGATGATGCGCAGGTCGTCCGCGCTGTACTTCTCGATGCACTCCTCAGGGATGGTATTGCGCAGGCCGCTCATGCCCTCGAAGCACGTCATGCGCACGTCGTTCTGGGTCGGCGCGACAACGGCGTAGGGCAGGCCCCGCGTGCACTCGACGGCGACGCGCCCCAGCCACTCGGCGCCCACCCGCGTCTTACCGAAGCCGCGCCCGGCCATGTAGCCCATCTCGTTCCAAGGCAGGCTCACGTCCGTGGGCGCGAAGTACAGGCTGCCGGCGTTCTCTGTCAGCCAGTCAGCCTGCTCCTCCGGCTCTGGCGGTATCTGGACGGTGCGTGCGGTACGATACCACCGCGCCTGCCAGTCGAAGTACGCGTGGTCGTTGGCAGGCATTGCGCTTGCCACGCGCGGATCCGCCATCTTTTCGAGGGCGTAGGTCACAGCAGGTCGGTGCCGTCCGGTGGGGGCAGCTCGCCAGTCTTGAGCCGCAGTTGACGCAGCTCGCGAACGGCGGCCGTTGCGACGCCGGCTGTGTTGGCGATCTGGATCGGCGCGCCACCCGGGCCGCTGTGCTCGACCTGCTGCTTGTCGCCATACTTAGTGGGGTGCCACTTCGCGAGCAGCTTGAGGCGCGTCTCGGCGCGGGCCTTCTGCCACGCGACGTAGCCGCTGTCGCGACGCGGGGCTGCCCCCTCGCCAGTGATCATCTCAGGCTCTTGGTCGATGATGGCAAGGATGTCGTCCGCGATGACGTCGGCACCGACGGCCCGTGCGCGCTGGTGTGCGATGTTTAGGGTCTCGTCGGCGGCCACCCACTGGCTCCACGTCACCGGATGGAAATCCAAGTCCCTCGCGATCGCCGCAAGGGTCTCGCCCATTGCGATGCGACTGAGCACCCGCTCAATCAATTCCGGTGTTTTCTTAATCGGTGTGGCCACAGTCCGCTCCGCAATCCTTGTGCAGGCATTACTCAACCCCCGATGTAACACCTGCACGAAGGGACCGCAAGATTGCAACCTCAAGTATACAGCACGAGTCACACCAACCTGATGCTGCAACTTAGCGTTTACAAATTGCAAAAAAGCACCTCACTTGGGCGGAAGACGGACGGACGGACATACCGCACCCCCCTTTAGGGGGGGGGTGTGGGTAGTCTCGTGTCCGGCCTACCCGTGTCCGATGTTGATGATCCCGTCCGCCTCCGAAATCATGCCACCGTCGAGCAGGGTTTCCTTGCATCGACGATACGCCTTGCTGACGCTGTCCGCCTTGATACCCTCGTTCGAGCTGTCCTCCGCAAACAGCCTACGCAGTTGGGTGTCCGTCACGCTGCCGCCTTGGTTGAAGATCAGCCCGAGCAGCACCCCAGCCTTCCCGTCAGCGACTTCAGCAAGCCGGGCGGCCTTGGTGCCATCTCGGACCACCAACGTGCTGAGCGGGTCCCCATAGGCGTCTGTGAAGCCCTCCAGCACGAAGGGTACCAACTCCACGTCTAGCGGCTTACTCTCGACGCCGTCCTTCGTCTTGCGCTGGTGCAGGACAGCCCGGTAGGCCGAGGACGCGCGCAACACCTCAATTTGGCTGTCCACGTCGTTGAGCTTCGCGACGCTGCCCATGTAACTCCCGCCAGTCTTGGTCGCGTGGTCGATCACCACAAACGCCAGCCGCCAATCCTCCTGCGCAGCCGCGTCAATCAAGTCGCGAAGGTTCTTGATGTAGGCTGCCACGTTGGCCTTGTCGTCCCCGCCGGACGTCTGCGAGTACGTGTCAATGAAACACACGACAGTCGCCGCCGTGTCCGCCTCCGCCCACGCACCGACGTCATCATATTTCGCAAACGCGCCGCTGAAAACCGCGTCCTCCTCGATGTCCTCGTACGTCTCCCCGCGGTACAAGCCAGTCAACCCGGCAAGGATACCGCGCAGACGCAAAGCCCCGAACCTCGTGTCAAGCTGAGGCCGCTCCTGCACGACGTACATCGGCCCGGACGCCCCCGCATCCAACTCCGCCGCAGCGCGCCGAATGTGCAACGCATTGCCGCCCTCTGCGCCAAGATACACCACAAACGCCGACTCGGTCTGGCGCCCCATCCACGGGCGCTCGTCGGACATCGCCGCCGCCATCGACATAGCGACAAACGTCTTGAAGCTCATGGACGAGCCATACAGCCATGTGATGCCCCTATCCGGCACAAGGCCGCGCAGCACGTCCCTAGTTTCTGCGGCATTCTGCAACACCACCAAAGGGTTGGATACAAGTCTATCTCCGGTCCACATATCAATCTCCGTGTTAAGGACGGACGCCATATAGCATGTCTGTCTGCCGCACGGCAACACCGGACAGACATGCGCCTTCTGCGCTTTTAATTTGTCCGTCCGCCTATGAAAAAAATCTATTGCAACCGCAGGTGTACATGCTATGTAGGGCTTCTCAGCAATACACGCGAGGAGCACTTACACCATGACCGCCACCATCCGCCCCGCCGTCAACAACAACGGCACCAGCCGCGTCGATCTGGTCGACCAGCGGCGTGCGATCATCGACGCCTGTGACGCGCTGGTTGGCGCACTCAGGGCCGCCACACCTAACGGGCGCGACTACCCCGGCGAGACCGAGCGCCTGCACGCCGACCGCGAGACGCACTACGTCCGCATCAAGATCGTACAGGATCTGCGTGAGGCGGTGTTCGCCGAGGCGCTGTCCATCCAACAAGGGAGCAACTGACATGGCCGTAGACATCAAGCTCAACGAGATGATCAAGTCCAACGACGACGTGCTGCGGGGCGTCTGGCTCAAGGATTGCGAGTTGTCCGTGCGAACGCTGCGTGCGTTGGACAACCTCGGCGCGAAGACGCTGCTCGACGCTGAGAGGCTTTTGTTGGACGGCACGTTGAAGAAACAGAAGGGTATTGGCCGGCGCGCCTGCAACGAAATCGTCGAACTCATCCGCGCCGCCCTCGACATGCCGGACGAGTACCGGCCCAAGCCGGAGCCTCTCATTGAGGACACGCCCGGAACTAGTCAGGTCGAGATGCTCGAGTGGCAGCTTGAGCAGAAGGTGGCGCAGTACGAGCGGCTGGTCGAGACCAACAACGCTTTGCAGGCCGACGTGACCCGCCTGAGCCGACTCCTGAACGCGCGCGACGAGCAGATCGTCAAGCTGCGCAAGCGGCTCACCTGCGTGCTCAACGCCATGACGATCGCGCAGCTCAAGGAGCTGAACGTGTCCTTCCAGATTGACTGGGACGAAGTCGATGCCCTTTGACTACGCCAACGAGTACCTGCGCCGCATAAAGGCGGACAAGACACCCGGCACGGTCGGCCACGCCGTCGTGCCCCACCTGCGCTGCGCCAAGGGGCTGACCATCAGCCTTCAGGCGTCGCGCACGCACTACTGCGAGCCGAAGAGCGACACGGGCCCGTGGACGCACGTCGAGGTCATGAGCCCCAAGGTCGTCCTGCGCTCGCTCATGCCCTACAGGGAGGCGCGCGACAGCAACCTCTACATGCGCGTGCCGGTCGACGCGATCAACCGCCTGATCACACACCACGGCGGCATCGTCGAGCCGATCATCGTCCTGCCGCCACCCAAGACGCCGGGCGTGTTCCCAAAGAAAAAGTGAAAAAAGGTGTTGCAACCCCCGGTTGAACTGGTATGTAGGGCTTCTCAGCAACACGTCACTACGGAGACAACGACATGACCATCACCGCATACGACCGCACCTACTGGCGGTCAGAGAGCAACCTGCGCCTCATCGAGGAAGCGCGCCACAGCGGCAACGAGTTGGCGATCGTCCTCGGCGAGCGCCTGCAGGACTGCGCCGACCTCGACGACATCACTGCGCTCGAGCGTGAGAACAAAGAGTTCGAGCGTGTGCTCGACGACACCCGCCTCACCGTCGCGGATCTCAGGGACGACAACGCACAACTGACCCGCGAGGTCGAGACCGCCGAGGCCATCCTGCGCCGCCTGTGCCTGCTGGCCAGCGTGCACGGCGAGCACGTTGGCCACATCTTCGGCGACGTCGCACACGACGCCAACGAGTGGCTGGAGTGGCTGGAGCAGTTCGAGCAGGGAGGGCGCGACGATGTCTGACACTTTGACACGCACCCACACTGAGCTGGACGTCCTCACAGAGGCCGTAGAGGCGCTCAGGGAGGCCGAGGAGCTGCGCAAGGCAGTCAGGGCCTCTGGCGCCCGCCTGCGCGCCCTGTGCCGCCTCTGGGACCAGACTGCGGGGCTGTGGGGCACTGCACCCTACCATCTCGAGCAGTCCTGTCGCGCCCGGGGCCTGATCACGTGACCGACGAGGCCGCACGAGAGACGCGCGAGCGGCACTACCTGCGCTACAGGCGCAGGGTGCTGCCCGAGCAACTGGAGCTGGCACGCCGGCGCTACCGCCACCTGCTGGCTGAGGCCGAGCGCCTCGGCATGCGGCACCTGCTGACGGAGGGCGAGAGATGAGGAGGCACAGGTTCCACGACGCGCCGACGCGGCGCTACGCCTGCATGCTGGTCTACAGGACGCCCTACGGCACCGAGAAGACGTTCAGTTGCGTCGTCGACGCGCTGAGCGAGGCTCTGGCGCTGCCGGTGGCCGAGCGCAGGCTGACGCATGACAGGCGGCGCAGCGTCAAGGCGATCGTCCACCGCCAAGCCATGGAGCAGACGACATGACCGACCCTAAAGCCCTAGCCGAGCGCCTGCGCCGCAACTGGGACAACGCCGACATCCTGCGCGCTGCGGATATGTTGGAAGAACTGAGCAACGAACTGAGCAAAGGAGCAAACCAATGACTGACAAAATCACCGTGAACGGAATTGAATACATCCCCGCAAGCAGCAAGCCGACCGGCACCCGCGCTGTTGTCGTGGTGGACCGTGGCTGGATTTTCGCTGGTGACGTGACCCGCGAGAATGGACGTATCCATCTCGCCAATGCCCTGCACGTTTTCCGCTGGGCGGGCGTCGGCTTTGCCGCCGTCGTTGATGACCCGAAGAAGGCCAAGGCAGACCTGCGCAAGATCGCAGACGTTGACATCCCACAGGGCGCGGAAGTGTTTAGTGTTCCAGTGCCAGATGGATGGGGGCTGTGATGGCCTCCACTATCTTTAGGCCGATAGGCTACGGCAACGGCGACGGCAACGGCAACGGCAACGGCTACGGCTACGGCTACGGCTACGGCAACGGCTACGGCGACGGCGACGGCTACGGCTACGGCTACGGCTACGGCTACGGCTACGGCTACGGCTACGGCTACGGCTACGGCAACGGCGACGGCTACGGCAACGGCTACGGCGACGGCTACGGCAACGGCAACGGCTACGGCGACGGCACTGTTAGCAATCGCGCTGGGATTAGGAGTGAATGAGATGAGCGAGGAACTGATTAAGCGGCTGCGAGAAAAACTAGCCGATAGTCTTCTCGCGGGCCTGCCATACAATCGGGACGGGGGAGAAGCCGCCGACCTAATCGAAACCCAAGCCCGCGAGATCGAGCAGTGGAAGGTCGATTACACCGAAGCAGCATTGGATGTTGAGCGGCTGACTAAGTGGAAGCCTATCGGAACCGCACCTGATGACGACTGGTTCCTTGCCGCGATTGAGGTTCGCCATAAAAACGGGGGCCACTGGTGGGAATATCATGTCGTCTGGCTGGATGATGAAACCGGAGACATTCATACCGACTGCGAGCAGGGGTGGAGCATCACCGACTACTCACACTGGATGGCGCTGCCCGATGCCCCGTATCCTCTAAATGCAGCCCGCGCAGCACTAGGAGAGAGCCATGACTGACTGGATGTGGATCGTATTAATCCTAGCCGCGCTGTTTGGCGGCACCGTGTATTGCGGCTTCAGGGCAATTGCAGCAGCACTAGAGGAGAGAGCAGTAATGTCCGAAGAACGTAGCAAAATTATGGACAACCTGATCGCGCAGGATGCTGACCTAATCGAAACCCAAGCCCGCGAGATCGAGCGGCTGCGGGAGGCGTTGGAAAACGTCTTGGCACACCGCTACGGCAACTGGTGCGACATCGCCCGCGCCGCACTGGGAGACACGCAATGACCGACGATCTGATTGAACTGCTGCTAACGGCACACCGGCTCCCGGTCACAAAAAGCCAGCTTGTGTGCGACAAGGCTGCGGCTAGGATTGGGCAGCAGGCAGCGCGTATTGTTCTGCTTGAAAAAGCATTAGAAGAGCATGGTGGCCGCTACTGGGAGGCGCGTTACCGAGATGAAGCTGCCGAGAATAAGCGGCTGCGGGAGGGCTTCAACGCGATCCTAGACCGAGGCCCAGAGCGTGAACCAAAATGGGCGGGCATGACTGCCAAGGACATTGCCATCTACTGTTTGAAAGGCCCCGACCATGACTGACCCCGCCGTCGCATGGATCGTCTGCGCCCTGTGCGTGGTGATCGGATACTGGGCAGGCTATGGGGATGGCAGGCGCAATGTCTGACACCCTGCGCCAGTGGATATGGGAACAATTCGGCTGGGATGTTTACGACTGGGCCGATGATGAAATTAGGTTTTAGGAGGAAGCTATGGACGAAGACCTGAACAGCGTTTTCGCGTTGCAGACTGACGCCCTGCAGTTTGATGGGCCATCGACCAATCACTGCTTTGGCATTCCGTACGTGTCTTTTGGTCTGCTTGGCGTCTTGGACGAAGGCGACACTGTTCCTTCTGCAAAGGGGCACGCCGAGGCGGTGCGGCTATTTATGGCCGGATTGGAAGGGTACGTGGAAGATGCCGAGCAGATCGCATGGCGCATGCGTCCCTATATGAGGCGAACCGAAGATGGGCGCTGGGCTATCAAGTGCAGGCTGGCAGTATTTCCTAACGAAGCAACCAAGGAGACGCCAGATGCCGGGACTGATTGAACGGCTGCGCGGACACGCCGAAATCATGGAACGCGATAAAGGGAAGTTCGTCCGCTTTATTGACGTTGGAACCTGCCATCAAGCCGCCGACGCGCTCGAAAAGCTGAAAGGCTATGCGGTGCATGACGATGGGTGTGCCAGCGGCATAGTTTGGCCCAACCCATCCCCCTGCGACTGCGGCCTCACCGAACTCTTGAAGGAACTGAGCGATGACTGAACCAGAACACGGACTCATCATCCTTTGCCGACGCATCGCCAAGGAGAACCCGGACTTCCGAATAATCAGCTTCACCGTGGTTCGTGACGATGACGAAAGCCAGTCATTTACCATTGAGAGGAAGCGAAGCGATGACTGAACTGGTCGAGAAGGTCGCGCGGGCGATTGTTATAGCCATGCATAAAGACCTCTACGGAGCTGATGCTATTCCCGTCGAGGACAACGAATGGCTTAACTACACGCCAGAAGCCACCGCCGCAATCGAAGCGATGCGCCCCGAGATAGAGCGGGAGGAACGGGAGGCCGTGTTAGCTTTCATGCAGGCGCATCCCGAGATGAAGGCGCACGTGATGCAGGTTTTCATCCGCAACGGCGAACACAGGAGCAAGCCATGACTAGCACAGCACACGAAGACCAGTACGCGCCCGACCTACAAGCCCTAGCCGACCTACAAGCCCTAGCCGAGTATTGGTATCGCCAAGGTAAAGATGATGGTGTCGAGCAAGAGCGTGGCAACATCGTTGAATGGCTACGGTTTCGTCTGGACGATTGGCCGGATTACGTAGCGCCTGCCGATATAGCCGAAGCCATCGAAGGGGGGGATCATCTGAAATGACTGACCTACAAGCCCGCGCCGATGTGCTGATGCCGAAGCTGGAAGCAAGGGATGAATGGACCCCATGACGCCCGCCCTGCGCCAGTGGATATGGGAGCAATTCGGTTGGGACGTTTACGACTGGGCCGATGATGAGATCAGGTTTTAATCAAGGAGACTAACAATGCGTAACGTCATCAAAGCAATCGCTCTCGCCGCTGCCGTGCTGGCAGCTACCCCGGCACACGCCATGACCTACTATCTCGTTGCGCAGTGGTATCAGAACGGGGATCACATGTGCCAGTATGGCAATGGCACAGTGCTGAACGTGGGCTATCGCATCTGCCCTCTCAGCATTCAGGGATAACTAGCCTCTTGCAACCGCCGATTGAACGTGGCATAGGAAGCCATCAGCAACGGAGGACCACCATGTCAGACTACATCCAAGACACCGTCAACGGCTACCTCGCCCGCATCACCGACGCGCCTATCCGCATCGAGTGGGACGGCCAACCCGTCAGCCGCGACGACCCGGCGCACTTCAACGTGCACGTCTACGGCGAGCCGACGAGCTTCTACGCCGTCGACTACCCCACCGGCCTCAGCCTCTTCGAGGGGCACGGCCCACACAACTGCGTCGACGAGATCGACACCGTCCGCAGCTACGTCAAGCTGGCAGAACTGATCGCGGAGGTAGTCCCGGTCGAGCAGGGAGAGGAAGCATGAGCATCACAGACATCATCTGGCCGTGGGCTGCCCTGCGTAGGGAGCGCAGCCGCCTGTGCCGGGCGCGCGAGAACCTGCGCGAACTGGAGCTGCGCGTCGACGCCTATGAATACAAGCTGGGTGAGATCGACGGCAACCTGCGCGAGAAGGAGCTGCGCCTCCTGCTCGCCGAGAACGAGATCGCCAAGCTGCGCAAGAAGATCGCCACCGGCCACTTCCGCAACCCAGAGACGGGCCGCATCGGCAAGAAGGGACAGACATTCCAGTGACCACCAAGGAAGAGCGCGTCGCCGCCATCAAGGAGGCCATCCAGCGGGGCGGCGGCATCATCAAGTTCGCCAAGTCCATGGGCGTCAGCCATCAGGCCGTCTACAACTGGATGCGGCGCGGCTGGGTGCCACTTGAGCGCGCCGTCGTCATCGAGGCGATCTTCGGCATCATGAGCGAGCAGATCGTCGAGCCCTCCGTCCGCAGCGCGCTTGACATGCGGGCCGCTACCAGCATCATCTGAGGTTTCTCGCAATGCGTTACGGATCGGTTTGCAGCGGCATTGAGGCCGCGACGATGGCGTGGCACCACATGGGGTGGGAGCCTGCGTTCTTTTCCGAGATAGAGGCGTTTCCCCGGGCGGTGCTAGAACACCGCTACCCGGAGGTTCCCCTACACGGCGACTTCACCACTATTGAGCAGAACCAGTATGGCAAAATTGATCTCCTCGTTGGCGGGACACCCTGCCAATCCTTCAGCGTCGCAGGCCTCCGAGGAGGACTGGACGACGAGCGTGGTAACCTCGCGCTTGAGTTTTGCCGACTTGCTCAGAGAGAGCGGCCTCGTTGGATCGTCTGGGAAAACGTCCCCGGTGTCTTGTCATCGAACGGAGGACGGGACTTTGGTTCCATCCTCGGGGCGCTGGAAGACCTCGGGTACGGCCTCGCCTACCGAGTGCTGGACGCTCAGTACTTCGGAGTGGCCCAGCGACGCCGCCGTGTGTTTGTTGTCGGATACCTTGGAGACTGGCGCCGTGCCGCAGCGGTTCTTTTTGAGCGCCACAGCCTGTCAGGGCATCCTGCGCCGCGCAGAGAAAAGGGGCAAGGCGTTGCCCGCAGCCTTAGAGCGCAGTCTCAGAGCAGTCACAGAGAGGACAGCGACAACTTTGCAGCGGTTGCCGGAGGGCAGCGATCTTCTGTAAAGTGGGCTGCTGGTACCGCCAATGCGATCACCTCCTCCTTGGCCAACTCAGGCACGGGCCACAACAAGGACGAAAACGTCATAGCGTTCGACTGCTACAACCAGCAGGAGACTTCAGGCGTGTCGAAGACGGTAGCGGCGCGTAATGATCAGGACACTGCGTCCTGTGTGGCATACGCAATACAGGAGCGCGCGATTAGCGAGAACCCCGATGCTGGTCCTGACGGTATTGGAATACGCAGCGACGATGTTGCGTACACAATGGAGGCACGCACCGTGCCGCAAGCGGTAGCCACGTTCAGCGAAGATGGCACCGCCCGCACTTTGACCCGGCGTTATGACAGCAGCTCGTGCGCGGACAGAGGCCCGGATGTGGTGGCTTTTGAACGGCAGAGAGGCTCAACGCAAAACCTTGAAGTGACTGATGGGTTCGCACCTGCGCTCATCAAGTCGCAAACGCCTGCCGTGGCTTTTGATATGCGCGGTCGAGAAGGCGGCGCCCAATTTGAAGGCCCGCACGATACAGCGAACATCCGCGCAGCGAGCGGTGGATCAAGCCGCAGCTATGTTGCCGCCAGCGCGGTGCGCCGCCTCACCCCTGTCGAGTGTGAAAGACTGCAGGGCTTTCCTGATGGCTTCACGGCGATCCCGTGGCGCAAGAAAAACGCCGACCAGTGTCCTGATGGCCCGCGCTACAAGGCGCTGGGCAACAGCATGGCAGTGCCAGTAATGCGCTGGATCGGTGAACGCATTCAAATGGTCGACGACCTTATCGCGCTGATATGACTGAGGGGTTGAGATGAGCGCCGTGCAACGTATTTCGCCCAACATTCGCGACATCCACGTCCCTGCGCCGCTGCGGGACGTGCCGCTCTGGCTCACGTGGGCCTACGAGCAGCACGAGGGCGAGGCCAAGCCCCGCAAGGTGCCGCAGTACAGCATGGGCGGCAGGCGCTACGGCCAGCAGGGCTCGCCGTCGGATCTGGCCAAGCTGACCACCTTCGCCGTCGCGCGTGAGGCGGCAGCCCGGCGCGGCCTCGACGGCGTGGGCTTCGCCCTGACGCCCGACGCGGGCATCGTCGCCCTCGACTTCGACCACTGCGTCGTGGACGGCAAGGTCGACGACGCCGTGCTGGACCTCGTGCAGGGCACCTATGCCGAGTTGTCGCCCAGCGGCGCAGGCGTGCGTGCCTTCTTCACTGGCGCGGCCGACATCCTCGGCAACCGCAAGTCTGCCGCCACGGCCGAGCGCTTCGGAGCCGAGGTGTTCAGCTCGAACGGCTTCGTCACCGTCACCGGCTGGATGCTCGACCACATCGACCTGATGGGCTGGGAGGACCGCGTTGCGCCCCTGCCCGCCCGCGTCATCGACTACTGCCGCACCCGCTTCGCAGGCGAAGGCCCGGCGCCGGTCGACCCCGACGACTTCATGCTCGGGCATGAGCCGAAGATCGGCCTCTCGCTGGAGGAGATCGCCGACAAGGTCAGCCAGCTCGACGCCGACATGGACCGCGACGGCTGGATACGGGTCGGCATGGCCATCCACCATGAGACGGACGGAGCCGAAGAGGGCTTCGATGTCTGGAACGACTGGTCAGAGCAGGGCGGCAAGTACCCGTCCGAGGAGGCGCTACGCGCCCAGTGGGAGGGCTTCGACCGCCGGGCAGGCACACGCCGTAGGCAGGTGACCATGGCCAGCGTGCTGAAGATGGTCAAGGAGGCGCAGCAGGCGCAGGGGAGCGCCGCCATCATCGAACGCGCCGAGGCGATGGTGGCGGACCTTGAGCCAGCTCTCGGCGTACAGACGCCCGCAGGATACGCGGGCAAGTTTCCCATCAGCACCGCCCTGACGGCCACCCGGCGCAAGCCGGTCGACTGGCTGATCAAGGGCGTGCTGCCCGCCGCCGACTTGATCCTGCTCTATGGGGCAAGCGGCTCGGGCAAGAGTTTCGTCGCCCTCGACATGGCGCTGGCGATCGCACAGGGGACGCCGTGGCGTGGTCACAAGACGCGTCGCGGTAAGGTTGTGATCGTCGCGGCCGAGGGCGCCGGGGGGTACGGCAATCGCATACTGGCCGCCTGCCAGCATTACGGTGTGGACCCGGCAGTGCTCGACATCGGCCTGATCACCGTGCCCCCCAACCTACTCGAGCAGGAGGACGTCACCGAACTGATCGCGGCCCTCAAGACGATCAACGACATCGCGCTCATCATCATCGACACCTTCGCGCAGGTGACACCCGGCGCCAACGAGAACGCCGGCGAGGACATGGGCCTAGCACTGTCGCACTGCCGCACGATCAGCACGGCGACGGACGCGACGGTCGAGCTGGTCCACCACGCCGGCAAGGATCTCGCGCGCGGCTCGCGCGGCTGGTCGGGCATCAAGGCGGCCGTAGACGCCGAGCTGGAGGTCAGCCGCGACTTGGACACGAACTACCGGCAGATCAAGCTGACGAAGCAGAAGGACGGCACGGACGGCCTGCAGTGGCCGTTCAAGCTCGACACCGTCGTGCTCGGCTTGGACGACGACGGCGACGACATCACGAGCTGCGTCGTGCTTGAGGCCGAGCCGGCCCAGCAGGTCGAGGGCGACCGCAAGGGCGTCAAGCGCCGCGGCGCCATCGAGACGCACGTCATCGAGACCATGGCGACGTTCGGCAAGGACGACGCTGTGTCGCTTGAGCGCCTCATCCGCACCGCCGTCGACACGATGCCCGCACCCGACCCGGACAAGCGCGACACGCGCCGCCAGACGGTCATGCGCGCCGTGCAGAAGATCAGCCGCGAGCCGGACGGGCCGCTCAAACTGACGGGTGGCAGCGTAATTTTCTACGAGTGATTACAGGCGCATACAATCTTTTTGCAAACTTTTGCAAATAGGGGATTGCAACCTACCGTGTAACTGCTAACTGGGGCTTCTCAGCAACACACATACGAGGAACTCTACCATGGCAACTGCACCCACCTTTATCGCAAATGTCTCGCCCGTCGATCGCCTCGGCGACGTCAAGGCCGAGATCGCCCGCCTCAAGGACATCGAGGCTTTCCTGATCGAGGAGATCAAGGCCCTCGGCGTTGGCGCGCACGACGGCGACACCTTCCGCGCATCTGTCTCGGAAGTCGCGGAGCGCCAGTCGCTCGACGTCAAGGCCGCCGAGGCCAAGCTGCGCGAGTTGGGTGTAGACGGCCGCTGGTTCAGCAAGAACCAGAAGGTCACTAAGGGCTACACGACCCTCAAGGTCGTGGCTCGCAAGGCGTAAGGGGGCCGGCATGATCTGCAACATCCTCGCCGCCGAGTTCTATCCCCGGACCAGTAGGTCTGGGGCCACGGTGATCCTGAACCGGATCATCGACGGTCGCCGCACCAAGGTGCTCGGCTTCAACGTAAGCGGCAAGCGCGAGGCGCGTGATATCGCCAAGCGCTATTCTGCCACCTGCTGGAACTTCTGAGGAGGAGCTTGACATGTACGTGATCGAGAAGAATGTGCCTATGCCGGCGACGCGCGAGAACTACCCCCTGAAGGTGATGGAGGTCGGAGACAGCTTCGTGCTGCCTCTTGATAAGCTTCAGAATGTCCGCATCACCATTAACAACTTAAAGCGCCGCAACCCCGGCTGCAATTTCGTGACACGCACGACCGGCGACGTCGGCCGCGTGTGGCGCACAGCCTGACAGAGGAGAAGACATGACCTACCGTATTGAGATTACCGCCGACACCATGAGCGAGCTGGGCGGCAAGCTTCTGGCCATGGCCAGCCAGTTCCACACCGCGGCGCCGTCCGACCCTGTGATGCCTGAGATCCGCGACGCGGCTCCCGCCAAGCCGAAGGCCGCCAAGGCGAAGAAGGAAGAGGCGGGAAACGCGCCACCTGCGTCGACTGTGGAGGCCCCCTCAGCGACTTTGAGCAGCGAGCCGGATACGCCGACTGTGGAAAGTGCGCCTGCCCCTTCTGAGCCAGACGCGCCTGTTCTCGACTTCGACAAGGACGTCACGCCTCTGGTGCTGCGCGTGGCCAAGGAGAAGGGCAAGGACGTCGCCATCGAGATCCTCAGCCAGTTCGGCGCGGCGCGCGCCTCTGAGGTCGACGAGGCCCGCTGGCCGGAGCTGTGCAACGCCCTGTCGGACGCCCTCTAATGGCGCACGCCAAGCTCAGCCCCTCGGGGGCCTCTAGGTGGATGGCGTGCCCCGGCAGCGTCGCGCTGTCGGAGGGCATACCCGACACGAGCAGCAGCTACGCCCGCGAGGGCACCGCGGCGCACGAGTTGGCGGCGCGGGTCCTCAACGACCCTGACAGCGCCGCGCGTGACTACGTCGGCCGCGACATCGAGTTCGACGACCACGGCAAGCGCGTCTCGTGGCCCGTCACGCCTGACATGGCGGCGCACGTCGACGACTACGTCAAGCTGGTCCGCGAGCGCGCGGCGGGCAAGACGCTGCTAGTCGAACAGAAGCTGCCGATCGGCCACATCACGGGCGAGGAGGGCGCGACCGGCACGAGCGACGCCGTGATCATCGACTACGATCAAGAGGCGATCGAGGTCATCGACCTGAAGTACGGCATGGGCGTGCAGGTGCTGGCTGAGGACAACGAGCAGACGCAGATGTACGCCCTCGGCGCGCTGCACGAGTATGGCCTGATCTCGGACTTCTCCTACGTCACGATGCTGATCCACCAGCCGCGGCTGAACCACGTGAGCGAGTGGAGCATCCCGGTCGCGCAGTTGGAGGAGTTCGGCTTAGAGGCGCGCGCGGCGGCCAACATCGCCAGAGACGCGCAGGACGTGCTTGCCCAGAACGACAAGCTCGACTGGATGTACCTGAACCCCGGCGAGAAGCAGTGCCGCTTCTGCAAGGCCAAGGCGGCGTGCCCGGCGCTGCGTGCGGAGGTCACCGAAGTCGTGGGCGGATCGTCCGTCGCGACCGCCGAGGACTTCGCGCAGTTCCTGCCGGAGGTGCCGGACAGCCAGACGGGCGACAACTACCTGTCGATCGCCATGGCCAAAGTCGGGCTGGTCGAGGACTGGTGCAAGGGCGTGCGCGCAGAGGTCGAGCGCCGCCTGCTGGCAGGCAAACCCGTCGAGGGCTTCAAGCTGGTCACCGGCAAGCGCGGCGCGCGCAAGTGGAGTGACGACAAGGCGGTGGAGAAGCTCTTTAAGTCGTTCCGCCTGAAGCACGAGGAGATGTATGACTATTCGCTGATCAGCCCGACCAAGGCTGAGAAGCTTCTGACTTCGGCACGCTGGGAGAAGGCGCAGGGCCTCATCACCCAGTCTGCCGGAAAGCCGTCTGTGGCTCCGGTCACTGACAGGCGGCAAGAAATTGCCGTCCCATCGGCCAGCGATGACTTCGCTGGTCTTTTCAAGACTGAAAACTGAGAAGTGGATAATTGACATATGGCTACTAGGATCATGCTTAAGGGCGTCACGATGGCTTTTCCGGCTCTGGCCGAGCCGCAGTCTTTCGGCGAAGGCGAGCCCGCATACGGGGCCAAGTTCCCGATCGTGCCCAACAGCGAGCACCAGAAGCTCATTGAGGACGCCATGAAGGTAGAGGCCAAGGAGGCGTGGAAGGACAAAGCCGACGCCACCCTCGGCATGCTGATCGAAGACGGCAAGGTTGCCTTCGCCAAGAAGGTCTACCGTTCGAAGAAGACTGGCGAGGCGTATCAGGGCTTTGAGGGCACGCACTACCTGTCCGCGCGCAACGCCAAGACCCAGCCCAGCGTCTATAACCAATACGGCGAAGGGCTGTCTGGCAAGGGCGACATCGAGCGCCAAGCGTTCAGCGGGGCCAAGGTCAACGCCTCGGTCGAGATCTGGGCCCAAGACAACAAATGGGGGCGCCGCATCAACTGCTCGCTGCGCGGCATTATGCTGACTGGCGAGGGTGAGAACTTCGGCGGCGGGTCGTCACCGGCCAGTGCCGATGAGTTCTCCGGGCTGGCGAAGGCCAAGGCTGAAGCGGATGACATCCTGTGAGTACGGGGCGCGAAAGCACGGCGAACGACCGCCTCCGGCTGCTCGTGGAGCGAGTAGAGCGGCTGGAGGAGGAGAAGAAGGCCATCGCCGACGACGTCAAGGACGTCTACGCAGAGGCCAAGGCGGTCGGATACGACGCCAAGATCATGCGTGAAATCGTGCGGCTCAGGAAGCTGAAGCCGGACGATCTCAGGGAGCGCAACGCTATCCTGAACCTTTACGCGGATGAGCTTGGCATGGACCTTATCTGACGCTATACCTTGGGCTGTCGGTCCCTGCTGCCTTGGGACCGGCAGCCCTCCCTTTTGGTGAGGTGCGCAGCGGAACGTGGGGTCTCCTCGTGTTGCTGAAACCGCTGCGCGCCTCTCCAAAAGAGGAGGGCTTTCTTGTCTACACTGTATCTTGACCTCGAGACCTACTCCGACACCCCCATCAAGCACGGCGCGCACCGCTATGCCGAGGACGCCGAGATCTTGCTGGTGGCGTACGCGTGGGACGACGAGCCTGTGACGGTGCTTGACACGAGCGACGACTGGCAGGCCGCCAAGGGTCCAGTGCAGCTCATGATCGACACGGCGGACGAGGTCGTGATCCACAACAGCGCCTTTGACCGCACCGTGCTGCGCCACCGCGGCGTGCATATTCCTGTGGATAAAATCACGGACACCATGGTAATTGCGCTCCAACACGCGCTGCCTGCGTCTCTGGGTCAACTCTGTGACGTCCTCGAGGTGCCTACCGACAAGGCTAAGGACAAGGACGGCAAGAAGCTGATACAACTGTTCTCGAAGCCCCGGCCCAAGAACCAGAAGCTTCGCAGAGCTACGCGGGAGACGCACCCGGATGAGTGGGAAAGGTTCATCGAATACGCCCGCCTCGATGTGGACGCGATGCGATCCGTATATCGACGGCTGCCGGATTGGAATTGTAATCGGGCTGAGCGCCAGTTCTGGCTACTCGACCAAAGAACTTCTGACAGTGGTATCGCCGTCGACCGAGAACTCGCCCGATCCGCTCTCCGAGCTTTTGAACGAGCTTCTCGATCTCTGGCCGACGCTACCGCCCTTCTGACCGGCGGCGCTCTGGGCTCGACCACGCAGCGCAACGCGCTCCTCGCCCGCATGGCGGAGCTGGGCGTCAACGCCGAGGGCCTGACCAAGGACGACGTCGGGAAGCTGCTTGCCGGTGAGCTGCCCGCAGAGGTGCGCAAGCTGCTCAAGATGCGCCAGCAGGCGGCAGCCACCAGCCCGTCGAAGTACAAGGCTTTGCTCGGCGCAGTGTCGAGTGACGGGCGGCTTAGGGGAACCGTGCAGTACGGCGGCGCATCACGTACTCTCAGGGACGCGGGTCGTATTTTCCAGCCGCAAAATTTACCTAGGACACCCGACTGGTTCGACGGCGACGTACAGGAGATGACCGTCGCGGCGTTCAAGGCGGACTGCGACGACATCCTGTGGGGCAATGTCAGCGAGCGCTGCTCCATGGCCGTGCGCGGCTGCCTCGTGGCCGAGCCGGGCAAGAAGTTCGTGATCGCAGACCTGTCGAACATCGAGGGGCGCGTGCTGGCGTGGCTGGCGGGCGAGCAGTGGAAGATCGAGGCCTTCAAGGCGTACGACCGGGGCGAGGGGCCGGACCTCTACAAGGTCACCGCCGGGCGCATCCTCGGCAAGGATCCGGGCGACATAACGAAGGACGAGCGGCAAAACCCCGGAAAAGTATCCGAACTCGCTTGCCTAGGCCCCCGTACCCGCGTTATTACCAAAACTGGCGTAAAGCTGATTACAGAGGTTACAGCGGAGGACTTGCTATGGGACGGAGTGGAGTGGGTGCCAAATACAGGCCTAGTGGACCGAGGCCGGAGACAAGTCGTCCAGCTAGACGGAGTGGAGATAACACCGGATCATCTCATCTTGTGCGGAGAGACTTGGCAATCGGCCCAGACGGTCGCTACCTTCCCGAACTGCCGCGACCAAGCATTGGCGACAGGTTCGGAGAGCTTGAAGTCGTTGGCTTTGATCTCGGCCCTCGCGGAGGACTTAGAGCTGTTCTTGTTAAATGTTCTTGCGGGGCAGGCCCGTACGGAACCGACATCCACAATATCCGTCGCGGAGCCAGCACCCGCTGCAATAGCTGCGCAAAAAAGAAAGCGGGGCGTTGGACAAAAGCGTGGTTCCGCTATGCAGACGTATGCCCAGATGACGAGCATAGACGGCGTTTGTGCAATCGCATCTCCGCTTGCCTCAACAGGTGCCACAACCCGAACGACAAAGCCTACACCAACTACGGCAGTCGAGGCATCCGCGTCTTTGAGCCGTGGCGAACAGATCGAGCAGCTTTTCTCAGGTATCTTGTCACGCTTGATGGCTGGGATAGACCAGAACTCGAGCTTGATCGAATTGATGTCGACCGGGGTTACGAGCCGGGTAATCTCCGTTTCATCGGACGGCGAGCCAATCGTAACCCCGGTCGACGCATCCCAGTTCTACAAGCCCGCATCCTCGAATTGGAAGAACGTCTACGACATTGCCAATGTGGGGCCGCGAAATCGGTTTGCGATCCTGACTGACGCAGGGCCGGTGATAGTCCATAACTGTGGATTTGGTGGATCCGTTGGTGCCTTTCGCAAAATGGGCGGCACTCGTGTTGACGCTATGTCCGATGAAGAGGTGCAAGATGTGGTCTGGAGCTGGCGCAAGGCGCACCCGGCGACCAAGGCCTTCTGGTACGACGTCGAGGCGGCGTGCCGCAAGGCGATCAGGGGTGAGGTGGGCGACACGTACGACGTGCGCGGCTACGTCCAGTTCGACCGCCGCGAGGGGCCAGACGGCGCGATGTACGTGCGCTGCAAGCTGCCGAGCGGCCGCTACATATGCTACCGCAACATGCACGTGAACGACGACGGCAAGATCCTCTACGAGGGTGTCAACCAGTTCACGCGCAAGTGGGAGTGGCTGGAGACATACTACGGCAAACTGTGCTTAGCACAGGGGACGCTAGTACTGACAGACGCCGGATGGCTGCCAATCGAACATGTCAGCACAACGCATAAGCTCTGGGACGGGGGCGCTTGGGTCGAGCACGAGGGTCTTGTCAGGAGGGGTATTAAAGAGGTAATCTGTCTGAATGGCGTTTGGATGACGCCTGACCATGAAGTGCTGTCTACGGAAGGATGGGTGCGTGCATCACAGAGCGAGGGACTTGAGCGGGCAGACACTCGGATACCTGACGGTTTTGATCTACCAAGGCAGCGATGGCAGCCGATCACTGTGGTCGCTCCGCTGCGTATGCGGGAAAGAGATAATTCTCCCCGCGATCGAGATAACAAAACAGCAGAAGCGCGGCGTGCAAGCGTCCTGCGGGTGCATGAAGCGGCACACCATATCGACCAAGCGCAAGACGCACGGGATGTCGCACCACAAGGCCTTTGCGGTCTGGCGGAGCATGATCGACCGTTGCACGCTGCCTACGCATCAGGCTTGGAAAAACTACGGCGGTCGCGGTATCAAAGTGTGCGAAGAGTGGCGTCGCTCCTTCTCCGCCTTCTGGGCAGACATGGGCCCGACGTACAAGGAGGGCTTGACGCTAGAGCGGCGCGACAATTCCGCAGGATACAGCCCGCAGAACTGCGTCTGGGCGACGTACACGAGGCAGGCCCGAAACAGGCGGGCGAACGTACCGATAAACACACCATGGGGCCGGATGACAGTTGCGGAAGCGGCAGACCGATCGGGGCTGAACCGGACGACGCTGTACTATCGAGTGAACACCGGAGTGCCGGACAGCAGGCTGTTCGAGGCACCCGACACATCGCGGAAGTTTACGATTTGGTGAATAGTGGGCCGCTTCGCAGGTTTGTGGTGGCTGGCGAAAACGGCGACACGATGATCGTGCACAACTGCGAGAATGTTGTGCAGGCTACTGCCCGCGACGTGTTCTTCGTCGGCTTCTACCGCGCCGAGCAGGCGGGCTATCCGGTGGTCCTGCGCGTCCACGACGAGCTTGTGTGCGAGGTGCCTGACACTCCGGACTTCACGGCGGAGGCGTTGGCTGGCATGATGGCGACGAACCCGAGTTGGTCGCTGGGGCTGCCGTTGGCGGCCACAGGGTTCGAGTGCCATCGCTATCGCAAGGACTGAGAAATGGACGAAGACCTCAAAAGTACTTTGACGGGCTGTGCTGGCGTAGCGGCGGTCGCGATCCTGATCCTGTGGGTACTGGTGGTCGAGATCGCCAAGGGCGTGGCTTGGATCCGGTGGGCGTTTGCATGACCCCCGCAGGCAAGCTGCAGGACCGCCTCAAGAAGCTGGTGCAGGGTAGCGGAGGCCAGTACCGCAAGGTGCGCTGGGAGGGCCGCCGGGGCTGCCCTGACTGCTACATCTGGTGGGACTGGCCTGCCGCCGCGTTCGTCGAGATCAAGGCCGGGGACGACCGCTACAGCAAGCTCCAGCAGCGGGAGGTCGAGCGGATGCAGAACGCGGGGATCCCGGTCTTCACGGCGCGGGACATGTCCGACATCGAGGCGATCGTGGAAATTGTGCGCAACGGCCTGAAATAGGGGTTGCAACGTGCAGTTGAATGCGATAGCTAGGGCTTCTCAGCAACACGGAGTACCTCACATGACACCCGGACAGATTGCCTACGAAGAGGACGTGCGCCGCAAGCCGTTCTATCACCCGCGCGTCGACGGCACCGTCCTGCCGCGCCTCCCTTGGGCCGAACTCGGCGCGATGGAGAAGTGGTCGTGGGAGAAGAACCCGACACCGAGGAGCTACTGACATGGAGCAAGAACCCAACCCCAAGGCGCTCGCGGCGGTTGCGGAGTTTAACCGCCGCGCGCAAGATCGCATCGACCGTGGCATGTCACGCGACCGCGCGTGGCTGCTCACGACGATGGAGATGCAGGGCAAGATCACGATCGTGAAAGGATAAGAGCATGGGCTTCCGCAAGAACTACGCCGACCGGACCATCACCTTTGAGTGCGACGGGTGTGGCGAGATGTTCGAGGCTGACGGCCTCGACTTCCACGACGCGCTCGACGAGTACAAGGACAGGGGCGGCGTGGCGCGCCTCGAGGTGGGCGAGTGGATGCACTTCTGTGAGGACTGCAAGTGACGCAGACCTTCAAGCCGCATCCGTACCAAGAAGACGTCATTGACTTCATATGCCAGAACAAGCGCTGCGCCGTGTGGGCGCCAATGGGCGGCGGGAAGACCGTCTCGACGCTGACGGCCCTTGACCAACTCTCGCTGGTCGACGACGTCTACCCGGCGCTTGTGCTGGCACCGCTGCGCGTCGCCCGGTCGACGTGGCCCGAGGAGGTCAAGCGCTGGCAGCACCTCAGCCACCTGCGCGTCAGCGTCATCGCAGGCACGCCGAAGCAGCGCGACCGGGCGGCTGCCGCGGATGCGGACATCTACTGCACGAACTACGAGAACCTCGGCTGGCTGCGATCGTTCTACGGCGACGCGTGGCCGTTCAAGACCGTGGTGGCTGACGAATTACCGCGTTTGAAATCCTTCCGCATCAGGCAGGGTGGCAGCCGCGCCAAGGCGCTGGCCGAGGTCGCGCACACGCGCGTCCGCCGCTTCATCGGACTGACCGGCACGCCCGCGCCGAACGGCCTGAAGGATCTCTGGGGGCAGACCTTTTTCCTCGACCAAGGCGAGCGGCTGGGCCGCACGTTCAGCGCCTTCGAGATGCGCTGGTTCCGCAAGGGCTATGACGGCTACAGCCTGCAGCCCATGGAGCACGCGCAGGTGGAGATACAGGAGAAGCTCAAGGACATCTGCCTGACTGTGAAGGGCCTCGACGTAGACGAGCCGATCGTCAACCCGGTCTACGTCCGCCTCATCCCCTCCGTGCGCCACGTCTACGACAGCATGGAGGCCCACATGTTCGCGGAGCTGGAGGAGACGGGGGTCGAGGCGGCGAACGCGGCGGTCAAGACGCAGAGGTGCTTGGAGATCGCCAACGGGGCTATCTATACGGATGATCAAGGCAATTGGGAGGAAGTGCATGGGGCAAAGTTGGATGCGCTGGATAGCATCATCGAAGAGGCGAATGGCGCGCCTGTTCTCGTGGCGTACCAGTTCAGGCACGACCTCGAGCGGCTACGGCGTCGCTACCCTAAAGCTCGGGTGTTGGACAGTAACGCTGATACGGTTAAAGAGTGGAACGACGGGAAGATACCATTACTTTTCCTTCATCCTAAAAGCGCCGCACACGGATTAAACCTCCAATATGGCGGTAACATCATGGCGCTTTTCGGAGTGAACTGGTCGCTTGAGGACTACATGCAGGTCATCGAGCGCATCGGCCCAGCCCGACAGAAGCAGGCCGGCTTCGACCGGCCCTGCCTCATCTACCCCATACTCGCCAAGGACACGATGGACGAGGTTGTCATGGAGCGGCTCGCGTCGAAGCGGTCGGTTCAGGACGTCCTGCTAGAGGCGATGCAACGCAAAGGAGCGAAACGATGAACGACCTGCCCTGCGACACCGAGCCGAACGAGCACGTGCTGGAGGAGAGCGTCACGCTGGAGACGCCGCAGCAAACGCTGCCGGATCCGCTGGCACCTGAGTTGCTTGGCCGCGCCGCCATGCACATGCACGACCGCGCGTCGACCTACGACGAACCAGAGGGCGAGAGGTCCATGGGCAAGACCGTGACGGCGTTCAACGCCGTGACCGGGCGCGACCTGAGCGAGAGCGAGGGCTGGCTGCTCATGGCGCTGCTCAAGCAGGTGCGGCTGTTCACGCGCAGCGCCTACCATGGCGATAGCGCGGAAGATGCTATCGCCTATCTAGCGCTTATGGCCGAGGCGAAGGGAGCGGGGCGATGACGACACGCACCGGCCCGTGGAAAGACGCGGAGCAGATGCCTATCCCCGTCTTTGTGCCTTCTTCGCCTTGCGAGCCTTCCGCTTCACCGCAAACCGCTTCGCGTCGACCGCGCCGCCCTTCGCCAAAAGCGGGATCTCGCCCTTGAGCATCATCTCAAGTACGGTCTCGGGGTCCATGCCGAGGCGATCGGCGGTGTAACGGACGCGCGCCTCGACCGTGCCTATGAACGGCTCCGCAGCCGAACCTAGGCCGGTGGCTTCGCCGCCGCCCAGCCACATCGAAGCTTGGTACTGGGCCGGCGAGATGCCGAGCTTACGTGCTTGGTCCTGCTGCCACTGCTCGTAGTACTGGTATTCGTTGTCGCGCGGCTTGGAGGCCCACAGCGCCGGATCGTTGACCGCATCCTCCATCGGAATGTAACCTTCCGCCACCCACTCTTGCGGCCGGTACGTGATGGAAGTCACATCCTCGCCGATCTCACCCTTCTTGTTCACCTTGCCGGGCTTCGTCTTGATCGCAGACATCGCGATGTCATCCAGCAGGCCGGGATACTGCCGCTTGAGCGTCTCGAAAGCGCTTTCCGGTGTCTTGGCAAGCTCGGCGATTGAGGTCTCAAGGAAGCGGGGATCGGCCGACAGAATGCCGGGGAGCCGGAAGTTGTGCGTGTCGATCGTCGCGACTTGCTGATTGCCTTGCAG
The DNA here is from genome assembly GCA_039805565.1 of Chloroflexota bacterium. Classification (GTDB taxonomy): domain Bacteria; phylum Chloroflexota; class Chloroflexia; order Chloroflexales; family Roseiflexaceae; genus CALJIC01. The sequence continues at coordinate 14,112 of JBDLTZ010000167.1, read as the reverse complement.
GTTGCTTGAGAAGCTAGCGGGCTTGGGGTTCTTGAAAATGTCCCAGCCGCCCCTCTGCTGCAGGCCGAGCACATTGTCGCGGTGCAGCTTCTGGGCAATCGAACCGTAGCCGCCCGATGGCGAGGACGGAACTGGCATGCCCTGCGAGAGAAGATAGTTGTAGTAGGTGCCGGTGCGGACATTGTCCGGCACGCGAGCGCGGGGGCTGGTCGCTGCCATCAGGTCCATCAGCCGCGCGTAGGTGCTGCCGACTTGGCTGGCCGGAACAACGCCCTGCATGCGCTGCAGCATCGGATCCGTGTTGTACCATTCCTTGCCGCCGCCCTCGATGCCGCGCTGAACGGTCTCGTTGATGCCTTGCTCGACTTCAGGGTTCGCGAGCACGTCAACAATACGCTCTGACGGACCCCGCGCCGGGTTTACGCGCTGAATCTGGAACTGCGGGACGTTGGGGACTGCCGAGAGATTGCTGAGGTCGAACAGCTTCCCGGTATCCGTGTTCTTGGCGCGCCAATCGGCGTAGGAGGGGCTGCCTTTACTGGGCTTGCTTGCCTCGCGCAGCACGTCCTTCGCCACCGCCTGCGGTGTGCCAGAGCGGCTGCTGATGATCGCAGGTGCGGCGGGCTTGGGCGGCGCAGGTTTCTTGGCCGCTTTCTTGGCCAGAGCTTTGGCGGGAGCCTTAGGCGCTGGCGGCACGTTCGACTTGGCAGAACCCGCCAGACGGTCGGCGGCATCGCGCCACACGGCAAGCGGCGCGTCAGGTTCGAGCAGGCCGTCAAGGCGGCGTGCGATGTCTGGGCTATATTCGGAGGCTATGACGCCCAACTTGCGAGCGGATACACCCCCGGCCATGCCCAGCGCCGCGCCTTCAAGCGGGGCCAGTGCGCCAGCGCCTAAGCCGGCGCCACTAAAGTTCAGCGCGAGGTTCTGCGCCTCGCTCTCGAGATCGACGGGCTGGCCGCTGAGGATGACGCTGGGTGCCGCCAAGGCCCGCGCGGCGTCGTAGAGAAGTTGCGGCGCGGTCAGCTCAATCTCGCCAGTGTCAGGGTTCCGCGCGAGGGGCAGCAACGCCGAGCGGTCGATGCCAGGCTCAAGCCCGAACCGCTCTTGCAGGGCGCGCTTCACGGCGTCGGGTGCCTCCCCGCGCCGGACGTTGACGCTGAAGTCGCGCTTGGGTGTCTCGCGCCGCGTCTCAGGCACCTTTGTGCGGACGGGGACGCGCCACAGCGGGTTCACGGTGCCGTACGGATCTCTGTTCTTTGCGCCGAGCGACAGGGTGCTTGCGGCCGAAGACTTGCGGGTTGCCATGTTACTGTTGCCCTCCTGCCAGCGCGCTTAGCGGGATGCGGACGCCGCCGGGTCCGACGATCTCGCGGGTCTCGGGGTCGTACGTCGTGCCGGGCGGCAACGCGATGTCTACGCCGTCGACGTTGACGACGCTGCTACCCTCGGGCAGCGACGGCGTCTCGGGAGACTGCCAGACAGGCTGCTCGGCTACTGGTGCCTCGGCGACAGGTGTCGGCGTCTGAGCGTAGCGCTGGGCGGCATCGGCAAGGAACTGGTTCTCGACATCCTGCGTGCGCGAGCCGAGTTGCGCCGTCGCCAACGTCGCAGCCGGATAGCGCTGGTAGAGATCCGCCAGCCGGTCAGTAACGGGTCGCGCGATGTCTGCCATTGCGGCTCCGGCGCGTTCGGCTGCGCCAACGCCGCGCCCGGCATAGTAAGACGCCTCGCCCACTGCCCGAGGTGAGGTGAGTGGCAGCAGAGCCAGCGACGTCGGATCGAAGAAGCCCGGCGCGTTCTGCATGGTCGCCGTGGCGACGCCGCCGATGCCGCTCAGGCCGAGGCCGGTGGCGGGGATCGACGCGAGGCCTCGCGGCTGGAAGGAGCTTATGCTCTGGGCCGACAGGCTGTCCATCAGGTTCGCACCACCCTGCCGCTCCATGAGGTCGGCAAGTTCCTGCCGATAGCCATAGTTCGTGTTGGCGTTATTTCGCATGACCGACTGTAGCTTGCGAAGCTGAGTGTCGACGGAGGCTGTCGGATTGAGGCTGAACGTGCGGCGAATGTCGCGCAGCGTGTCGGCCGCCTTCTCGTAGTCCTTCATGGTGCGGTCGTAGGACGGCACCTGCTTGGCAATCTCCTGCCGCACAGAGCGGTAGACGCCCGTGGCGATGCTCGACGCCTTGCGGTCGTTGGCGACGGCCATGTCATCCGCCACGTCGCCGATGCGCTGCTTGAGCGCGTCCATACCTTCGGGCGTGTGGTACTGGGCCGGGTCGAGGGTCTTCCACTCGTCGACGACGCCCTTGATCTTCTCATACACAGCGGCTGAGCGCGCGTCGCGAACCTGCCCCTTGTAGAAGGCGCGGTCGCGCAAGTTGTCGAGTGTCTTGTCGATGCCACCGAAGTCCAGCACCGTGGCGTCTCCACTGACGTCGACCATGCCCGACTTGTAGGCCTGCGACGCCTGCTCCTGCATGTTGCGCACGGCGCTCTCGGCCTGCGCGATGACTTCATCAGGCGCACCGCCGCGCATCTGCTCGACAAAACTCTGCTCGCGCGCGGTCGGCGCGCCAGCTTGGCCGCGCTCGCGGCCGACTTGGAAGGCACGCCCGTAGCCCTCGCCGCCCGGCACGCCGGTCGTCAGTCCGAGGGCGAACTTGGTCGCCGCTCCGGGTGCGTTGGTGATGGTGTCCATCGCCTTGGGGGCCGCCGCGCCAACGGCGCGGTAGGCCTCGGGCACAGCGGCGACGGCGGACAGCGGGTCGATGACGCGGCCAGCGGTGGCCACCTTCTGCGCCGCACTGCCGACAGCGCCGGGGAGCCGAGCGCCGGCAGTGCCGCCAGCGGTCAGCACGACCGACAGGTCACCCAGCATGCCGAGCGGGTCAGTCGAGAAGGTTAGAAGCGGATCTTCGTAGCGCTCCTTCATGGCCGCCACGACGGCCTGCGTTGTCGGGCCTTGCGGGTCGCCGCCAGCCTGCGCGACAAGCTCTCCGGCGAGGTCGGTCAACGTCTTGATGGAGCCTGTGCGCTGCCCCTCAAGCACGCTGCGCACGGCGTCCACCGGCAGCGCAGTAAGGCCCTGCGCCAACTGCACGGCGCTCTCAGGCGCGTTTGTCAGCGCCTGCATGGCGATAGCGCCGAGGCCTGCGTTCTCTTGCGCCGCCTCGTCAATCGCCGAGTAGTCGATCGCGCCCGGGACGCGGCTGCGCTCTTCAGGTGTCAGGCCGCTGTAGCGCTCGGCAGCGGCGGCCGCAGTGCGCGCCGCGTAGTCCGCCGCCTGCTCGGGTTGGATCTGGCCTTCCTCGAGGGCCTTGCGCGCGACCAGTTCGCCGTATCCTTCCGGCGTAAATTCGGGGCTGCGGGTGTACTTGACGATGTCAGCCTCGCTGCCAGCGCTGAAGCGAAAGCCCTTGATCGGCTCGCCGCCGACCTGCGCACCCTCGGGCGGAGGCGCTTCACCGCCGCCGCCTTCTGCGGGCGTACCCGCCTCGCTGGCGAAGAACTTCTGGCGATCAACGATCTTCTTCGGCGTGAACATCGGCGCGACGCCGCCCAGCGCCGCCTCTATTTGAGCCGGACGATAGCCGCCAGCGCGCAGGGTGGCGACGGAGCGGCCGAGGGCCTTCTCGACGATCTCCTGACGTCGGCGCAGGTTTTCGCGAATGCTTGCGGGGTCCATTGCTGGGGTGATGGTGGTCGCCTGCCACGCAGCCTTCTCGCCTTCGGTCAGCGACGCGCCAAAGAAGCGGTTGCGCTCAATCATGTCGAGTACGTTGGCGCTCTGCCACCAACTCGCCTGACCGGGCGTCCCAAAGCCCGAGGCGCGCTTCTGAATGGCGCTCTCAATTTGTGTCGGGAAGCCGAGGCCCGCGCCGGTATAGTCATCCCTGAAGCGGCGCAGCAGAGTAGTGACGTTCTCGAAACCGGAGACCAGCGTCTCAAGGTCGCTACGTTCGTCCTTGCCGAGGCGCTCGCCCTTAGTGCTGCGCAGCAAGTCCTGCTGAAGCTGAATGTTGCGCAGAAGCGTGGCCTGCAGTTCGGCCTGCTCGCGCGGCGCGACGTAAGGCAGCCGAGCCTCGCCGGTCGCGGCGCTGACGCCCGAGGAGCGGGCAGACGCCTCAGAAGAGCCGATGGTCGCCTCAGTCTTGCGACTCTCTGGGGTGGGGCCGCCTGCCGCGGCTACGTCACCCGCCCACCACTCGTCCTGCTTGGCCATGCTTAACCTTTCAGCCGCCAGTGGCGGTCTTCATGATGACTTTGCCCATCTTCGGGCCGGCGGGCACGACGTAGTATGTGCCAATCGGGAGCGCGTCGTACTCGGCTTTGGTGCGCGGGCGCTCCGCCTGCTTGGGCACCTCGACAACTTCGCCGGTTGTCGGGCTGAGTTGGTACGAGGGTCTGCCAGCCTTGGCCTGCTCTGCTTCGAGATCCATCTTGGCCTTGAGCATGTCCATACGCGCCTTGAGCGAACTGCTCTTGGCGTCGAGGCTGCCCTTGCCGTAACTGGACTCAAGCGCCGCCATGGCCTCCTGACGGTTGCGCGCCGCCTCGTCGCGCCGCTCTGCGACACCACCAAGCGCTTGCGAGACGTTGAGCATGGTTCCGCCGAAGCCCTTGTAGCGGCGCGGGGAGAGGAAGGCCTGTGACAGCGCGGCGAGCGTCGCGGCGCGCGAGGGGCCGGAGTACATCTGCTCGATGCGCTTCTGCGCAGCTTCGAACTGCGCCTTGCGCTGCTGCTCGTATTCACCCGGCAGCGCCGCAGCCTCCTGCATCAGGCGGAAATACTCGCCGCGTGGGTCGTCCGGCTCGCTGCCTGCTATGCTTGAGAGGCCGCCAGTCTGTGGCTGCATGGGCGTGGTTCCTTGATCCTGTGCCGGAGGTATAGCAGATGGCGCGGCCTGCGCCATCCCGAGCATGTCACGAAAGCGGCGCACGTAGTTCTGTGTCTCGGCGATGCGCGGGATGCCCCCGGCGCGGCGCACGCGGCCCGGACCTGCGTTGTAGGCCGCCGCAGCCAGCGCCGGATCTCCGAACGCCTTGCGCTGCTGGGCGTAGTACTGCACGCCGCCCCGAATGTTCTGATACGGGTCGCGCGGGTCGACGCCAAGCTCGCGCGCGGTGCCGGGCATGAGTTGCATGTGGCCGATCGCGCCCGCCGACGAGTCGCGGACATTCTGCCCGCTGCTGCTCTCCAACTCGTACAGGGCGCGCGCCTCCTCGAGTGGGACGCCGTATTGTTCCGCCATCTTCGCGAGGTAGGCGAGGTACTCGCTCATGCTATCACCCTACAGCTTAAACGTCTTGCCGAGGCTGCTTATCAGGCTGCCCGCGCCGGACAGCGCACCCGCGATCGTCGCCGCCGTGCCGGGCTTATACTCCGCCGGCTGGCCGGATGGCACGATGCCGTATTCCTGCGTGCCGGTCGGCACGGCTGGCGCGACGCCCTGAAGCGTCTTGGCGGCCGCGTCAATCTGCTGCTGGTTGTAGGCCTGCTGCCGCAGGTAGTCCTGATAGGCCGTGTCGAGGTTGGCCTGCGCCTGCTGCTGCTGCTGAGTGCCGATGGCGTTGAGGGCGCCCGCGCCCTGCAGGCCGAGCGTCTGCGCGGACTCGGCCAAGTTGCCAAGCTGCTGCGACGCGGCGAGGCGGTTCTGGATGTCGTTGGCCCCGATGTTGCCGATCTGGCCGCCGATGTTGGCGAGGGCCTGCTGCTGCTGTGCCGTGAGGTTGCCGTAGGTCTGGCCGATGTCGGCGAGTGTCCGCTGCTGGTCGGCGGTGAGCGTGCCGTAGGTCTGGCCGATGTTGGCCAGTTGCTGACCCGCCCGCGCCAGAGCGCCCTGCTGCTCCATGCCAAGCTGGCCTGCGAACTGGCCGAGTTGCGCCTGCCGTGCGAGGTCCGTACCCGACAGCGTCGCGGCCTCGCCGTAGCCCTGCCGGAGCGCCTCTGCCTGCTGCGCGAGGGTCGCCTCCTGCGTGTCGCGCAGTGCGCGCGCCGTGTCGGTCATCATGCCCGAGGGCGTGCTCCCGCCGGGCTGCCTCGTGCCGTAGCCAAGTTGGCCTGACGCGATGTAGCGGCCCTCGATGGCGGGCATCAGGTTCTCGGACAGGTTGCGCGCGCCAAGCTGGCCGATGCGGTTGACGACCTGCTCGGTGTAGGGGTTCATGTACTGGCCGATGTTGGCCACACTCGTCTGGCCTGCGGCGCTGAGATAGGGCTGGGCTGCCTGCATGCCGAGGGCGTTCGCGCTCTGCGCAGACATTTGCGCACCCTGCTGGAGCGCGGGCGTTGCGGCGCCCACGCTGTTCATGCCAGCCGATTGGCTGAGGTAGGGTGACGCCGCGCTGGGGGCGTTGATGCCCGCCGCTTGGCTGAAGTAGGGCTGCGCCTGCCCGAGGGCATTCGCGCCGAGAAGGCCTTGCGCGGCGGACGTGGCCTGCCCGAGGGCGGGCTGGTAGGCGTTGGCGGCCTGCTGAGTTGCGCCGAAGGCCTGCTGCTGCGTCGGCGAGAACTCGGCCACGCGCGGACCCGCGTAGGACTGGTACGGCTGGTTCATCAGCGCCTGCTGATTCGACAGGAGTTGCATGCCGTAGTTGGTGTACCACTCGGGGAGCACCGTCTGGCTCTGCAGCGCCTTGAAGGCGGAGCCTGCCGGTATTTCCTGACCCTCGCTGAGGAAAGAGGAGATGTCAGCCATTAGTTACGTCCCTTCTTGAGGTACTTCTCGGGCTTCTTCGCGTTGACGCTGAAGTTGCCCTTGGCCAGCTTCTGGCCCTTGTGCTTGCGGATGTTGGTGCGGAATACGTCAAGCGCGTCTGCGCCAGCCTTGCTTGAGCCGTTGCCGAGCAGGGCGACGGTCTCTGCGTCGATAACATACTCGCCGTCGGAGAGCATCGCCGGGATCTTGTCGTCGCGCCCGTCGCCGGGTCCACCAACGGCGAAGCCGCCAGTCGCGTAGCCGGTATAGGCGCGGCTGGTGTTGGCTGCGCCCGGCGCGACGTGCTCGAAGAAGGACTGCTCGGGGCCGTAGCCGTAGCGATACCAGTCGGTGTCGGTCATGGGGCGCGCCGCGAGGCTGCCGCCGGGCTTCAGGCCGGGCATGCTGGGCGCAGGCAGGCCGCCTGCGAAGGGGCCTCCGAGGCCGCCGGGGCCAAAGCCGAAGGGTATCTTGCCGGGCTTGTTCGTCTTGTCCTTCTCGAACAGGCTGCCGCCGAGGCCGATGACCAGCGAGGCAAGCTGGAGGTAGTCGGCCATCTTCTCGGTAGTCGACTTGTCCTTGTTCTTCGGGTCGTTGTCGACGGCGTCCTTGACGGCTTGTTGCAACTCGGGGCTTGCGCCGAACATCGCGCCAGCGCCGGGGATTGGCTCCGGCTTCTTGTCAGCGGTGATCTTTAGTTCGTCGGTCGCCTCGTCATACGTGGCAGGCTTGCTTCCGCCAGTGGTAAGCCCCCCGGTAACGCCACCGGGAGCGCCACCAGTCGTGCCGCCGGGCGACTTAATTGCCGTGATTGCGATTTGATCACCATCCCAAGAGGCACTTGAGCCACCAGCGCCACCTAAACCACTCGACCCAACAAGACCACCAGCGGGCGTGGTCGCGATACCGTTGAACGGGGTGCCCTCCAGCAGGTTGGCGGGCCCACCGTTGCCGGTAGCCGCGCCCGGCTTGCGCCCGATGCCCAACTCGCTGCCGAGGGCGGACAGGCCGCCAGCGGTAACGCCGCCGATCAGCGAGTTCTGCAAGCTCTGGCCTGTTGCGAGGCCGCCTGCCGTCGCGCCGATGCCGGTGCCGATAGCAGTTGAGGCTGCCTTACTACCCACGTTAAGCGCTGGGCCGAGCAAAGACCCGCCTGCTGCGGACAGGCCGCCCATGATCGCGCCCTTGAGCGGATTGCGCCCAGCCATCGCCGCGCCAGCACCGCCGGCAGCGGTTGCGGCAGCGATGGCTCCGAGCGCGTTGAGGCCCGGAATAAACGCCACGCCGAGCGGCAGCGCCGTGCCGACGATCTTGCCGATCTTGCTGAGGGTGCCCTTGGCCGGGTCATCGTCCGCCACGCGCCGCCAGCCCGTCTCGCCGGGCAGTTGCATCTCGACGCCCCAGTTGGCCTTCTTGCCTTTCGTGGCAGAGAGGTTCTGGGCGTAGGCGTAGACGTTCTTCAGCCCCTCGGCACCAGTGCCGGAGTAGAGGATCTGGTCCTTGCCCTTCTCGTTGCGAATGCGGTACACGGCGTTATCAACCAGCGGCACGAAGCCGGACTCGTTGACGTAGCCAGCCGCGCCCTTGGTGCCGGCGGCCTTCTTGCCGACGCCCGCCGCGTTGCCCTTGTTCGTGACGAACTGGAAGCCCTGCTGCCCGTCGCGCAGTTGGAAGTCGAGGTTCGCCGCGCTGAGGCCTGACGTGGGGCGCGTCATCGTGTATGTGTTTTTGGCGGCGTAATCGGCCTGCCGCTGCTGTATCTGCTGCGCGTACTCGGGCGGCAGCGCGAAGCCGCCGAACATGGTGTTGTAATTCGCGGGGGGCGTAGTCGGCAGCGCGCTGGTCGGCGCCTTGGGCGGGAGCGCGAAGCTCTGGCCACCCGGAACAGGCACGCCCGCGCCTGCCGGTGCCGCTGGTTTGGGAAGCAGCGAGAACCGCGTCCCGCCGGGGACGGGCACGCCCGCCTGCGGCGCGGCGGGCTGCGCTGCCGTAGTTGACATCATGGGTGTCGGCATGGGCGGCGTCGTGGCGGTCTGCAAGTTGGCTGGCGTATAGACGCGAAGGGCGTTCGCCGTCTCGCCGATAGCCGCAGTGGGCTGCGCCGCCAGAGAGGGCGCCGGCAGAGAGGGCGCCGGCAGAGAGGGCGCTGGCATCGCAAAGGGCTGGGCTGCCATGGCGGCGGGCTGCGGGGCTAAGGTGGCAGCCGTGGTCGGCTTCAATGAGAAGTCGCTGCTGCCGCCCATCGGGGCGGCAGTCTGCATGGCCTGCATAGTAGGCTGTACGGCCAGCGAAGGCGCTGCGGCTTGCTGTGCTGCGGCTTGCTGCGTTGCGGCTTGCTGTGCCAGAGCCTGCTGTGCCAGAGCCTGCTGTGCCGAGGCTTGCTGCAAGAGTGCCGGATTAATGTTAAAGTTCATCTAGTCCACACCCTCAAGCATCGGAAATACGCGCATGGCCCACTCGCGCCAATCCGAAAATTGGTAGGGGTCTGGAAGGGTGCGCTGCGCATAACCCGGCGCGCGTACAAACCCCACAGCCCAATCTTGCCACGTCTCCTCGCCGCCGGCCTTGCCGAGGGCGTAGGTGTCGTTGGCGTTTAATATAGCAGCATCGGCCCACTGCTGCCAAGTCATGCCGAATGGGTTTACAGCGCCGCGTGACATCAGCCGAGTACCGTGCCGTCACCGGGCTGCATGTGCGCCAGAACAAGGCCCATCTGATAATCACCCTCGATGCAGTTGCTCTCGAAGCGGAAGCGCAACTCGCGGCGCTGCTCCTTGAAGAAGACGACCTGCTCCTGCGGCGTCTGCGGCGTCTCGACGATGGTCATGATCGGGCCGAAGACCTCCGGCGCGCGGGCGTTGGCGCGCCCCACCACCTGCACAGTCAGCGGCCCGGACTGGATGAAGTCCGGCTCGAGCATGAGCACCTGCGTGGCGCGGCTGACTTGCGCCTGAACCGGAAGCGAGATGTCTGCCGTCTCGAAGTAGGATCGGATCGGGTTGCGGTTGAGGCCGTCGATCTCGTCGACGCCCTGCTCGTGTACCCAGAAGCGGTAGCGCGCCTGCCCGCTCTGCTCGGTGATCCGGTTGTTGTCGAGTTGCTCGGTGATGCGCGGGTCGTCGACTTGCGTGATGCGCAGGTCCGTGGGGTTGAACGTCGGGTCTGGGGACGCCAGCAGCGGCCTGCGGAACACGGCGGGAAACAGGCCGGCAGAGCGCCCGCCTACGGGCAGCGCCGTGTCGTACCACGTGTTCTCGCGGACGTTGTAGATCACCGCGTGGTTCGGCTCCTCGCTGTCGCCGAAGGGGAAGCACCACCAGATTTCGCCGTAGCGCGGCACCTTGTAGGCGAACACCTTCTGGCGCTGCGCAAAGTTGAGGTTGTCGAAGAAGAAATTGAGGTTCAGGTTGTTCTCGACCTCGCGCACGACGCCGTTGAACGACAGGAAGCGATCCGTGCCAATCCAGTAGAAGATACCGTCGTACTCGATCACGGACTGCGCCGAGAGGATCGACGACTGCGCGCTGATCGTGTCGAACTGGAAGGTGGTGGTGCCACCTATGAAAGACATGCGGACGAGGCTGTCAGCCGACCAGAGCAGGCCCGAGGGGCTGTTGCCGGGTCCGCCACGCAGCGGCATGCCGCGCACGATCTTCTGGCCCGTAACGTAGGCGTTGCCCGCGCCTGAGCCGGTGAAGTCCGTCGGGTCGCCCGGCACGGACCACATGACGAAGCCGTCGCTGCCGAATGCCACGGTGTAGGGGTGCAGGGACACGACGCCGCCCGTGACGCTGTATGTCGAAGGGAAGTTGGTCACCTCGGTGAGGCGCCCTGTGCCGAAGGCGTCCCCGGTGAAGAGTTGCCCGCCCGCGCTGTTGCAGATGCAGTTCAGGTTTGGCGCAACCTGCGCCACGATCTGCAAGCCCCCGCCCAGCGCCGTGTCGACGTCGAACTGCCAGAGGTTCTCGTCGCTCAGGGCGAGAGTGGTCGGGGTGCGGTCGGAGATGGTGCTGGTGTTGAGCGTCCCGTCGATGAAGAAGCGCTCCAGCAGGTTGGCGGATCCCGCGTGGACATAGGTGATCTGGTCGAGCGTGTACTCGTGGAGCGCACGCACGACGCCATTCAGGTATTTGTTGATCGAGCGGTAGCCGCCCATCTTGCGGGGCAGGCCGCGCTGGAAGCGCACCCACTGGCCGTCGACGTAGTTGTCCCCCTCAAACTTCGTGCCGTCCCGCTTGATGCCGGGCTGTGATCTGATCGGAACAATACTCTCGGCCATTCATTCAGCCTCCAAGCTGTGCTTCGAGCGCCTCGACCTTGGCGGATAGCTCTTGGATTGCCTTCACCAGCACGGGGAGCAACTTGCCGTAGCCAGCCTCCAGCTTGTCTGGGTTGTCTGCGTAGACGAGGCCGGGGATGTCGATACCAAGCTGCTCCTGCGCCGCCTTAAGGTCTTGCGCAATGAAGCCGGTATCGGCCTCGCCGTGCTTGCCGTCAGGGTCACGCGCGTCCCACGTGAAGCGGACAGGATTAAGAGCGTTGATGAAAGCAAGCCCCGCGTCGAGCGCGGCGACATCGGTCTTGTCACGCGCGTCGGACAGTGAGGTGATGGTCGTCACCTGACACCGGAGGGTGGCGATTGAAGCGTTGCCAAGTGTGATTGTGTTAGAGACAGTGGCCGAAGAAGGCTGCGCCTCGTTACCTAGGCATGTGTTATTGCTGCCAGATGTTATGGTGCTGCCCGCGTTATATCCTAGCGCGGTATTGTCCTGCGCTGTGGTGACGTTCGCGCCTGCGCTAAACCCTACAAATGTGCTGCCTGACGCAGTCGTGATATTTGCGCCAGCCGACGCCCCGATCAGCGTTGTGTTGTTCGCGCTAGTTAGATCAAATCCAGCCCAGCTACCTACAGCAACATTGCGTGTCCCAGAGGCAGAGGTGCCAGCCCGATCACCTACTTTTACATTGCCCTCACCGCTCGCGGTGTATGTAATCGAACCAGCGAACACGCCGCCCACCGCAAAGCCAAGAGTGCTTGCCGAGGGGCGGTACACGCCTGTCCCCGACTCAGCATTGAAATACAATGAGGGGGCTGCCGCCGTCCCGTCGCTAAGCCCAATCGAATTCAAGGGCGACGACACCCACGCAGTGCCGTTGGACGTAAGCACGTTCCCCGAGGTGCTGGGGGCGATGAGGTTGACGGCGCTCGTGCCGTTACCGGCCAGCAAAGAGTTAGCAGTGAGCGTGCTGCGCCCGGTGCCACCATTGCCCGCAACGAGCGTGCCGGCAAGCGTGATCGTGCCGCTGGTGGTGATCGGTGAGCCGGTGACCGTCAGGCCCGTCGTGCCGCCCGACAGGGCGACAGACGTAACCGTGCCGCCGCCGCCAGCCGTAGCCGCGATGCTGATCGAGCCTGCGCCGTTGGTGATCGTAATGCCTGAGCCAGCCGTCAGCGTCGCCTTGGTAAGCCCGGTGCCGTTGCCGATGAGCAGTTGGCCGTTGCTGTACGTCGTCTGCCCGGTGCCGCCATTGGCCGCAGCCAGCGTGCCGCCCAGCGTGATGGTGCCAGACGTTGTGATTGGCGAGCCTGAAGCCGTCAGGCCCGTCGTGCCGCCCGACAGGGCGACCGAGGTCACAGAACCCGAGCCGGTGCCGACCGCCGCGCCGTTGACGAACAGGCCTGCTGCGTTGATCGTGCCCGCGCCTTGCGCGCCGCCGGTAGGCGTGCCGACTTGCAGGCCAGCCGCCGGGTTCAGCGTCGTGATGTCGGTGTTCGTGCCCGACGCCGCCGCGCCGAGGTTGGTGCGTGCGCCGGACGCCGTAGCCGAGCCTGTGCCGCCTTGCGCGACGTTGAGGGGCGTCGTCAGGCCGGATATGCTGGTAATGTCGGTGTTGGCGCCGGAGCCTGCGGCGTTGATGACCGTGCGCACTGCGGCGGCGTTCGAGGCGGTGACGATCGGATCCGCAAACGCCGTGATGCCGAGGCTCAGGCGGGCGCCGGACGCCGTGGTTGAGCCGGTGCCACCCTCGCTGATCACCAGCGGCGTGGTGATGGAGAGCGGGTCAGACGCCAGCACGAGGTTGACGCCGTCGCAGTAGTAGATGCCTCGCGCGCCCTGATTGATCTGGACGGGGGTGCCGGAGGCCGTTTGGAAGAACAGGTTGAACGGCCCGCTCGTGCCGTTCGTAATCCAGTACTGCTGCACCGTGGATGGCAGAATGATGTACTGGTCGGCGGCCAGCGTTCCGACGAAGTTGTAGGCGATGCGGTTAAGCTCGGAGCCTGTCAGCGTCTTGGTGCCGCCCGTGACGGTGATCGACGTGTAGTCGAACGCGAATACCGGCTCCTGCCCGAGGCCGATGGTGTACCACTCAAGCCCGTCCGTAATCAGCGTAGCGCTGTCGCCGGGGCGCAGGACCAGCGTCAGGGCGCCATTGATGGCGTCCGTGCCTGCCGGGTCAACGATGAGGTCGCCGCCGCCCGCGTTGCGGATGAAGACAAAGAAGTTGTTACCCGCAGCCGCCACGGTCGGCAGGTTGAGCGTGCCGCTGCCCGTGCCATCCCAGACGAAGGCCGAGGCGCGGTTGGAGACGGCCAGCGTCAGGCCGCTGGTGTTGAATGTGGTCACGGGCAGGGACTGCGAGAGCGTCGCGCCCGTCGTGACGAGGCCGAAGCCCGCCAGCGCAGATGGCTGCACGGTGGCCGTCGAGGCGCCGTAGCGGAAGACGCGCCACGTGCCCGCAGCCGTGGTCGTCGCGGCGAGGTAGACCTGCCACTGCTCACCCGCGCCCACCGTAGCAAGGGTGCCGCCTATGTAGTCCTTGACCTCGAAACTGTCAGTGACGCTCAGGTTGTTGAAGAGCACAGTCTGGCCCGCGCCCGTCAGCGTGGCGTTGGGCATGGAGACGGCCCACGTCGAGGCGTCGGGCGTCACGTCGATGATGCGCGCCGCCGGGGGAGCCTCGCCGGAGTTCTCCAGCGGCCACTCGAGGGTGACGTCCGCGTCAAGCGCCAGCGCAAGGTATGATACGTCGGAGGGGTATACGGTAGTGCCACCGAAAATGTTGGTATAGCTCACGTTCAAACCTCCTTGCGCGTCGCCGCGCGGTCAAGGATCTTGGCTAGATCCTCGCCGTTAAGCATCGCGGCGGCCCGGTCGTAGTATGCCTGCCACGTGGCGATGCGCTCGTCGTTCTTCAGGAATGGCGTCGCCTCGAGCAGCGTGCCGTACAGCAGAAGCTGCGACGCGTACTCGGTCAGCCAGTTGGTCTGGATGCTCTCGTCGAGCAGCGGGGGCAACTCGTAGTAAAGCACCTCAAAGGGGTACGCCTCGTCTGGCGTCGGCGCGATCAGCCAGTGGGTGTAGTCATACTCGCCGTAGAAGATCGGCTCGCCCGTCTCGCTCTCGTC